>NZ_JBLBVK010000052.1:0-179807 GCF_047314965.1 Silicimonas lutimaris | reverse complement strand
CCCCCCACCGGTCGGCGCCGGAGGCGTCGAACCCTCTAGCTCAACGCGCGCCAGCCGATATCGCGGCGGCAGAACCCTTCGGGCCAGTCGATCCGATCGACCATCGCATAGGCGCGTTCCCGCGCCTCGGCCAGCGTCTTCCCGCGTGCGGTGACATTCAGGACCCGGCCCCCAGAGGCCACGATCCGGCCGTCCGTCTCGCTGGTGCCAGCATGGAAGACGACATGGAACGAATCCTCCGGCAGGCCGTCCAGCCCGCGGATCTCGGTTCCCTTTTCGTAGGCCCCCGGATAGCCGTTCGCCGCCATCACGACGGTCATCGCATGGTCGTCGGCCCAGGTCACCCTTTCTCCGGCGAGGCGTCCCTCGGCCGCGGCCTGGATCAGGTCGAAGGCCTGGCCGCCCAGCCGGAGCATCAGGACCTGGCATTCGGGATCGCCGAAGCGGACGTTGTACTCGACAAGGCGGGGGCGGCCGTCCCGGATCATCAGCCCGGCATAAAGCACGCCTTGGAACGGCGTCCCGCGCCGCGCCATCTCGGCCAGCGTCGGGCGGATGATTTCCGCCATCGCGCGCTCGGCGATCCTGTCGGTCAGCACGGGCGCGGGGGAATAGGCGCCCATGCCGCCGGTGTTCGGCCCGGTGTCGCCTTCGCCCACGCGCTTGTGGTCCTGCGCCGTGCCGATCGCCAGCGCGTCCGTGCCGTCGCAGAGCACGAAGAACGAGGCTTCCTCGCCCTCCATGAATTCCTCGATCACCACCTCCGCGCCGGCCTCGCCGAACGTGCCCGAGAACATCTCGTCCACCGCGGCCAGCGCCTCGTCCAGCGTCATCGCCACGATGACGCCCTTGCCGGCGGCCAGCCCGTCGGCCTTGATCACGATGGGAGCGCCTTGCGCCCGGACATATTCCTTCGCAGGCGCGGCCTCGGTGAACCGCGCCCAGGCGGCGGTGGGCGCGCCGGCAGCGTCGCAGATCTCCTTGGTGAACCTTTTCGAGGCCTCGAGCGCCGCCGCGGCCTTCGAGGGGCCGAAGACCGAGAAGCCCGAGGCGCGCAGATCATCGGCCACGCCCGCGGCCAGGGGCGCCTCCGGGCCGACGATGACGAAATCGATCGATTCCCCTTCGGCGAACTCGACGACCGCGGTTCCGTCCATGATATCCAGAGCGGCGCATTCCGCGATCTGTGCGATGCCCGCGTTTCCTGGCGCCACGATCAGTTTGTCGCATTTCGGGTTCTGCATCACGGCCCATGCCAGCGCATGCTCGCGCCCGCCGCCGCCCAGGATCAGGATATTCATGCGTCCGTAAACCTCTTCATTCTCGAAAGCGCCGCCTTGATGCCGACGCGGATAGCGAAAGAGGCGGCAGGCGGCAAGGTTGCCGGAGCCGGCGTGGCACATCGGGCTCTGGTCTTCCGGGTGCGGCTGTCGCTAAACTCGGCGAAACCCCTGGCGCGAGGCGGAGCGATGGACCTCTTCGAAGACAAACCGGGCGACAACGCCCCCGAATTCACCGTCTCCGAGATATCCGGCGCGATCAAGCGCGTGATCGAGGGCGAGTTCGGCCGGGTCCGCGTGCGTGGCGAGGTGGGGCGCGTGTTCCGGGCGCGCTCGGGGCATCTCTACTACGACATCAAGGATGACCGGAACGTCCTGTCCTGCACCACGTGGAAAGGCCAGATCGACCAACTCTCTGTCATGCCGGAAGAAGGGCTCGAGGTCGTCGTCACAGGGCGGCTCACCACCTTCGGCGCCCAGTCCAAGTACAACATGAACGTGGACGAGATGGCGGTCGCCGGGCAGGGCGCGCTGATGGCGATGCTGGAAAAGCGCAAGAAGGCGCTCGAAGCCGAGGGCCTTTTCGCCGCCGAACGGAAGAAACCCCTGCCGTTCCTGCCCGAGATCATCGGCGTGGTGACCTCGCCCTCGGGCGCGGTGATCCGCGACATCCTGCACCGCCTCCGCGATCGCTTTCCGCGCAAGGTGCTGATCTGGCCGGTCGCCGTGCAGGGCCAGTCCTGCGCGCCCGAGGTGGCCAACGCGATCCGCGGCTTCAACCGTCTAACGCCGGGCGGCGCGCTGCCCAGGCCGGACGTGATCATCGTCGCGCGCGGCGGCGGCTCGATCGAGGATCTCTGGGGCTTCAACGAGGAGATCGTGGCCCGCGCGGCGGCGGAAAGCGCCATCCCGCTGATCTCTGCCGTCGGCCACGAGACCGACACGACGCTGATCGACTACGTCTCCGACCGGCGCGCACCCACGCCCACGGCGGCGGCCGAGATGGCGGTGCCCGTGCGCCGCGACCTGATGGTCTGGCTCCGCGAGCAGGAGGCGCGTCTGGCCCGCGGCGTGACCCAGGGCGTCGAGCGCCGCCGCCAGCGGCTCTCCGATCTTTCGCGCATCCTGCCGAAACCGCAGGCGCTTCTGAACGACCCCCGCCAGCGGCTCGACCGTGCCGAGGAGCGGCTGGCACAGTCTCTGACACGAACGGTCCAGAAGAAACGCGCCGAACTCGCCCTCCACGCTGGCGCCATCCGGCCCTCGCTGCTGCGCGGGCGCATCGACACCGAGACCCGCCGCCTCGATGACCGGGCCGCGCGGCTTCAGCCCGGGCTGACCCGTGCCGTCGAACGCAAGCGCGACCGGCTGGGCGGGGTGCTGGCCCGTCTGCGCCCGCAACCGCTCCGCGAGCGCGTCGCGCTCCAGCGCCGCGACCTCGAGAGGGTGATGCCACGCCTGAAGCAGGCCTCTGACCGCCGGCTCGCCACGCTGACCGACCGGCTTTCGGCGCTGAGCCGCATGCACCAGAGCCTCGGCTACCAGGCGACGCTGGCGCGCGGCTATGCCGTGGTCCGCAAGGGCGAGAGGGTCATCACCTCGGCCGCGGAGGCGACCGGCCGGCTCGAGATCGAGTTCGGTGATGGCCGTGTAGAGGCCAAGGCCGGGGACAGGCCGCCGGCACAGGGCAGGCTTCTCTGACCGGCAGGCTCGGGTCAACTCTCTTCAGATTGTCCGTCCTCTTGGCGAAAATACTTCGGGGGAGTCCCGGACCCTGTCCGGGACGGGGGCGGAGCCCCCTTCAGACGCCGATCTCGGGCCCGAGGCACAACAAGGGATCGGACGAACTCGATGTCTCGTAAAGCTCCGTCGACATCGGATCGTTTTCGAAACGCGCGACTATGCGGTTTCCGTGGGCATAGAACTGCCAGCACTGCGGTTCGGCGATGTCCTCGTAGACGAAGCAGATCTGCTCGCCCGCGACATACCAGCGGCCTTCCTGGCATTTCCCGTCGAGGAAACTCCAACGCACGCGCCGCCCCTCGAGGTATTCTTCCATGCCATAGGGCGCTCCGCCGGCCGAATAGGTCAGGACCTTGCCGGTCACCCGCGACTCGAACTCCGCCGCTGAAATCGGCGTCTCGGCCTGCAGGGCCGCCGGGAACAGGAAGAGGGCGAGAGCAATCGATAGACGCATACTGCAAAGTATCGCACGGATGCGGGAGGCAGGCCAGAGCGGAACGAGGCCATCAATCGTCGCATTTGGACCTGTCATCCCCCGCCTGAAGCGGTAGGAATTGGTCAGAAGAACGCGAGGGAGAACTGCCGATGGCGCTGGATCAGCGTAAGGGCGTGTGGAAATCGGGGCAGGGCAAGGGGCGCAGGACGCCCAAGGGCCGGCAACTGGACGACGCGGCGCTCTCCGAGGTTCGGGCGCTTCTTGGCGACCGTCCGCGCCGCCGCGACCTGCTGATCGAGTTCCTGCATCTCATTCAGGATGCCGAAGGACACCTTTCGGCGGCACATCTGCGCGCCCTGGCTGAAGAGATGCGGCTGTCGCAGGCGGAGGTCTACGAGGTCGCCAGTTTCTACGCCCATTTCGACATCGTGAAGGAAGGCGACACCCCGCCGCCCGCGCTGACGATCCGGGTCTGCGACTCCCTGTCTTGCGAGCTGGCCGGGGCCGAGGCGCTGAAGAAGGCGCTGGAAGACGGCCTCGACCCTCAGCAGGTCCGCGTGCTGCGCGCACCCTGCATGGGGCGTTGCGATACCGCGCCCACGCTGGAACTGGGTCACTACCATATCGATCACGCCACGCCCGAGAAGGTGGCCGCAGCCATCGCGGCGGGCGACACCCACGCCCGCGTGCCCGGGTACGAAACGCTGGAAACCTACCGCGCCTCAGGCGGTTACGACACGCTGCTCACCCTGCGGGACGGCGGCGACTGGGAAAAGGTGCAGGAAGCCGTGCTGGCCTCTGGCCTGCGCGGGCTGGGTGGCGCGGGCTTCCCTTCGGGGCGGAAATGGGGCTTCGTACGCGGCAATCCGGGCCCGCGTTACCTGGCCGTCAATGGCGACGAGGGCGAACCGGGCACCTTCAAGGACCGGTATTACCTCGAGCGTACGCCGCACCTGATGCTGGAAGGCATGCTGATCGCCGCCTGGGCGGTCGAGGCCGAGACCTGCTTCATCTACATGCGCGACGAATATCCCGCCGTTCTGGAGATCCTCCGCCGCGAAATCGCCGCGCTGGAAGCCGCCGGGATCGTCGATACGGGATATATCGACCTTCGCCGGGGCGCGGGAGCCTATATCTGCGGCGAGGAATCCGCGATGATCGAGTCGATCGAAGGCAAGCGCGGCCTGCCGCGTCACCGTCCGCCCTATGTCGCGCAGGTGGGCATCTTCGACCGCCCCACGCTGGTCCATAACGTCGAGACGCTGCACTGGATCGCGCGGGTTCTGCGAGAAGGGCCGGAGATACTCGGTTCGGTCGAGAAGAACGGCCGGAAGGGCCTGCGCTCGTATTCCGTCTCGGGCCGGGTGGCCAGACCGGGGGTCTACCTTCTGCCCGCAGGCTCCACCATTACCGACATCATCGAGGCGGCGGGCGGCATGGCCGAGGGGCACGCGTTCAAGGCCTATCAGCCCGGAGGGCCGTCCTCGGGTCTGCTTCCGGCCTCCATCTCCGATGTGCCGCTCGATTTCGATACCCTGCAACCCCTCGGCTCGTTCATCGGCTCCGCCGCCGTCGTGGTTCTGTCGGACAAGGACAGCGCGAAGGCGGCGGCGCTCAACATGTTGCGTTTCTTCGAGGACGAAAGCTGCGGGCAATGCACGCCCTGTCGGGTCGGCTGCGAGAAGGCGGTCAAGCTGATGCAGGCCGACCGCTGGGACCAGCCGCTGCTGGAGGACCTCTGCCAGGCGATGGCCGACGCCTCGATCTGCGGGCTGGGGCAGGCGGCGCCGAACCCGATCCGGCTGGTGATGAAGCACTTTCCGAGCGAGGTCTGAGGGGGCTCTGCCCCCGCGCGCTGCCGCGCGCCCCCCGAAGTATTTCGGCCAAGAGGAAGGCCGCTTGCTTTTCAGCGCTCCTTTTGCGGACTACATGGGGGTGACGAATCAAGGCAGGCAGGACGGCAATGGCGGAACAACAGATCAACCCGGTCACCAAGCAGATCCTTGAACTGGGTCCGCCCATGCTGTTCTTCGTGGCCTATCTCTACATGAGGGACGAGACCTACAGCTTTGGCGGGACAGACTATTCCGGCTTCATTGTCGCCGCCGCGATCTTCGTGCCCATCCTTCTGGCCTCGATGGCGATCCTCTGGAAGCTGACAGGCAAGCTTTCCCGCATGCAGGTCTTCACCATCGTCATGGTGGTGCTCTTCGGCGGGCTGACCGTGTGGTTCAACGACGAGAAGTTCTTCAAGATGAAAACCACGCTGGTCTACGGCCTCTTCGCCGTGATCCTGGGGATCGGGCTCTTGCAGGGACGCAGTTACCTCGCCTGGATCATGGCCGAGTTCTTGCCGATGACCGACGAGGGCTGGATGAAGCTGACATGGCGGCTGACGCTGTTCTTTGCCGGGCTGGCTGCGGCGAACGAGATTGTCTGGCGCACCATGTCGACCGACGCCTGGGTCAAGATCGAGACCTTCGGCTTCCCGATCCTTATGTTCCTGTTTCTCTGGGGCCAGATCCTGACGCTTCAGAGATACCTGATCGACGAGGAAGCGGGCGAGAACTGAAACGAAAAAGGCCCGCCGTTGCCGGCGGACCTTTGGGTAAAAGGTGTGTATCGGGATCAGTTGTCCACTGCGTAGAACGCGCCGCCAACTTCATCGGTCACACCAAAGTCGTCGCCGACCGTGGTATTCGTCAGAGTGCCGTCGAAGACGCCGAAGACGGAATTTGTTCCGTTTTCATCGGCAAATGCGCCGTTCAGTGCCCCTGCAAAGTCATACGTTTCCGCGCCTTCCACCAGGAAGGAGCCGGTCAGGTCACCCGACAAAATCCCCGCACAGATCGCCAGTGGGCTGTCTTCGGTGATACTGCCTACGACCGAAGGGAAAACCGTGCCTTGGGAGTCAACCGAGATCGCGGAAATATTGTCGAACGTGGCGGTTGCGGTCGTTCCAGACAGGTTCACCCCGATCGTGGCATCGCCGGTGATAACCGCACCGTCGCCGCCAACAAAGTCATTGATTTCGGCGCCAAAAGTACCGGTGTAGACTGCCTCGCCTGCCGGGGCTTCCAGCGTGCCGAGTTCATTTGCGTTCTTAACGCTGGTAATGAGATCATCCACACCTTCCGGATAGGCCGAGGTATCTGCAGGCAGATCCAATTCTAATATACCCGACGAGGTCACGGTATTCGGATCAACCGGTTCACCGCCGCCGCCGCCGCAGGCGGCAAGGGCGAGAAGCATGGCGCTCGTCAAAGATATGTTCGAAAGTTTCATGTAAACGTCTCCAAAAATATTTCAGTCGTTCGCCCGCGAGAAAAACAGGCGCGCCGGGTCTGTCCGGCGAGGACGACGCCTAGGGACCGGATGAGGTCCGAAAATGACAGGAGAGAAATTTTCTATTTTATTGTTTTTATGGTGTTTTATTTGCAACAGTGTGTTCCGGCGTCGGGGTGCAACCAAGGCGAGAGCGCGCCCAGAGACGTTCCTCTTTTGCGATTGGAAAGTCTTGCCGCGCCCGTGCCGCAAAGCGTCGGATCGCTTCGCCGCCCGGCTTGCTGAAGAGCAATCCAGCCGGTTCTCGGCTCATCGATCCCGATGCTTTTTTTTGGAGGTCGCCCCCGGTGCGTCAGGTGGACCTGATCGCCGAGCAGGCGAGCGCCCGACCGGCGCGCTTACGCGAAACTCGAGGTGACCCGCGACCGCACGCGTTGTCCGATTTCGCGCATTCCCGCTTCGAACCCGTTGATCCGGCTCACGATCCGGGACCGGATCGGCGCAGCGCGGGCTTCGTCCGCGGCCGTCTGAATGGTGGCGGCCAGCTCCTGCAGAGCGTCGATATCGGTATTCGAAAAGCGGATCGTCGCCGCTTCGCTGAACATTTCCAGCGTCAGCGTTGGCGCGGACGGGTCCGAAGCATTGACGACGACGCTATCGAGCGAGCGCAGCGGGCAGACCTTGTGGCGCACAAAAGCGCCCTTGGCGGAGACGGAGCCAAGGCGCACCTCGGAGGCATCGTAGTCGATTTGCAGCGCGTTCTTGGGGCCCTTGCGGGAATGGGCGTTGAAGAACATTGCAAGCCCGACGCAGCCCACGACGATGGCCAGATCGGCGGCAACCTTGCTGGTCGTCTCGAACATGCTAAGGCCGACCATGATCGGAATGACAAACAAGGAGGCGGCAAAAAGGGTCAGATAGCCCACGACGGCAAGCCCCTTCATCCCGGCTGTCCTGTCCGCGCTGGCCTGAGACACGGAGACACCCCAGTCACTCGTGTGGCTGACAAGTTTCGTGCTGCGCCGTCCCGAAGTGTTCACCAAAAAACTCGGCATAGTTAGAATCTCCAAAATAATGGAATCAGCTATTTAACCACTTTGGCGAAAAAGCGGCGGTGCTTGGGGCGGTTTGCGGCGAGCGGTTTGCGTTACCGAAGGGCCGCAAATTCGGCATTCGCAGACTCCTGGCAATGCGCGCCGCACAATCAAGGCGGTCGGTGAGATGCGACCCGGCATCTTCAGCTCGATACCAGTGCACCATGGCCGGTATTCGAGTGCTGTCGGTCTGGCGACAGGTTCACAATCACGGGCGCTTCAAGGTGCCCGATGTGCGCGGGAAACGGTTGCAGTCCTGCTGAGTGGGCCTGGAAACCCTCAGCGCGTCCCGAAGAGAATGCGGTTCGATTCCGCCTGCTCCTCGGCGCTCAGCGGCGCGCTGCGCAGGTCCGCGCCCACCGCCTTGCCCCGCTTCACGGCATCCCGGGCCCAGACCGCATCCAGCCAGCGCGCGAAATGCGGCTTGTCCTCCAGCGTCTGCTGCTGGCCTTCCCAGTTCTGCGCCCAGGGCCAGATCGCCATGTCCGCGATCGAGTAGTCGCCTGCGACGAACTCGTTCTCCGCCAGTTGCCTGTCGAGAACACCGTAAAGCCGCCCGACCTCGCGCCGATACCGATCCTGCGCATAGGGCAGGACCTGCGCCGGGGTCAGGCCTGGGGCGTATTTCATGAAATGATGTGCCTGTCCCGCCATCGGTCCGACACCGCCCATCTGCCACATGAGCCACTGGTCGACGGCGATCCTCTCGCGCTCGGTCTTGCCGCAGAACATGCCGGTCTTCCGGGCCAGATATTGCAGGATCGCACCGGATTCGAAGATCGAGACCGGCGCGCCGTCGGGGCCATCGGGATCGACGATCGCCGGCATCCGGTTGTTCGGCGCAATTTTCAGGAAATCGGGGTCGAACTGGTCGCCCTTGCCGATGTTCACGACATGCAGGTTGTAGGGCAGGCCCATTTCTTCAAGCGCGATGGTGATCTTCCAGCCGTTCGGTGTGGGCCAGTAATACAGGTCGATGGGGGCGGTCATGGGATCTCCGATGCGGGTCAGGCGTGCGACAAGCTATTGCAGCGTGCCGGAAAGGAAAGAGACGATCCGCGCGGCAAGCGCCGCGTGGGCCTCGGCGCGTGGACGAAGACCGGCATCCGAACAGATGTTGTCCGGGCTGGCCAGCCCGATGACGATCCGCCCAAGGGGCGAACACTCGGCGAGAAACGTGAAATGCCAGCTCTCGGGTTCGACGTGATATGCGCCTTGGGGCAAGGTTGCCGCCAGCGCATCCGCCCGCATCGCTGCCGGGGCGTCCTGACCGAGGTTGATCACAAGAACCGGGAGGTCCATCGCGGCAAGGCTGTCCGGCGTCGTGGCGAGCGACAAGGCGGGATCGACGGCCACCGCCGCGCGCACACGCGGGTCGGAATGATCGGCCTCGTAGAGGGGCTGGTCGATGGTTGCGAAATCGACACCGGCGTTCAGCATCCACGTGCAATCGGGTATGCCGTCGTGAGTCGCGCAATAGTCGATGAACGCCGCCTTGGTGACACGTGATCCCGCCAGCGCCAGCGCGGAATGCCCGCCCAAGGAGAAGCCGAGAACGCCCACTCGGTTCGACTCCGCAGGCAGGTCCGAGCCGAGCGTCCAGTCCAGCAGCGCCGTCAGGTCGGCAGGTCTTTCCCAAATGCGGATCGTCTGGAACGGATCGCTGTCGCGTGACGTGGTGCCGGGATGGTTCGTGGCGACGACGATCATGCCCGATGCGACCATTTCGCGGATCAGCCACCCCATCTGAGGCGCGTTGCCGCCCGATCCGTGCGACAGGACCACAACGGGAAACGGACCCGTGGCGGCCGGCGCGTCGATATGGACGTAGTGACCATAAAAGAGGGCATTCTGCCCCAGAAGAACGGGGGGCTCCGCATCGGGCTCGGCGGGGTACCAGACGTGGACCGGGATGTCCCGATCTCTGTGCGGGGCGGGCGTGCTGGTCAGGCGATAACCCGGCGCGGTTTCGGGTGCCGGGCGGACCCTGGTGTCAAGCGTCACGCCCGCGATCACGACGAGGCCGACGATAAGGGCCAATCCGGCGAAAATTCGAAAAATCCATTTCATGCCGCGTTCGTATCCGGCGCACATCTGCTTTCCAAGAGGCTTGACCGGCTGAGCTTTCGGGGCTAGCACGCAGGCATCGTGGCGATTTGTTCACCGGATTGCGGGCCACGTTAAAAACTCCGCTAAAGAGGTCTGGGACGACTCCATCGCCCCCGGCGCTCATCGCGGTGGGGGCTTTGTTTTTGGAAAGGAGGCGTCCCCATGTCCAAGGATTGGAAAACCCGCACGAAACTCGTGCATGAAGGCATCCGCCGCAGCCAGTACGGCGAGGTGTCCGAAGCGATCTTCCTGACTCAGGGCTTCGTCTATGACAGCGCCGAACAGGCCGCGCAGCGCTTCGAGAAGGCGGGCGACGACGAGTTCATCTATGCCCGCTACGGCAACCCGACCGTGCGCATGTTCGAGGAACGCATCGCCGCGCTCGAGGGCGCGGAAGACGCCTTCGCCACGGCCAGCGGCATGGCCGCCGTCAACGCGGCTCTGACCTCCATGCTGAGGGCGGGCGATCACGTGGTCTCGGCGCGCGCGCTGTTCGGGTCCTGTCTCTACATCCTCGAGGAAGTGCTGACCCGCTACGGGGTCGAGGTCACCTTCGTCGACGGCACCGATCTGGACCAGTGGCGCGCTGCCGTACGCCCCGGCACCAAGGCGGTATTCCTCGAATCCATGTCGAACCCCACGCTCGAGGTCATCGACCTGCCCGCCGTCGCCGAAATCGCGCATGGCGTGGGCGCGAAGGTCGTCGTCGACAACGTCTTCTCCACCCCCGTGTTCAGCCGTGCGCTCGAGCTTGGCGCCGATGTCGTCGTCTATTCCGCGACCAAGCATATCGACGGGCAGGGCCGTGCTCTGGGCGGCGTGGTCCTTGGGACGCGCGAGTACATCCGCAAGACGCTGGAGCCCTATCTCAAGCACACGGGCGGCGCGATGTCGCCCTTCACCGCATGGCTGATGCTCAAGGGGCTGGAAACGCTCGACCTCCGCGTCCGCGCGCAGGCTGCCGGTGCGCTTGCGATCGCCGGTGCGCTTGAGGGCCATCCGAAACTGGGCCGCGTTCTCTATCCCGGCCTTGCCAGCCACCCGCAACACGCGCTTGCGATGCGCCAGCTTGAAAAAGGCGGCACCGTCGTGGCATTCGAGGTGCAGGGCGGGCAGGACGCGGCGTTCAGGTTCCTGAACGCGCTCCGGATCGTGGTGATCTCGAACAACCTCGGCGACGCCAAGTCGATCATCACGCATCCGACCACCACGACGCACCAGCGTCTGACCGACGACCAGCGCGCGGCGCTGGGTATCACGCCGGGTCTGGTGCGGCTGTCGGTCGGGATCGAGGACGCCGAGGATCTGATCGCCGACCTCATGCAGGCGCTCGAACAGGCATGACCAAGGTCGTCCGGACAAAACTTGAAAACTCCACTGGGAGTTTTCCCGGCCTCCTCGTGCGCTCTTTTTCCGACGGGGATGCGCCGGCGCTGGCCGGTATCTTCCACCGTTCCGTGCATGAGGGCGCCGCCGCCCGCTATACGCCCGTGGAATGCGCCGCCTGGTCGCCGCATGTGCCTGACACTAGGTCCTGGGAACTGCGGCTGGCCGAGGCGGACACCGTCGTGGCCGAACTGCCGGACGGGCCGGTGGGGTTCATGTCGCTGGATATGACCCGCGCGTACCTGGATCTGGCGTTCGTTCTGCCCGAGGTCATGGGCAAGGGGATCTCCGAGGTGCTCTATGCCGTTCTGGAGGGCCGAGCGCGGGCGCGGGGGCTGACCCGTCTGGAAACCGAGGCCAGCCTTCTGGCCGAGCCGTTCTTCGCCCGTCACGGCTGGCGTCTGGTCAGACGCCAGAAGGTCGAACGGCTGGGCGTTCTCCTGTCGAACGCGGTGATGGAAAAGCCGCTGGAACGCGTGGCGGCTTTCGCCTGAGATCAGGTCGGGACGCCTCTGACGAACCAGAGCCTCAGAAGGGCGAAGGGCTGTCGCAGTGTCGCCGGAGCAGTCGTGGCGATGCGCTGGCCGGTCTCCGTGGACATGTCTCCGGCCTCGTCGCGCCGCGCCGCATGCTCAATTTCGCGGCCAAGCTCCGGCAAGACAGTGCGGCCAGATGCCTCGAACCTGCGTGTCGCGCGCAGCATTTCATCTTGTAGTATCATCATGGCTTCTCTCCGGAACAATTCGGTCTGTTCCCTTATTTCATAGCTTGTTTTTTGGATTTCTCTGAGTCAGAAATAATTCCATACCTTTAAGTCAGGCTATCAAATGACGGATCCCGACTGGCGCCAGCTTCCGCCGCTCTCGACGCTTCGCGCCTTCGAGGCGACAGCGCGGCTCGAAGGGTATTCGGCGGCGGCGCGCGCGCTCAACGTCACGCCCGCCGCCATCGCCCAGCAGGTCCGCAAGCTGGAAGACGAGATGGGCGCGGCGCTGGTACGGCGCGAGGGGCGGGGGCTGGTCCTGACCGAGGCCGGGCGGCATCTGGCCGCGCCTCTGCGCGAGGCGTTCGCGCTGATGGCCGCCGGGGTGAATGACCTGCGAAACCGCGAAGCGGCGAGAGGTCTGCGAGTCTCGACCACTGACTTCTTCGTGGATGCGGTGATCCTGCCGCGCTTGCGCGACTTCTGGGAGAAGCACCCCGGGGTCGAGATCGCGTTCTCTCCCGAGGGCAACAGGGCACCGATCGACCTAGATGCCTTCGATCTTGTCGTCAGGGGCAATCTCAAGGGCGAGACCTGGGGAAACCTCAACGCCGTGCCGCTGATTCACACGCCCCTGATCCTCTGCGCCGCTCCGTCGCTTGTCGGAGATGGGCGCGTCGATGCCACCACTTTTCCATGGCTTCGCGATCGCAGCATGGTGCAGTCGGTCTTCGACGAGGCCGTGCGCCGCGCAGGCTGCGATCCGGACCAGGTCAGCATCGTGGACCCCGGAAATGTCAGGCTGGAAATTGAGGCGGCCCTCATGGGGTACGGGCTCAGCCTGTCGTCCGAGATCGTTGTGCGCAAATATCTCGCCGATGGCTCGCTCGTTCTGGTGGACTGTCCGCTGGACATGTGGGGTGTCTACTCGGTGATCACCCGAAAAGGCCCGCTCCGTGAAAACACGCAGCAATTCCTGGATTGGCTGATCGCGATCTGCGCGCCGCTGTCCTATCGGCCCGGCGCCTGAGCCGGCACGCCCGCCCTTGCCAGAGGCGGGAGCAGGGTGCACAAGACTGGCATGTCGTCCGAAAAGCCCTTCCTGATCCTTCAACTACGCCCCGAGGATGAAGCCTCTGACAGCGAGTTCCGCGCGTTCCTCGAAAAGGGCGGTCTCGACGAGGCCCGCGCGCATCGCATCCGCCTCGACGCTCAACCATTGCCCGCCGATCTGTCGCTCGACGATTATGCCGGCGTCATCGTCGGCGGCGGTCCGGGTTGCGTCAGCGACGACCCGGCAACCAAGGACCCGGTCGAAGCGCGTGCCGAGGCCGAAATCCTGCGGCTGATGCCCCAGATCACGGCCCGCGACATGCCGTTTCTCGGCTGCTGCTACGGCATCGGCATTCTCGCCCATCACCTGGGCGGCGAGGTCTCGAAGGCGCGTTACGGCGAGCCGGTCGGCCCCGTGTCCTGCCAGGTGACGCCCGAGGGCCGCGACGACCCGCTATTGGCGGGATTGCCCGAGAGGTTCAACACGCTCGTCGGCCACAAGGAGGCGGTCCAGGAACTGCCGCCGGGCGCGGTGCACCTTATGGTCTCCGAGCCTTGCCCTTTCCAGATGATCCGTACAGGCCGGAACGTCTATGCCACCCAGTTTCACCCCGAAGCCGACGGCGATGTCTTTGCCGAGCGCATCGAGATCTACAAGCATCGCGGCTATTTCGACCCGGCCCAGGCCGAAAGGCTTACAGAGGTGTGCCAATCGGCTGAAGTCACTGTCCCACCGGAAATTCTGAAGCGTTTCATTCTTCGTTACGGATGATCCGGCAGAGCCGCTCTTGCGTATGAATTAGCAAAACCCGTCGGAACTGCGGTGAGCGGTCCTTTCTTTGACGGATTACAGCGACGCAAGAGAGATGACATGAACATTCACAGCCCTGATTTCCTTCTAGACGTAACCCGCGACGACGCTGCGAAGATGCTCGATCTGCTGCGTGGCTGGGTGAAGCAGGCCGATGCGGCCGAGATCGAAACGCTCGATCCCGCGCTGCGCCAGCTGTTGCCGGGGCAAGGCATGGGCTATCCGGCGCTGTCGCGCGCCTATCCCGCGGGCTTCACGGTGGATTCCGCCTACAAGGACACGCTGCCGGATCTGCAGAACGGCCCGGAATCCCTGATCAAGGGCGCGCGCCGCGCGATCCAGCATGTGGGTATCTCGAACTTCCGACTGCCGGTGCGTTTCCGCATGAAGGACGGGGGCGAACGCCTGCTGGACACCTCCGTCACCGGCACCGTCAGCCTCGAGGCGGACAAGAAGGGCATCAACATGAGCCGGATCATGCGCTCTTTCTATGCCCATGCTGAAAGCACGTTCTCGTTCGAGGTGATCGAAGCCGCGCTCGACGACTACAAGAGCGATCTCGAAAGTTTCGACGCCCGCATCCAGATGCGGTTCTCGTTCCCGATGAAGGTGTCGAGCCTGCGCTCGGGCCTGTCTGGCTGGCAGTATTACGACATCGCGCTGGAACTGGTGGAGCAGAACGGCGTGCGCACGGGCATCCTGCACCTCGACTACGTCTATTCCTCGACCTGCCCGTGCTCGCTGGAACTGTCCGAGCATGCCCGGCGCGAGCGCGGCCAGCTGGCGACGCCCCATTCCCAGCGCTCTGTCGCGCGTTTGTCGATGGTTGTGGACCCGAACGCACCGACCCTCTGGTTCGAGGACGCAGTCGCCCTCTGCCGCGCCGCCGTGCCGACCGAGACGCAGGTCATGGTCAAGCGCGAGGATGAACAGGCCTTCGCCGAACTGAACGCCGCCAACCCGATCTTCGTCGAGGATGCGGCGCGTCTCTTCGCCGAGGCGCTTCAGGGCGACCAGCGCGTGGGCGATTTCCGCGTGGTCGCGTCGCACCAGGAAAGCCTGCACAGCCATGACGCGGTGTCGGTGCTGACCGAGGGTGCGACGTTCGAGGCGACGTCGCTCGATCCCAAACTCTTCTCGACCCTGTTCCACGTCGGTTGAGCCTTTCGTGTTGCCCGGCGGAAGGATAACCTGCCGCCGGTCGACAAGGAGGTGCTTTGATGGAATGGACATGCCGGTGCGGCGCCTTCGCGGCGGAAGTTGATACCACCGGCGGGCTCAGGGCTGTGTGCTATTGCAACTCCTGCCGGAACTTTGCCAGCCGCACGGGTGCCGAGGGCGCACTGGATGAGGCCGGCGGCAGCGATCTGTTCCAGGTCGCCCCGGAGAGAATGCGGTTCCTCCGCGGCGCGGAGAACCTCTCGTGGCTCAGGCTTTCGTCAAAAGGCCCCGTTCGCTGGTTCACGACCTGCTGCAACACGCCGGTCGCCAGCACGCTGGAGACGCCTGCGATCCCGTTCGTGACACTGCAAAGCCACCGTTTCGCCGATCCGTCGGCCCTTGGACCGGTCAAGGTGCGTGTCTTCCGCGAGGCCGCCACGGGCCGGGTGCCGGATGATGGCGGAGGAGCGCTGAAGCTCTATGCCAATTTCGGGTTTCGCGCCCTGAAATCGAAACTTGCAGGCGGATCGAAGCGCAATCCGTTCTTCGGATCGGACGGCAAGCCGGTCGCGCCCGGCGGCCCGGTTGCCGATTGACTTGCGGGCCTCGCCCGGCCAAGGCTCCGTCCCATGATTGATCTGCGCCCAGTCGGATATGTTATCGGTCTGCTGATCGCGGCGCTGGGCGTCACGATGCTGGTGCCGATGCTGGTCGATTTCTCGGTCGGCAACGGCCATGCGGGCGCATTCCTTGAGTCCGCGATCCTCACGACGATGATCGGCGGCCTGATCTCGCTGGCCTGCGCCAATGCGGTGACCGGCAAACTGAAGATCCAGCAGGTCTTCCTGATGGCCTCGGGGGTCTGGGCGGTGCTGCCGGTCTTCGGGGCGATCCCTTTCGTCGAGGGCGCGACCGACGCCAGCATCACGGACGCCTATTTCGAGGCGATGTCGGGCCTGACCACAACAGGGTCGACGGTGTTCGTTGGGCTCGACGACTTACCCGCGGGCCTGCTGCTCTGGCGCTCCATGCTGCAATGGTTCGGCGGCATCGGGATCATCGTCGTGGCCATGGCCTTCCTGCCGGAACTCCGCGTCGGCGGCATGCAGATCTTCCGCTCCGAGGCCTTCGATACGGCCGGCAAGGTGCTGCCGCGCGCCGCCGAGATCGCTTCGCGGATCTCGATCGTCTATCTGGGCCTGACGGTCGTCTGTGTCCTGACCTATCTGGCCGCGGGCTTCACCTTCTTCAACGCGGTGAACCATGCGCTGACGACGATCTCGACAGGCGGTTTTTCCACCCATGATGCGTCGTTTGGCGAGTATCAGGGCGCGCCGGAATACGTGGCGTCCGTGTTCATGGTTCTGGCCAGCCTTCCATTCGTCCGTTACGTCCAGTTGCTGGCCGGATCCGCCCAGCCGCTCTGGCGCGACAGCCAGGTCCGGGTCTTCCTGGTCGTCACAGTCGTGCTGATCGTGACCGTGGCGCTGTTCCGGCTGATCGTGAATGACGACAACTTCTTTCACGCGCTGCGCGAGGCGACCTTCAACGTGACCTCGATCATCACGGGCACCGGCTATGCCAGCGTGGACTACCAGCTGTGGGGCGCCTTCCCGGTGGCGCTGTTCTTCTTCATCGGCCTGATCGGCGGGTGCGCTGGCTCGACCTGCTGTTCGGTCAAGATCTTCCGCTACCAGATCGTCGTCATCGCCATCGCCAACCAGATCCGGCGCATCCACAGCCCGCACGGCGTCTTCCAGCCGAAATACGAAGGCCGCACCCTGACCGAGGACGTGATCTCTTCGGTGACGGCCTTCCTGACCATGTTCATCGTCTCGCTCGGCATTCTCGCGGTGCTGCTCTCGGCGACGGGGCTCGATTTCGTCACGGCCGTCTCGGGCGCGGCGACGGCGATCGCGAACGTGGGTCCGGGGCTGGGCGAAATCATCGGGCCGGCCGGCAACTTCTCCACGCTGAACGACCCCGCCAAGTGGATCCTGATCGTCGGCATGTTGGTCGGGCGCCTGGAACTGATGGTGGTTTTCGTCCTGTTCACCTCGCGCTTCTGGAGGACCTGAGATGCGACCGTTGGGAGTGGAACTGGCATTCATGCTGCAGGACCGGGAGGTGGACACCGTCTTTGGCATCCCGGGCGTCCACAACATCGAGATCTACCGCGGCGTCGAACAGGCCGGCATCCGCCATGTGCTGACGCGCCATGAACAGGGCGCGGGCTTCATGGCCGACGGCTATGCACGGGCCACAGGAAAGCCCGGCGTCTGTTTCGTGATTTCCGGCCCGGGGCTGACCAACATCCTGACCCCCATGGGGCAGGCCTATTCCGACAGCGTGCCGATGCTGGTGATCTCGACCGTGCTGGACGAGACGGCCGCGCGGCGCGGGCCGTTGCACCAGATGCGGGACCAGGAGGGAGCAGGGCGCACCGTCGCAGACTGGTCCGAAACGGCGCGGACTCCCGAGGCGGCCTACCAGTTGCTCGACCGGGCCTTCGCCGAATTCCTCGCCGTGCGGCCAAGGCCCAAAAGCCTTCATGTTCCCATCGCGGTTCTGGGTGGCGAAGCGCCGGCCTTTCCGGCGGGGGGCATGGCGGAGGGCCAGATCGGCGAGACATGGGACGGCCACATCTCGGCGCTGGCCCAGGCGCTTCGGCAGGCCCGGCGGCCGCTTTTCCTCTTCGGCGGCGGCGCGCGCTGGATCGGCTTTGCCGGCCCGGTGCTGGAGCGCTGGAACGCCGCCAGCATGACGACCTACGCTGGGCGAGGCGTGGTGCCGCCCGGCGCGCCGCTCCACTTCGGTTCATACCTCGCGCGCCCCTCCAGCGCTGAAGCCCTGAGCCGCGCCGATGCGATCTTCGTCTTCGGCTCCGAACTCGCGCAGGGCGATCTCTGGCGCGAAAGCCTCGGCACGGACACGCGGCTCTTCCGCGTCGATATCGACGCCGAAGTCCTGGCACGTCCCGGCCAGTATCCGATCTATGGCGATGCGTTCGGCGTCTTCGACGACCTCTCCCGCAGCGTCGAAGAGCCGCTTGAAACCGACTGGACCCCGGCCGAAATCGCCGCGACCCGCGCGAGGTGGAAAGCCGAGATCGACGCCGAGCGTCCCGGCATCGTGCCCGTCTGCGACGCGCTCTCCGCCGCGCTGCCCGAAAACACGATGATCTTCTCCGACATGACCCAGTTCGCATATGCCGCGAAAGAGGTCTGGGACATGCCCAAACCGGGTCTCTGGCACCACCCGACGGGCTTCGGCACGCTGGGCTATGCGCTGCCCGCCGCGATCGGCGGCGCGCTGGGCCATGATGGCCCGGTCATGGCCATCGCGGGTGACTATGGCTTCCAGTATACGATCCAGGAACTGGGCACCGCCGCCGAACTCGGCCTCTCGCTGCCGATCCTCCTCTGGGACAACAATGCGCTGGGCGAAATCCGCGACAACATGATCTCGGCGCAGATCTCTCCCGTCGCGGTCACGCTTAAGAACCCCGAGTGGCGCCATCTCGCGGCGGCCTATGGCTGCGGCTATGCCGAGCCGGCCAGCCTTGGCGACCTGACCGCGATCCTCAATTCCGCGTTCACCGCCGGACGCCCGACCCTCATCCGGGCGACCCCTGCGCTGGGGGCGTAGGGGGCCGGGCTCAGTTCCAGCAGGTCACCAGCACCGTCAGGTCGGCAGCCAGCAGCGTCAGGTCCTCGGGGGCCATCGGCGCGCCCGTGTCTGACACTGCCGCGCGGATGCCGTTGGCCGACAGGAACTCCGCCAGCACCGGCGCATCCGCCGCGAAGGCGACGGTCCCGGGAAGCTGGCGCGTACCCTCATCAAGGGCCAGCAGCATCCCCATCACCGCGCCCGAGCCGTCGAAGACCGGGCCGCCGGCATCGCCGTCGCCGCTTTCGATCTCCAGGCGCTGAACGCGCGCATCGCCGTCCAGCCCCTTGACGTCGGCCAGCGTGCCGAAGGTCAGCGTCGGCGCGGAAAGGACACCGCCGAAGGGGAACCCGGCCACGGCGACATCCGACTGGATGCGGGGCTCGAGGCCGGAAAGCCGCGCCACCGATATCGGAGCCAGCGCCGTGCGGGGGCGCAGCAGGGCCAGGCCAAGCGCACTGTCCTGCGCGGCGATATCCGCCTCGGTCTCGTCGTTCAGCATGATCCGGGCGCACTGGTCTACAGTCGCCGCGCTGGTCAGCACAGCGCCGTTCGCATCGATGAAAAAGCCGGATCCGGCCCGGTCCGGGCGCCGGATTTCAAGGCCCGACAACAGGTCGATGTTCTGGGGCGCGCCTGCGCCGATGGTGTCGGGCAGAAAGCCGTCGGTCGGACGGAAGCTGGCCTGCATTTCCGACAACGCCAGCCGGAACCGCTTTTCGTCAGAGGCCGGCCAGACAAGGGTAAAGCCCTTAACCGTGTTCCGGACCGAGCGCACGAAGGTGTGCGAGATGATCCGGCTGTCCCTGCCGGTCAGGGTGAATTCCTCGTTCCCCAGCCGGCGTTCGCCGTTCACCGGCACCACCTGCAGGGTCTGCATGATGTCATAGAGCGCCGCCATGGTGTTGCGGTCGCCTTCCTGGCTGATCAGCACAACGCGGACGCCGTCGTCGGTTGCGGGTTCGTAATGCGCAAAGGGCGCCTCGTACCGATCGAACCTGACCAGACCGGCGGGAAGCGTGATGTCGATGCCGGCTTCGACGTCGCTGATCGGTTGCATGTTCAGAGAGCTCAGCGCCTGGCTATAGGCCTGAACCAGATCCCGGCGCTGGCGCGTCGTCATGACGCCCGTGGGTTCATAGCGGTTGGCTTCCTGCCAGCTGGCCATGGCGCGCCTTGTGCCGGGGCCGAAGTCGGCGTCGATGATCGAATTGTAGAAACCTTCCCACCGAAGCGCGATCTGGATCAGTTCGCGGTCGCCGCGGGTCAGGCTGCGTTCGCCTGCCAGCGCCTCTGCCTGTGTTTCCTCGCCGGGTTCCAGCGGCGGCAAGGGCTGGGCGGGTTGCGCGGTGGCGACCGGCGCGTTTTCGGACCCGAAGAAGCGTTCGATGAAATTGCCGCCGTCCGATATGAAGCTGTCCGACGGAATGGCTCCTGTTGCCCGCAATTGTCCCAGCGCCGACAGCGCCTCGGCTTCGGAATAGGGGCCAAGCGCGATGGCGAACCAGCCCGAGGCCAGCCGGAACCCGTTCACGTCCGGCAGCCGTGCGGCATAATCGGCGGCGCGTTCCAGTCCCAGCGACCGGTCGGGCCTTGCCTCGATCTGAACCCAGGTCTGCGCCAGGGCCATCTGGCTCCAGAGTGCCGTGGCAAGAACAGCCGCAACTTGAAACAGTCTTTTCATATTCGTCCCGCTCAAATGATCGCCCCCAAGGCGAGTTTCGGATGGTTCTACCAAAGCCTGTGTCACATGCACGCGGTTTCAAGGGGCGTCTCATTGACCCTCTCAGGCCTGTTGCCTATTGAGAACGCGAAATTCGAGCCAGCGGAGCGGACAATGGCAGCCCTCGAGCGCCCCACATCGTTTCAGGAGATCATCCTGCGCCTCCAGACTTACTGGGCCTCAAAAGGCTGCGCGGTCCTGCAGCCCTATGACATGGAGGTCGGTGCCGGCACCTTCCACCCGGCGACCACGCTGCGCGCACTGGGCGGCAAGTCCTGGGCGGCGGCCTATGTCCAGCCGTCCCGCCGGCCGACCGACGGGCGCTACGGCGAAAACCCGAACCGGCTTCAGCACTACTACCAATACCAGGTCATCATCAAACCCTCGCCTCCCGATCTTCAGGCGCTCTATCTCGGTTCACTCGAAGCGATCGGCATCGACATGGCCCTCCACGATATCCGCTTCGTCGAGGACGACTGGGAAAGCCCGACGCTCGGTGCCTGGGGCCTGGGCTGGGAAGTCTGGTGCGACGGCATGGAGGTCTCGCAGTTCACCTATTTCCAGCAGGTCGGCGGACATGACTGCAAACCGGTCTCGGGTGAGCTGACCTACGGGCTCGAACGGCTGGCGATGTATGTCCTCGGCGTCGATCACGTCATGGACATGCCCTTCAACGATCCCGCCGCCCCGATCCCGCTGACCTATGGCGACGTCTTCCGCCAGACCGAACAGGAATACTCCCGCTGGAACTTCGACACGGCCGATACCGAGATGCTCTTGAAGCATTTCGAGGACGCCGAGGCCGAGTGCCAGCGCATCCTCGCGGCTGAGGAGACCGACCCCAAGACGGGCCGCCGCATCGTCATGGCCCATCCCGCCTACGACCAGTGCATCAAGGCCAGCCATCTCTTCAACCTGCTTGACGCCCGCGGCGTGATCAGCGTCACCGAACGGCAGGCCTACATCGGCCGGGTCCGCGCGCTGGCCAAGGCCTGCGCCGACGCCTTCGTAACCACGGACGCGGCCGGGGCGGCGGCATGACCGGAAAGATTCTCGCCGCCGTGATCGTCGTCTCCGCCATACTGTCGGGTTTCCTGATGTACTATCTTCAGGTCTACGGCTTCTACCAGGAGGTCACCCCCCGCGGGGTTGAAGATGTGCAACTGACAAGCGTCGCAGCCGGCCAGCCGGAGCCGATCTTGTTCGAAAACTTCAAGGCCATCGACTCGGATTCCTCGCCTTTGCGCTACCGCGCCTGCTTCGAGACGCCCATGTCCGAAGCGATGCTGACCGAAACCTATGTCGTCTACGACGATCCGATCCCGAATGTCGCGCCGGGCTGGTTCGACTGCTTCGACGCACAGGCCATCGGGTCGGCGCTGGAAGACGGACAGGCCTTCGCCTTCCTCGGCATCTCCAATGTCGAGTACGGCTTCGACCGGGTTGTCGCGATCTTCCCCGACGGGCGCGGCTATGCCTGGCACCAGATGAACATCTGCGGCGAGGAAGTGTTCGACGGCAACCCGCCGCCGCCGGGCTGCCCGCCGCCGCCGGAGCGCAGCGAATGACCCGCGCACAGAACTCCCTCGCCCCAGACATTGCAGGACCGCACCATGGCTGATCTCCTGATCGAGCTCTTCTCCGAGGAAATTCCCGCCCGCATGCAGGCGAAGGCGTCCGACGACCTGAAACGCCTTGTCACCGACGGGCTGGTCGAAGCCGGTCTGACCTATGCCGCGGCACAGGCTTTCGCCACGCCGCGCCGCCTGACGCTGGCCATCGAGGGGCTGCCCAAGGGCTCGAAACCCGTCCGCGAGGAACGCAAGGGCCCCCGCACCGATGCCCCCGAACAGGCGCTTCAGGGCTTTCTCCGCTCCACCGGTCTCACGAAGGACCAGCTCGAGGCGCGGGACGACAAGAAAGGTCAGGTCTGGTTCGCCGTCATCGAGAAGCCGGGACGCGACGCCGCCGATATCGTGGCCGAGGTTCTGGACAACGCGATCCGCAATTTCCCGTGGCCCAAGTCGATGCGCTGGGGCGCGGGCAACCTGCGCTGGGTGCGCCCGCTCCATTCGATCATCGCCATCCTGACCGAGAACGGCGAGGTCTCGACCGTGCCGCTGACCGTCGACGGGATCGTCGCGGGCGACACCACCGAGGGCCACCGGTTCATGGGGGCAGGGCGCTTTGCCGTCACCTCGTTCGAGGATTACGCCGCGAAGCTGAAACGCGCCCATGTCATCCTCGACCCTGCCGAGCGGGCCGAGCATATCTGGCACGACGCGACCCAGGCAGCCTTTGCGCAGGGACTGGAAGTCGTTGAAGACAAAGGGCTTCTGGCCGAGGTTGCCGGTCTTGTGGAATGGCCCGTGGTGCTGATGGGCGAGATCGCGGAAGAGTTCCGCGCCCTGCCGCCCGAGGTGCTGCAAACCTCGATGAAGGAACATCAGAAGTTCTTCTCGGTGAAGGACAAATCGGGCCGGATCACCCATTTCATCACGGTAGCGAACCGCGAAACCGCGGATCACGGCGCGACGATCCTGGCTGGCAATCAGAAGGTGCTCTTTGCGCGGCTGTCGGATGCCAAGTTCTTCTGGGAAAACGACCTGCGAACGATCAAGGCCGTGGGCATGACTGGCATGGCCGAGCCTTTGCGCGATGTGACCTTCCACAACAAGCTGGGGTCGCAGGCCAAACGCATCGAACGCATCGCGGCTTTGGCGCGGGAGATTGCGCCGGTGGTGGGGGCCAAGCCCGATCTGGCCGAAGAGGCCGCGCGGATCGCCAAGGCCGACCTTGCCTCGGAAATGGTCTACGAATTCCCCGAATTGCAGGGGATCATGGGCCGCTACTATGCCCAGGCGGCGGGCCATGACGATGGCGTGCCCGAGGCCTGCCGGGATCATTATTCGCCCCTTGGCCCGAACGACGACGTGCCGACGCATCCTGTCTCGGTTGCCGTGGCGCTGGCCGACAAGATCGACACGCTGACGGGGTTCTGGGCCATCGACGAGAAGCCGACGGGGTCGAAGGACCCGTTTGCGCTCCGGCGCGCGGCGCTTGGGGTGATCCGGTTGGTGTTGGAGAATGGGGTTCGATGGCAGCTTTTTGAAATACTGTTTCAAAAAGTTGCAGCACGCATCTTCTATGCTCATGGTCTGGAGATTGGATTGCGGCAAGGCATAGCGAAACGCGCTCTTGAACTGTCTAACGTTACAGACGCGCTCAAGGAACATGCCAATTTGTTTTTCGACAAACAGTCAGACGACAATCTTGAAAAGATCCGAGAGAGTGCATCGAAAGACTCATTGAACAAGTCCATTGACCTCCTCGCCTTCCTCCACGACCGCCTCAAGGTCTACCTCCGCGACCGGGGCATTCGTCACGACGTGATCGACGCCTGCCTCGCCATGCCCAATGCCGACGACCTGACGCTGCTGGTCAAGCGGGCCGAGGCGTTGCAGGGCTTCCTCGACACCGATGACGGCACCAACCTGCTGCAAGGCTTCAAGCGGGCGCATAACATCCTGAAACAGGCCGAGGAGAAGGACGGCGTCGAATATTCCTTCGGTCCCGATCCGAAACTGGCCGAGACGGGCGAGGAAACGGCGCTGTTCAAGGCGCTCGACGCCGCCGAGGCAAGAATCGCGCCGGCGATAGAGGCGGAAGACTTCGCCGCCGCCATGTCGGCGATGGCCGGTCTGCGCGCGCCCATCGACTCATTCTTCGAGACGGTGCAGGTCAATTCCGAGAACCAGATCGTCCGGCGGAACCGGCTGAACCTCCTCCACCGCATCAGCGCCGCCTGTCTTGCGGTTGCCGATCTGACCAAGGTTGAAGCGTAGGGCGGGGTTCACCCCGCCTTTTCAATATCTTCCGTGACGACCCTCATTCGATTGCGGTGTCTCGCCGCATGCATCGCCGCACGCCCAGTTAACCAGGTCGTCCTGTCCGACAGGTGCCATACGCTTGCCATACGTTTTGCCGACGCTTTGCCGACAGGGGGTTTCGCGCATTTCCCCTTGTTCCTAAGGCAGAGTCCGGCGTCGGGCCGCAGGCACGGCCCGTTGCGCCGCGCCCTGCTGCAATGCGGCGTTAACCCTCCGGCGTTTCCGCTCTGCCACGCAAGTTGTCAGAAAAGATTTACAATCCTTGATTGGCCAATGTTAACGCATACACTGCGCTCAAAGGAATCGCCGCGGTGCAGAAACACATAGATCTCGAAGATTTCGTCGTTATCGACGAGACGGCTCCCTTGGCCGTAACGACCCATGGCGGCCGTGCGAAATGCCTTCAGCGCCTGGTGCGCCTGAACCTGCCCGTGCCCCAGACTGTCGCTTTGCCCTTTGCCACCGTGCGCCGTCTGGCCGGCGGCGGGGTCGTGGATACCGCATTGATTCTGAAGCATTTCGGGCCCGCGCCCCTGGTCTCGGTTCGTCCGTCCTCCGAGGACCCCGACTGGGGCGGACCGGGCGCGATCCTGAATATCGGCATGAACGACGCCCGTCACGCAGAGTTCGCGAACCTTCTGGGCCACGAGGCCGCTGACGAGCTATACGCCCGGTTCATCCACACATACTCGGCGCAGGTCGCGCATCTGGACCCCGACGTGTTCGACAGTATTTCCGGCGCGTCCTCGGACATGCTGTCGCGCATGCTCGACATTTACGAAGAAGAAACGGATGAACCGTTCCCGCAGGATCCGGTCCGGCAACTGGGCGGTGTTCTCAAGTCGATGGCGCGCATGTGGGAAGGCACCTCGGCCCGCCTCCTCCGCCAAGCCCGCGGCGCCCCCGCCGACGCCGGCCTCGGCCTTGTGGTGCAGGCGATGGCACCCGGCCTCGGCCCGCCTGAATCGGGTTCCGGCGTGATCCAGTTCGTCTCCTCCGAGACCGGCCAGCCCCAGATAAAAGGACGGTATCTCAGCCAAAGTCAGGGCCGCGAGGCGCTGGGTGCCGAGGGTGCTGTCTATCTGACCCGGGACAAGCGGGGGGTTTCCCTTGAGGAGCTTTGCCCGGAAGCTTTTGATAAGCTTGTGGAATTTGGTTCAATTTGCCGAAACCGCTTGCGCGAGGAGATGCAGATCGAGTTCACGCTCGATGGCGGCAACCTCAGCATTCTCGATGCGGTTCGTGTACAGCGGAACTCGCGGGCGGCCGTCCGCATCGCCGTCTCTCTTGCCGAAGACGGGGTGATCTCCCGGGAGGAGGCTGTGCTTCGCATTCAACCAGGTGGTCTTGCGGAGCTGCTCCACTACCAGGTCGACCCGGACGCGGATCGTGATGTGCTGGCGCGCGGCGTTGCCGCAAGTCCCGGAGCGGCCACCGGAAGGCTCGTGTTCACGTCCGAGGCGGCCCAGGCCAGTGCGGCACGGGGCGAGTCCTGCATCCTGGTCCGCCGGGAAACCTCGCCGGAAGACATCCGGGGCATGCACGCCGCCATGGGCGTGCTGACCGAGCGCGGCGGGATGACCAGCCATGCCGCGGTGATCGCGCGCGGTCTGGGTCTACCCGGCGTGGTGGGGGCCTCGGACATTGGTCTCAACCGTAAGAACAGAACTTTGGCGCTTCCAGATGGCCGGGTCTTGTCGGAGGGTGATACGGTCACGATCGATGGAACGGACGGCGTTCTTCTTGCAGGTGCCGTTCCTCTGCTGGAGCCCGCGCTCGATGATGCGTTCCGGACTCTCCTGCATTGGGCCGACGATGTGCGCGATATCGGGGTCAGGGCGAATGCCGACACTCCCGCAGAAGCGCAGGTCGCCCGCAACTTCGAGGCCGAGGGCATCGGCCTTTGCCGCACCGAGCACATGTTCTTCGAAGAAGACCGCATGAGCGTCATGCGGGAGATGATTTTCGCAGAGACTCCAGAGGGGCGCGCTGCAGCTCTTGAGCGACTCATCCCCATGCAGGTGGCTGACTTCAAAGAACTTTTCCGTATCATGTCCGGGTTGCCGGTCTGTATCAGATTGTTCGATCCTCCTTTGCACGAGTTCCTTCCTTCAACCAGGGAAGGCCTTCGAGAGATCGCCGATTCAATGGGGTTGTCGGTGTCGAAGGTCACGCGGAGGGTCGAAGCTCTTTCGGAGTTTAATCCGATGTTGGGCATGCGCGGTGTCCGGCTGGGAGTGACGTTACCGGAAATCTATGAAGCGCAGGCACGCGCCATATTCCTTGCGACGATCGCGTCCAAGGAGGCTGGGTATTCCACGGTTCCCGAGATCATGATCCCGCTGGTTTCTGCCAAGCGCGAGGTTGAGCTTGTGCGCATGCGGATCGAAGGTGTGGCCGCGCATGTGAAGGGTGAAACCGGAAAGAGTTTCGAGTACAAGCTCGGTGTAATGGTCGAAACGCCGCGCGCTGCGCTTCGTGCGTATGATATTGCCCAGTACTGTTCTTTCCTGTCCTTCGGTACGAACGACCTGACCCAGATGACATATGGCTTGTCCCGTGACGACGCTGGCCGTTTCATGGGCGCCTATGTGCAGCAGGGTGTCTATCCGGAAGACCCGTTTCACCGTCTCGACATTGAAGGTGTCGGAGAATTGCTCCGGCTTGGTGCCGAGCGCGGACGTGCCTCGTCGCCCGATCTTGTGCTTTCCATATGCGGTGAACACGGTGGCGATCCCGACTCGATTGCCTTCTGCAGGGAGGCAGGCTTCAATTATGTCAGTTGTTCGCCGTTCCGCGTACCAGCCGCGCGACTCGCTGCGGCGCACCTGGCCTTGCGGAATCCGGCATCAAAAGGGACGGAAATTCGCTGACCGTCGTCAAAATGCACAACATATAGGCGAGATCTCGCCGAACTTGCCCACACCTGTGAACACTTTGTCACCCCCCGACGGGTGGACCTTCCGGCGAACCTTGGGTAGTCCAACCTCCGTTATCTAGTGATTGGGGCCGAAACGGGCCTCTACCTTGTGTACCTTCTACCTGGAGGGGGCAACATGATCAGACCCGTTTTATGGGGCTTGGGCGTCATCGCGGCCATGACTGTCGCGTGGCCGGCTGCCGCGGAAGTGACGCTGAGCTCTTCGAACAACCCGACCGTCGCTCTGGACGAGCGTCTGTCCGCGCTGGTTGGCGCAGAAAGCCGGACCCTGACATCGGTTCGCGGAAAAAGCCTCTCGAGATTGATCGAGGCACCAAAGGCCGGTGGCAAAGGCGCCGATGGCATCTATTCGCGCGACCGCCTCGCATCGCTGCCAAAGGCGGACGGTGGCAAAGAATGGACCTGTCTGACAGAGGCACTTTACTTCGAGGCCCGCGGTGAGACCTTGAAGGGCATCTTCGGTGTCGCCGAGGTCATACTGAACCGGGTCGATGACCCGCGTTACCCGTCGTCGGTTTGCGGCGTAGTCAATCAGGGAACCGGAGAGCGGTACCGCTGCCAGTTCTCCTATACCTGTGATGGCCGCCCTGAAGTGATGAACGAACGACCGGCGCGTGATCTCGTGGGCAAGGTCGCCCGCATGATGCTCGACGGTGCTCCTCGCGTTCTTACGGGCGGAGCGACGCACTATCACACCAAGTCGGTCAAGCCGCGTTGGTCGCGTGTGTTCCCGCGAACGACGACGATCGGGTTTCATCACTTCTATCGGCAACCAGACCGCGTCGCGAAACGCTGAGGCGGACGACAGGCAAGAAACGGCGGCCCAGAGGCCGCCTTTTTTCATTATTGATGATTGCTTTTCCCTGACGTGATAAGTTTCAAAGAGAACAAGAACGAGCAGGCCAATGAAACGGAATCTTTTCGGTACAGACGGCGTGAGGGGGCGTGCGAACACGCACCCAATGACTGCCGAGACAGTGTTGCGGCTGGGAGCTGCTGCAGGGCGGTATTTTCGGCGCGATGGCTCG
This sequence comes from Silicimonas lutimaris, assembly GCF_047314965.1. Taxonomy (NCBI): domain Bacteria; kingdom Pseudomonadati; phylum Pseudomonadota; class Alphaproteobacteria; order Rhodobacterales; family Paracoccaceae; genus Silicimonas; species Silicimonas lutimaris. The sequence goes on along the minus strand of NZ_JBLBVK010000052.1, from coordinate 151,495 downwards.
CCGGCGCATCGCGTTGTCATAGGAAAGGATACAAGGCTTTCCGGGTACATGTTCGAGAATGCGCTGACTGCAGGTTTCACCTCGACCGGCATGAACGTTCTTCTTCTCGGGCCGGTGCCCACGCCTGCCGTCGGGCTTCTTGTGAAGTCAATGCGCGCCGATGTCGGAGTGATGATATCGGCCAGCCATAACCCGCACCAAGACAATGGAATCAAGTTTTTTGGCCCCGACGGTTTTAAGCTTTCCGATGAAGCGGAAGCGGGCATCGAGGCGATCCTTGAAGGCGACATCATGCTCTCGGAGGCCGAGAATATCGGCCGCGCCAAGAGGATCGACGATGGTTTGTTCCGCTATGTCGAACGGGTGAAATCCACCTTTCCGTCAGATCTGACATTAGACGGGCTGAAGGTCGTCGTGGACTGCGCAAATGGCGCAGCGTATCGCGCGGCGCCGCAGGTGCTTTGGGAGCTTGGGGCCGAAGTGATTCCGCTGGGCGTGGCGCCGAATGGGACGAATATCAACAAGGGCTGCGGCTCGACCGATACGCGATTGGCGGCCGAGACTGTCGTAAGTCACGGGGCCGACGTGGGTATATGCCTTGATGGCGATGCGGACCGGATCATGATCCTCGATGAAAACGGCGTCGTGGCCGATGGCGATCAGATCATGGGGCTTTTCGCGGCGCGTTGGGCGGAGGAAGGCCGACTGGCCGGAAATACGCTAGTCGCTACGGTGATGTCGAACCTCGGGCTTGAACGTTACCTTGAACGGAAAGGCATTTCCCTCAAACGGACTGCTGTCGGGGACCGTTATGTCGTGGAAGAGATGCGCGCGGGTGGTTTCAATCTGGGGGGAGAGCAGTCCGGCCATATCGTGATGACAGACTATGCCACCACCGGCGATGGCCTGCTGGCTGGACTTCAGTTTCTGGCCGAGATGAAGCGCACGGGCCGTCCCGCCAGCGAATTGCGCCAAGTCTTCGCTCCGGTTCCGCAGCTCTTGAAGAACGTCCGCTTCGATCCGGCAACGGCACCTCTGGACGCGGTCTCGGTTCAAAACGTCATACGCGATGCCGAAGTGCGGCTGAACGGCAAGGGAAGATTGCTGATCCGGAAGTCTGGGACAGAGCCGCTGATCCGCGTCATGGCAGAATGCGAAGACGACAATCTGCTGGTGGCCGTGGTCGATGACGTGGTCCGGGCCGTGGAGACTGCCTGAGGACGTACGCCCGGCGTGGGAACACAGCGGGAAGTACGGGGGGAAAAACACTCAGCGACAAACGAAAAAGCCGGGCAATCGCCCGGCTTTTCATTGTCTAGGAGGCCAAGGCGTTAGTTCTTCGCCTTGTCCACCATTTTACCCTTCGAGATCCACGGCATCATGCCGCGCAGCTTCTCGCCGACTTCTTCGATCTGGTGAGCGTCGTTATTGCGGCGCGTCGATTTGAAGAACGGCTGGCCGACCGCGTTCTCGGTCATGAAGTCGCGGACGAAGGCGCCGGACTGGATATCCGAAAGGACGTCTTTCATGCGCTTCTTGGTCTCGTCGTACGGCAGGATCCGCGGTCCGCTGACGTATTCGCCGTATTCGGCGGTGTTCGAGATCGAGTAGTTCATGTTCGCGATGCCGCCTTCGTAGATCAGGTCCACGATCAGCTTCACTTCGTGGAGGCACTCGAAATAGGCCATCTCGGGGGCGTAACCGGCCTCGACCAGCGTCTCAAAGCCCATGCGGATGAGTTCGACAAGACCGCCGCAGAGCACGGCCTGTTCGCCGAAGAGGTCGGTTTCGCATTCTTCCTTGAAGTTGGTCTCGATGATGCCCGAGCGGCCGCCGCCGATGGCGGAGCAATAGGAGAGGCCGATTTCCAGCGCCTTGCCGGAAGAGTCGTTGTGAACCGCGACCAGGCAGGGCACGCCGCCGCCTTTCACGTACTCGCCGCGCACAGTGTGCCCGGGGCCCTTGGGCGCCATCATGATGACGTCGACGCCCGCTTTCGGCTCGATCAGGCCGAAGTGAACGTTCAGTCCGTGAGCGAAAGCGATAGCGGCGCCTTCTTTCAGGTTGTCATGGACGTATTTCCTGTAGGTATCTGCCTGAAGTTCGTCCGGCATGGTGAACATCATCAGGTCGCACCATGCTGCCGCTTCGGCGATGCCCATCACTTGAAGGCCTTCGCCTTCGGCTTTCTTGGCCGAGGGCGAGCCCTCGCGCAGGGCCACCACAAGGTTCTTTGCCCCACTGTCGCGCAGGTTCAGCGCATGTGCGTGGCCCTGGCTGCCATAACCAAGAATGGCGACCTTCTTGTCTTTGATCAGATTGATGTCGCAGTCGCGATCGTAGTAAACGCGCATGGAGCTCCCTCTCGTCCCGAATTTCGAAATTCCAAGCGCTTCTAGCGAAACCTGCCGCGGATGCAAGCAGGCAACGCAGAACTGCCGCAATCGCAGTTCTGTCATCCAAGGGTCGATTAACCGCGCTTTAGAGTCTTTTGCCTAAGTCATCGGCCAAAGGAACCGGAATGAACGATCGCCTGGATCTCAAGATCAGAATGCGCAGCCAGATCGATGTTCTGGTCTGGACCCTGATTATTACGGATGCAGCAGTGATCGGGACGGTCGGTTACTATCGCCTGTTTGTGTCGCAGATGCTGTATGAGCCGATTCTGCACCACGCAATCTCCATTGCAGCCATTCTCGGGGGAGGCCTTGGATATTTTGGATGCTGGCAGATCATGCTTGGCCAGAACCATCAGCATGAACTGCGCCAGATGACCGAGACGGATAGTCTGACCGGCGTCCATACCCGGGCCCGGTTTTTCATGGATGCGTGTGCCGTCGACATTTCCAGAAGCAGTGTCCTGATGATAGACGTCGACCGCTTCAAGTCGATCAACGACACCTATGGACATCAGTTTGGCGATGAAGTTCTGGCCCAGACGGCCAAAAGACTGCAGTCAGTGTGCCGGACAGGGGATATTTTGGCGCGCTACGGCGGGGAGGAGTTCATTGTTTGCCTGCCAGTGACATCCTTGAAAACAGCCAAACGTTGTGCAGAACGCCTTCGGTTGGCGGTTGGAGCGCTCGACGTACCCATTGAGAACCGACGGATACCCTTGACTATCAGCATTGGTCTTGCCAGCGGAGAAATTGGCGAAAAGATCGATGGTCTGATCGCACGCGCCGACAAGGCGCTTCTTCTGGCCAAATCAAGCGGCCGCAACAGGGTTGTGACCGAGGAGGATTTCGCGTCCATTGATCCCGAAGAAAGCGTACGTTCGATGCGAAGAACAAGCCGGTTCTGATCTGCTTTAAACTGTGCTTTCATCGTCGCGAAACGAAACGTCATCCGAAGACAAAACGGAGAAGGAAATGGCTGCGCTTAGACAGGATATCGACCCGGAGGGATTGCTGGAATTCTCGGTCGTCTTTACCGACCGTTCGCTCAATCACATGAGCGGGGTATTCCAGGGTGTGATGCGCGACATCTCTTCCATGCTGAAAGATGTCTATCACGCGGACTCTGTTGCTCTGATCCCAGGTGGCGGCACTTATGCCATGGAGGCCGTCGCCCGCCAGTTGGCAGAGGACGAGACGGTGATGGTGATCCGGAATGGCTGGTTCTCGTACCGCTGGAGCCAGATCTTCGATGCAGGAAAGCTGCCTGCGGAAGAGCATGTGATGATGGCCCGCCGGACAGGAAACGAAGCAAAGGCACCGTTTCAACCCGCGCCGATCGAAGAGGTGATTGCGCAGATCGCGGAGAAGAAACCCAGCGCGGTTTTCGCACCTCACGTCGAGACCTCCGCCGGTATGGTTCTGCCAGACGACTACATTGCGCGCGTTGCAGAGGCCGTTCATGCGGCTGGCGGCCTGTTCGTTCTCGACTGCATTGCTTCGGGTTGTATCTGGGTTGATATGAAGGCGCTTGGGGTCGATGTGTTGATCTCTGCGCCGCAAAAGGGCTGGTCCGCCTCTCCCTCGGCCGGGATGGTCATGCTCTCGGAACGAGCGGTGGGCGTGGTGAAATCCAGACAATCGTCCAGCTTCGCGATGGATCTGGGGAAATGGCTATCGATCATGGAGGCTTATGAAGCAGGTGGTCATGCCTATCACGCCACAATGCCGACGGATGCGCTGCGGGCGTTTCGGGATACCATGCTTGAATGCAAGTCCTACGGGTTCGAGCGTCTCAAATCCGCGCAATGGGAACAGGGCGATCGTGTCCGCGCTCACCTTGCCTCGAAAGGCTTCCGCTCTGTTGCCGCAGACGGGTTTGCGGCTCCAGGTGTCGTGGTCTGTTACACCGACAACCCTGAAATCCAGAGCGGTCGAGCCTTTGCCAAGGAAGGGCTGCAGATCGCAGCGGGTGTCCCGTTGCAGGTTGGCGAGGGGGCCGACTACAAGAGCTTCAGGGTCGGCCTGTTCGGAATAGACAAGCTGATGGATGTGGATGCCAGCGTTGCGCGTTTCGAGGCTGCACTGGATCGTATCGTCGGCTGAGCGAGCGTCAGCTTCCCAGTCCGGCGCGCATGACGCCTTTGCGCAGAGGCGCTACGTCGTGAACGAGCGTCAGGCCGAGCGAGCGCAGGGCCTGTACCGGCGGCGCGTCGGACCGGCAAACCCGGTTGTAAAGATCGATTACCCGAGCGCGGGTGTGAATGTCGCGCTCGCGTGACTTCGCGTAGCGATCAAGCCAGGCGCGTTGTCCGATGTCGTCGGGCATTTCCTTGGCGAGTTCGATCAGCGCGCGGACATCGTGCAACGAGGTGTTTAGCCCTTGTGCCCCGATCGGGGGAAGGACATGGGCCGCCTCGGCGACGAGCGCGGTACGTTCGGCAACCAGTTTCGTGGCCCGCCTGGTCACCACCGGCCAGGCTCGACGGGGAGATGCGAGGGTCAGTTGGCCCAGAACTGCGCATGACCGCATAGTCGCAGCTTCTGAAAAGGCCTGATCGTCCAGCGCCATCAGCCGGGCTGCCTCGGGGCCGTCGTTCATCCAGACCACTGCCGAGGCCGGTCGTCCGTTGTGATCCGGCAAGGGAACCAGTGTGAATGCGCCGCCCGACAGGTAGAGTTCGGTAGAGACGTTCCCATGAGGAACGTCGTGTTTCACCGTGAAGGCAAGGGCCTTCTGGCCGTAGCGCGTCGTCTCGGTCGGAATCCCGACCGCCTCGCGCAGGGGTGAGTCCCGGCCGTCGGCCCCGATTGCCAGTCTGGCTCTCACTTTTGTCCCGTCATCGAGCGTGACGATCGCTTCGCGTTCCCTCGTCAGGATTGAGCGAAATCCGGTTCCTAGGCGCAAGTCCGCGCCTGGTGCATCCGCCACGGCTTCGGTCAGAAACTTTCGTGTCAGCCAGTTTGGCAGGTTCCATCCGAAGGCCGCTTCGCCGAGGTCGGACGACTTGAATGCCCGTTCTGTCTTTGGGTGCGGAGGGTCACCGGTACAGTCTATGACCGCGAGGGTTTCCAACGGCGTTGCATAGCGCGCAAGCGCATCCCAGATGCCGAATTCCTGGAATAACTGTAGAGCGGGCTGAAGAAAGGCGGTTGACCTTAGATCGGAGCCGTCGGCCTCGGCGCCAGCCGGGGGAGGTGTCGGATCGGCGATCGTAACCGACAAGCCAAGTCGAGACATGGCCAGCGCAGCGGTCAGTCCGGCGATGCCTCCGCCCGAGATGAAGATATCCGTGTTCGCGCTCATGAGTGGGAAGTTAGGGCGGGGCGAGGGGCAGGGGAAGGCTGCTCAGACCAACTGCGCCAGAAAACCGCCCAGATCGTCAGTATGATGGTGAATATGATCACTTGGCTCGGGTTCGGGAGCGACGTGTACGGTGCGCATACCCATGGCGTGGGGTTCCGCAAGGTTTCTCGGATCGTCTTCGAACATGGCCGCGCGGTCGGGAGCGAAACCATCAATCGCGATGATGGCATCGAATGCAGCGCGCTCTGGCTTTGGCATGAATCCGGCATGCTCCACCCCGTATACGGCATCGAAAAGACCGGACAAACCGCGCGCCGCGATGACACGCTCAGCATAAGGAGCCGAACCGTTCGTGTAGACGATGCGCCGTCCGGGAAGTGCGGAGATGGCATGCGTGAGTTGCGGGTCGTGTTCGAGATGGTCGAGCGAAATATCATGCACATCCGTCAGATATGGGGCAGGGTCGACATTGTGTTCCCGCATCAAACCGGCAAGCGTCGTCCCATAGCGGGCCCAATAGTCCTTGCGCACCTGATTTGCCCGTTCCCGGTCGACACTCAGTGCGCGCATCACCCAATCGGTCATCCGGACCTCGATCTGGTCGAAAAGCCGCGCATGTGGCGGGTAAAGGGTGTTGTCCAGGTCGAAGACCCAAGTTGTCACGTGAGAAAATGCATCCTTTGGCATGGCAATGATCTAGCGCGGACACGGGGCGGCGTCCATCGTGCTTGATCTGGACCGCCGCAGCGCCATAGTCTGGCCTCTACGAAGGAGGCCGGCCCATGCCAGACACGAAACCCGAGCAGAAGGACGCCTATCAGCTTATTCTGCGCGCGATTGATATCGGGACCTACCGTCCCGGGGACCGCCTTGTCGAAAGTGAACTGGCGGAGCGCTTTGGCGTCAGCCGCACGCCGATCCGCGAGGCTCTGCAACGGCTGGAGACGCAATCTCTTCTGGCAAGGGATGGACGATCGCTGATCGTTGCCTCGCTGGATCATAACCAGATGGCGGAACTCTACATGGTGCGGTCCGAACTCGAAGGGCTGGCGGCCAAGCTGGCCGCGCGACATGCGACCGAAGAAGAGGTTCGGTTTCTGAAGGAAATGGTGGAAGAAGACAGGGCGCGCGTCGGAGATCCGGCTGCGCTTGCGCGCACCAACCGGCGGTTCCACCGGCAGGTGCACCTCGCTTCCCACAACCGCTACCTGGTTCAGCAGCTGGACCTCGTTTATCGATCGATGGCCCTGATGGCCACGACCTCTCTTGCGGCCAAGGGCCGTAGCGAGGTTGCGCTGGCCGAGCATGCCGAGATTGTCGACGCGATTGCGCGCGGCGACGGCGAAGCGGCCTCTGCCGCTTTGCGAGCCCACATCAGCCGCGCCTTCGAGGCCCGTCTCAGGCAGGATGCCGAGGAGGCGGCGCGTCGTGATCCTCCGGTCGCGGAGTAGGTGCCCGTCCGTGGGCTGTCTTGTCCCAGAAGAACGGTTTCCAAATCAGTTCCGCATAACCTTTCCATGACGCGATCGCGGCCAAAGGAAAGTACAGATGCATGAGCGGGACCCATTTTATCAGCCATCGGTGACGCGGTGTCGCGACGGAAAGTGCCGCGATGGCAAGGGTCGTGATTTCCGACAGAAGGAAGATCACGCCAAGTCCGATGACGGCTTCCCAGGGCAGAACGGATGAGACTGGATGCGGAAGACCGAACAGCACCAGCCAGAAGGACCAGAGGAAAGGGGCCAGAATGAACTGGCTCAGTGTGCCAAACAACAGGATCTGCAGCCCAAGAAAACGTAGGGCGCCAAGTTCTCCGAGAAGTCTGAGCGGGTCGCGCATGTGTACCGCCCATGTCACCGCATAGCCCTTGATCCAGCGCGAGCGCTGCCTGATCCAAGTGGGTACGAACGCAGTGGCTTCCTCTTCAGTGACCGAGGAGATGAAGGCGACGCGATAACCCCGGCGCGCCAGGCGGATACCAAGATCGGCATCTTCTGTCACGTTGTGGGCGTCCCATCGCCCGATCTGTTCCAGAACACTACGCCTGAAGAACACCGTTGTGCCGCCCAGCGGAATAGCGAAGCCAAGGCGCACCATCCCAGGCAAGACAAGTCGAAACCAGGTAGCGTAGTCGATGGTGAAGCAGCGCGTCAGCCACGTCTGGCGTGCATTGTAGAAATCCAGAACGCCTTGTACGCATGCCGTCTGCGGGCCAGAGGTGCGGAAGGCGTCGGCGACCTTGAGAAGTTGGTCGGGTGCGGGAGCATCCTCAGCGTCGTAGATGCCGACAATATCGCCTCGGCAGAAATCCAGCGCAAAGTTCATGGCGCGGGGTTTGGTCCGAATGATGCCCGAGGGAACGTGGATAACACGCATCCAGCCAGGTAGATGCGCCTTTTCCAGCGCCAAGCGTGTGCGCTTGTCATCCGCTTCCAGTACCAGCAGCACTTCAAGCCTGTTTCGGTCGTATTCCAATTTTTGCAGGCGCGACACAAGCCGACCGGCAATGTCTTGTTCGTCGTAGAGAGGTACGAGAAGCGAGATTATGGGCTGTGGCTCTCCGGGGTTTCTTATGCATCTCTGACTTCGCCATGTCTGGGAAAGGCGTCGTGCGTGTTTCATCTCGACAAGTGCTGATGCCGCTCGGAGAGTCGTGACAGACATCAGAGTCAGTGTTGCCCAGATTGTCAGGAAGATCATGAGAGTGCTTGGTGATGCAACACCCCATAGGGCCAGAAGCAGACCGAGGAAGACCGCAAAAGCGGCAAGCTTTGATCCGGACCACGCCCGACAACTTTCGTTGGCTTGCGTCCGAAGTGCCGCTCGCGCAGCGAGGGTTGGTGCGCGCATTTCCGCAATCTGACGCTCGATTTCATTGCGATTGGCGCGGCAGCAAACCACCGAGCCGAGGGCTTGCTCGAGCGCTGGAAGCGCCGCGTCGAAGTCTGCCCTGCGTTCGACGGCAACCGGGGTAATTGCGCCGGCGGATCGCAATGGAAGGACACCGAGCCTTAACGACGCCTCGATTCCGAGGCGGTCCAGTGCGCGGGCGTCCGGCTTGTGTCGTGTCAGATCGACATTTCCCATGCCCGGGGAACTGGTTTGGGAGGGCGCAACCCTGTTTCGGGGTGAGAGCACTAAGGTCGAAGGTTTAGAAGAGTTCGCATGCAATCCGGACACCGTGGACAGGGACTTGATGCCTACTCCTTGGCGGAACGCGGTTAAAGGTGCCTTAAATGCGGCTGTTCAAACGGTGGTTTTCGGCGCGCGACCGATCGTCGCCAGCCCGACACCAAATAGCGCCAGCAGGAGGGCGATTAGGTTCACGCCGACTGGGCCATCCGCTCCAATTCCATTGAGCGCGATCATCACGAGTCCGGCGCAGGTCAGGATTGCTCCGAACACGGCCTGGGCCTGTCCGGGCAGAGCCGAACCTGCGGTGCGGGAGGCATTTTCGAAGCGCATGAAAATGGCAAGGAACGGGATCATCAGGACAACAAGACCGAACAGCCAGGGAAGGCGTTGTAGCCACCATATCCCGGTTCCGGGTTCAAGTGAGAGGCCAACGCCACCCAGCGTCATGGCAATGCCTATCAGCGCGATCACCGCGGTGATGTGCCAGAGGTAGACAGACATGATCATCTGGTTCAGCAGGATCACAAGCGACCAAGGTGCCGGACGGTGGAGCCAACGATTTATGGGGCCCTCAAGTAGCAGTACAAGACCGATCTGTATCGACCCGACAGCCAGCATGGCCGTGGTTGGCGGGCGGGTGTTTGACACCTCTTCGCCGGGGACAGAGACCATGGACACGGGATATCCAAACGGGCCGATCAGCAAGTAGAGCCAGGCGATTCCAAGCGCGATGAAAGCGACCGCAAGGCCCTTCGAGCCTCCGGTTTCCTTCCACCAATAACCCAATTGGTGAACGGCCAGCCAAACGAACCCATAATTCGACCAGCGCAGCCAGCCCTGATCGAGGCCGAGGCCGATCGCGTCGACGGCAATCGCACCGAGGGCCAGCAGGGCGACGGACAGAAGTCCGAGGCGCTGCCAGACCCACGCCGATACTGGCACGCAAACGGTGATCATGATGTAGACGGCAAGGAACCAGATCGGGACCAGCGCTGCCTGGCTGGCAGCGTCGATCAGTTCGCGTGAGACGCCCATCCGCCCCGCGATGAAAGCCGCGACCGCCCAGAGCAGCACGAGTGGAACTGTGGGCTTCAACAGTCGGGTAAGGCGAGTAGCGGCCCATGTACGGCGCTTTTCGGAGTCTTTCTGTGCCGAGGCCCATGATAGGGCGTTGGAATAGCCTCCGACGAAGAAGAAGACGGGCATGACCTGAAAGAGCCAGGTCGCAAATTGCGTCCACGGTTGTTCGGCCAGAAGTATCGAGAGTTCAAGGTCGCCGTTGCGGATGACGGGTGCGACCAGCAGCCAATGACCAAGGACCACGAAACAGATCGCTACGGCACGGTAGAGATCGACGGCGCGGTTGCGTTTTTCGGGCGTGTTCACCGCAGCCCATCGGGCGCGTGCCAAGATTCCTTTGGGCATTTCCGATGCAGTGCCATCGACCATGAGGCTCTCCGTCTTGAACGATGTTCAAAATGAACATCGTTCAAAATTTAATGCAAGTAGATTCTTCCACTGTTCCAACAGTTATTGGCAACAATGTGACCCTATTGGTCGAATTGTTTCCTAATCAGACTCTTGCGGCCATCGCGTCGGCAAATCGCTCGAACAAGTAGTAGCTGTCCATCGGTCCGGGGCTGGCCTCGGGGTGATACTGGACCGAGAAAACCGGACGGTCTGCCATGCGGATTCCGCAGTTCGATCCGTCGAAAAGGGAAACATGTGTTTCCTTCACGCCATCGGGCAGGGTTTGAGAGTCGACGGTGAAGCCGTGGTTCATAGAAGTGATTTCCACCTTGCCGGTCTCGAGATCCTTCACAGGATGGTTCGCGCCATGATGACCGTGGTTCATCTTGACCGTTTTCGCACCCAACGCCAGCGCCAACATCTGGTGCCCGAGGCAAATCCCGAACACGGGAAGGTCGGACTTCTCCAACACTCCCTGGATCATGGGGACCGCATATTCGCCCGTGGCTGCCGGGTCGCCAGGACCGTTCGACAGGAATACACCGTCGGGGTTCTGGGCCAGAACGTCTTCTGTCGTCGCCGTCGCAGGCAGGACTGTCACATCGCAGCCAGCCGAGGCGAGGCAGCGAAGAATGTTACGCTTTGCTCCATAATCTATGGCCACGACCTTGAATTTTGGCGCAGTCTGGCGGGAATATCCCTCGGGCCAGGCCCACCTCATTTCATCCCAGCGGTAGCTTTGTGAGCAGGTGACATCCTTGGCCAGGTCGAGACCAACGAGGCCGGGAAAACTGCGGGCGGCAGAGATCAGAGCCTCGATGTCGAAATTGCCTTCGGGATCATGGGCCAGAGCCACATGCGGTGCGCCCTGCTGCCGGATCGCGCGGGTCAGGCGACGGGTGTCAATACCGCCGATGCCAATGCGCCCGGTCCGCGCCAGCCAGTCTCCCAGTTCCCCCGTCGAGCGCCAGTTCGACGGCTCTGTTGGATCCCATTTCACCACAAGGCCCTCGGCAACCGGGTCAGACGTTTCGTCATCCTCGGGGTTCACGCCGACATTTCCAATATGCGGGAACGTGAACGTCACCACTTGGCCCGCGTAGGAGGGGTCGGTCATGATCTCCTGGTATCCGGTCATGGCCGTATTGAAGCAAAGCTCGGCCACTTTCTGACCCGTCGCTCCGAAGCCCTTGCCAAGGAACAGGGTTCCATCCGCCAAGGCCAGACATGCGGTCGGTTTCGGCTGCGTGTCCGTCATGTGCGGGTCCTCCGGATGCGTAAACGATCAGCGGTTTACGCGCTTGGCCGGGTGCGGTCAAGAGGTGTGCAGAAATCGCTTATTTATTTAAATCAATGACTTAAGTAATTTATGACCTGTTGCGGCTTTCGGATGGAACGAGTAAGGTCCGGACTCTCGGTAGTGGGATAGACGAGATGGACTTACGAGGCAGGATTGCCGAGGCTTTGAAGGCCGCGATGAAGGACAAGGACGCCGACAGGTTGTCCACCCTCAGGCTGATCAATGCCGCGATCAAGGACCGGGACATCGCGAAGCGGTCCGAAGGTGGTGACGTTGCGGACGCGGGTGTTGGCGACGGCGAAATCTTGCAGATTCTCGGCAAGATGGTCAAGCAACGCCAGGACTCGGCGCAGGCCTACGAAGAAGGTGGCCGCCTTGAGTTGGCCGAGAAGGAATTGGCCGAAATCACCGTCATAGAAGAGTTTCTGCCGCGGCAGCTTGACGAGGTGGAGACCTCTGCAGCCATCGATGCCGCCATTTCCGAAACGGGTGCAAGCTCGATCCGCGACATGGGCAAGGTAATGGGTGCGCTCAAGGCGAAGTATACCGGACAGATGGATTTCGGCGCGGTCGGCCCTGCTGTGAAGGCACGTCTGGGATAAGATTTTCCGGGACGTACTTGGTCTGCGAAGTGTCGGAAAAACGTCGGCACATCGTATGGCAGTTTGCCGGTTTTCTGGGTGATGCTCAGATCGGACGCAGAAATCCGTTCAGTTCCCTGTAGAGGCCTTCACGTTCTTCGGGTGTGAGGAAACTGCCAAGTTCCACTTCGCGGCCCCCGCCACGAAGAGTGAGGTAATTCTCTACCGGGCCATCATTGCGCATGTTGACGCTGACCCAGTGCGGATTGGCCTCCCACTGCAGCACCGGTCCTCGGCTGGGGACGTGCTGAAGGTGAACGCGTTCGGTGGACAGGGTGAGTTCCTCGTGAAGCGACCTGTCAGCGCGGTTGGCCATGATCGCACGCCAGACGGCGGCGATGGCCCCGAGAAAGAACACCATCAGCACCCACGCTACCGGCGAGCCCAGTACCGCGAGCAGTGGCAGTGTCAGCATGAATGACGTCGCGCCAATGAACCATGTGAACCCGCGAGGGGTCAGGGACTGATGCGGCCAGAGTGTGAGCGTCTTTTCGTGCGTGTCGTCGGTCCAGCGGTAGGGCATGGGTCAGCGTTTTGGTTTGAAGGTTCGATGCCACAGTGCGACGAAGATCATAGCGCCACAGAACGCGAGCGCCAGCACCAAGAAGAACCCTGCGACACTTGAAGCGTCATTCACCAGATGAAGCAAATGGGGGCTTTGTATCAGGGTCTGAACGCTGACGAATTGCCAAAACAGAATCATCATCACCGACAGGCTTAAGCCAAGGCCCCAGCTGGCAGTCGCCAGCAGCCTGAGACGCTGTGCCAGCCGGCTGTCAGACCAGCGTCGCACAGCCGCCGCGAACGCCATCACCGCAACTGAGATGACGGCGAGACTCAGGATGTAGTGAAAATGCGCGACGACATAGTACGTGTCATGGAAGGCTGGAACGCTGGACATGGGCTGAACCTAGGTCAGCGGGCAAGGTTCGGAAAGTGCCGCCTTGCAGACCTGCCCCGTTCAGGCCATCCGCCCTTGAAATCCTGAGCTACGGAGAAAGAAAAAGGGCCCCGCAAGCGAGGCCCTTTTCCGTATTCATGTCATGGCGATCAGTGCGCCGGGGACTTGTCCCAGTCTTCTCGCTTGGGGAGCGTTTCGAAGGTGTGCTCCGGCGGCGGGGTCGGCAGTGTCCACTCCAGCGTGTCCGCGTGCTCGTTCCAGTAGTTCTTCTCTTCGATCCGCTTGCCTTTGGTGATCGTGTAGAAGACCACGCCGATGAACCACACGAAGGACGCGAAGGCCAGAAACGCACCCCAGGACGAGACCTCGTTCCAGTAGGCGAAGGCCTCCGGGTAGTCGATGTAGCGGCGCGGCATGCCCTGGCGACCCAGGAAGTGCTGCGGGAAGAAGGTGATGTTCGAACCGATGAACATCGCCCAGAAGTGCAGCTTGCCGGCCCATTCCGGATACTGGCGGCCGGACATCTTGCCGAGCCAGTAGTACATGCCGGCGAAGATGCCGAACACGGCGCCCAGCGACATCACGTAGTGGAAGTGTGCAACCACGTAGTAGGTATCGTGATAGGCCCGGTCGACGCCGGCCTGGGACAGAACGATGCCCGTGACGCCGCCGACTGTGAAGAGGAACAGGAAGCCGAATGCCCAGAGCATCGGCGTCTTGAACTCGATCGAGCCGCCCCACATCGTGGCGATCCACGAGAAGATCTTCACGCCCGTCGGCACCGCGATGACCATCGTCGCCAGCATGAAGTAGGTCTGCTGGGTCAGCGACATGCCGACCGTGTACATGTGGTGCGCCCAGACGACGAAGCCGAGTGCGCCGATGGCGATCAGCGCCCAGACCATCGGCAGGTAGCCGAAGACCGGTTTGCGGGCAAAGGTCGCGATGACGTGGCTGATGATGCCGAAGGCGGGCAGGATGATGATGTAGACTTCCGGGTGCCCGAAGAACCAGAGAATATGCTGATACAGCACCGGATCGCCGCCTCCGGCCGGATCGAAGAACGTCGTCCCGAAGTTACGATCGGTCAGCAGCATGGTGATCGCTCCTGCCAGGACAGGCAGGGAGAGAAGGATCAGCCAAGCCGTCACGAAGATCGACCAGGCGAAAAGCGGCACTTTGAACAGCGTCATGCCCGGCGCGCGCATGTTCAGGAAAGTCGTGATCATGTTGATGGCGCCGAGGATCGAAGAGGCACCCGAGAGGTGCACCGCGAAAATGGCGAGGTCCATGGACCATCCGGCCTCGGAAGTCGACAGCGGCGGATAGAGCACCCAGCCCACGCCCGAGCCGAGTTGACCGTTACCGCCGGGCGAGACCACGCTTGCGATTGCCAGCGAGGAACCCGCAACGTAGAGCCAGTAGGACAGGTTGTTCATCCGCGGGAACGCCATGTCGGGCGCGCCGATGTGCAACGGCATGAAATAGTTGCCGAAACCGCCGAACAGAGCCGGGATCACCACGAAGAACATCATCAGGATGCCGTGGGCAGTGACGACCACGTTCCAGATATGCCCGTTGGGCGTGCAAGTCTCGACCGTTGCGGCCGAGAGGAGGCGCGCACCTTCCGAGCACATGAATTGTACGCCGGGGTCTTTCAGTTCCATCCGCATGTAAACGGTGAACGCTACGGCAATGAAGCCGACGATCCCGGAGGTGAAAAGATAGAGAATACCGATGTCTTTATGGTTCGTGGACATGAACCAGCGGGTGAAGAACCCGCGTTCGTCGTGTCCGTCGTGCCCGTGGGCGGCGGCGTCGGCCATGTAGGTGCCTCCTGAAGCTCCCGAAACGTTTCTTGACGGAGTCATCCCTCCGCTTCGTATTCGCTTTTACGGATGCGAAGCGGAGGGGGCAATGGGGGAGGTGACGCTGAGGCGGGTAAAATTGTCTCAGGTGAGTGGTGCAAAGTGTCGCGAATGAGAGGAAGACGCGTCGCCTGGGCGCTGGACAGACCCGGCGTGAGTGCCTGAAGATGATACGATCGGGGAGGAGGCCAGTCATGGAAACGGCAACGCAGCATAGGGGACTGGACCGGGAGGCGGTCGAATCCTACTGGAAAGACGGATATCTTTTCCCGTTGAGCGGGCTTTCGGAGAAAGAGGCCCGCGCGGCGCGCATGGAACTCGAAGCGTTGGAGCGTGAGTGGCTGGACAACGGATTGCCGCTCCCGCTGAACACGTACAAACGCGTCAACGCGCATGTGGTGATTCCCATGGTGGCGAGGCTGTCGAGAACGCCGGCCATTCTTGATGCCGTAGAGGGCATTCTGGGCCCGGACATTCTGATCTATGCGGCGGAGCTGTTCATAAAGGAAGCGCGTACCAAGCAGATCGTGACGATGCACCAGGACCTGACCTATTGGGGGCTTGGCGCCATCGACGGCATGGTGACGGCGTGGCTGGCGTTGTCGCCGGCGTCGCCCGAGTCCGGCTGCATGGACTTTGTGAAAGGTAGCCACAAGAACCCGATCCTGCCGCACGAGGACACGTTCGATGCGAATAACCTCTTGTCCCGGGGGCAGGAGGTGAAGGTCGATGTCGCGCCGGAGGACCGGGTGCCGATCGTTCTGCAACCGGGCGAGTTCAGCCTGCATCATGGGCTGACGATCCATGGCTCGGGCCCGAACGTCTCGGATGACAGGCGGATCGGGGTGGTCGTTCGCTATATCCGGCCTGATATGAAGCAGGAAACAGGGATGCGCGATTTCGTAATGGCGGCGCGGGGCGAGGACAGGTTCCGGAACTTCGAGCACTTGCCCGCGCCCGAATCGAACTTTTCGGTCGAAAGCCTTGCGATCTATGACGAAATCCGCGCCGAGCAGACGAAGATCCTGATGCGGGACGCGAAGGGGAGTTCTTCCGTTTACGGCTGATCCGTGCCACCGGGCGTCGGGAAGATGTCGGCGAAGGTTTTCTTGAGCGCCACGTCGACGTCTGCCATCGTGACCGGCAGCCCCAGGTCGACCAGCGACGTCACGCCGTAATTGCGGATGCCGCAGGGGACGATTCCGTCGAAATGGCTGAGGTCGGGTTCGACATTGATCGACAGGCCATGAAACGAGACCCATTTCCGAAGGCGAATCCCCAATGCGGCGATCTTGTCCTCTCGCTGGCTTCCATCCGGCAACGGCGGTTTCTCGGGGCGGGGGACCCAGACGCCGACCCGGCCATCGCGGATTTCGCCGTGCACGTTGAATTCGGCCAGCGCCGCGATGATCCAGCGTTCGAGGTCGTGGACGAAACGGCGCACGTCATGGCCGCGTTTAGCGACATCGAGCATCACATAGGCCACGCGTTGCCCGGGGCCGTGATAGGTGTATTGCCCGCCGCGCTTCGCGGTATAGACCGGAAAGCGGTTCGGATCGGTCAGATCGGCGGGCTTGGCTGAAGTGCCGGCGGTGTAGAGCGGCGGATGCTCGACCAGCCAGATCGCCTCGGAAGCCGTGCCCTCGCGGATCGCCGTGGCACGTGTCTCCATTTCGCGCAGAGCGTGCTCGTAGTCGGTCAGGCCGGGGGATATGATCCAGTCGATCATTGGATATCCAAAAAAGGTATCTTAAGGCGCGGAGCTTGGGTCCATTTCCGGACGATTTCGGAACCGTATACCCTGAGGGAATTGCCATGGAAACCAAGGCCGCCGCAATGCCCGTCGAGTCCCTCTCCTGTCTTTGGCGCGATTTCCCCAAAAAGCCTCTTCACATCGTCTGTGCGTGAAGCTATGTACGCCCGCACCAAGCCTGACAGTGCGGTCGTGGCGGAATTGGTAGACGCGCAGCGTTGAGGTCGCTGTGGGGTAACTCCCGTGGAAGTTCGAGTCTTCTCGACCGCACCATTTCTTCATCCAGATCATTGCTCTTCCCTGCCGTCTGGCGGATGATCCGTGCGTGTCGGCACGACCGGGCGTTTCGTAGGCTGGAGACTGATATGGCGTTGGATACAGGCAGCAATGACATCTTTATCTGCGGCGCGGCGCGGACCCCATTGGGCGCGTTCCAGGGTGCATTTTCTGGCATCAGCGCGACCGAGTTGGGCGCGCGCGCCATATCAGCGGCACTGGCCGATGCCGGGTTGGCTCCGGAGAACGCGGGCGAGGTTCTGATGGGGAACGTGCTGCCTGCGGGTCTGGGCCAGGCGCCCGCGCGGCAGGCGGCTCTGGGAGCGGGTGTGCCGGTTTCGGTACCCTGCACCACGGTGTCCAAGGTGTGCGGGTCCGGCATGAAGGCGGTGATCCAGGGATACGAGGCGATCCGCGCCGGGTCGGTTACCAGTGTCATCGCGGGCGGCATGGAGAGCATGACGAATGCGCCTTATCTTTTGCCTGAGGGGCGCGCCGGGGCGCGGATCGGGCATGGGCGAATACTGGATCACATGATGCTCGACGGTCTTGAAGATGCCTATGACATCGCCTCTGACGGCACACGTCGGTCGATGGGCACTTTTGGGGAGGATTGCGCAGAGCGTTACCAGTTCACTCGTGATGAACAGGACGCCTATGCCGTCGAGAGCGTGCGACGGGCCAAGGCAGCGGCCGACAGCGGCGCTTTCGGATGGGAAATCGCGCCGGTCACGGTGAAGACGCGCAAGGGCGAGATGACGGTCGATGCCGACGAGGGACCGCAACGGATAGATCCCGACCGTATTCCGGGCCTGAGACCCGCATTCAAGAAAGACGGGACGATAACGGCGGCTTCGTCGTCGTCGATCAATGACGGCGCAGCGGCGCTCGTGTTGGCAAGTGGCGCCGAGGCGGCGCGGCTGGGGCTGACGCCGCTGGTCCGGATCGTGGGGCATGCTGCCTATGCCGGCGAGCCGGGCTGGTTCACCACCGCACCGATCTTCGCTAAGGAGCGGCTGTTCGCCAAGACCGGGTGGAACGTGGATGATATTGATCTGTTCGAGATCAACGAAGCCTTCGCTGTCGTCGCCATGGCGTCTATGCGAGAGGTCGGTATTCCGCATGAGAAACTGAACGTCCACGGCGGCGCGGTGGCGCTCGGGCATCCGATCGGCGCCTCGGGGGCAAGAATCATCGTGACGCTGCTGGGCGCGATGAAAGCGCGGAATGCGAAGCGCGGCGTGGCCTCGATCTGCATCGGCGGTGGCGAGGCGACAGCCATCGCTGTTGAAGCCGTCTAGGAAGGGTTCTTGTCCTCAGGCTCGTAGTCGGCCGGGTCGAACTTGACGAAGAACTGCAGGAACAGGTGGACGCCGCAGGCTCCGAAGATTGCGGCCCAGATCATTGCACCGTTCGAAAGCTCGAACAACGCCCAGCCAATGCAGAAGGCTGTAACGACCACCCTGCGCCACAACGGTCTGAAGATCGGATGGCGGACTTCGAAAAGGCTGTTCTTGCGGTTTGCCATGATCGGCAGGTCTAGGCGCGACACGCCGTTTTGTCCACAGCCGTGCTATCGGAGCAACTCGCTCAGCAGATCCACATAACTGACATCGGGGTCGAACTTGCCGTTTCGCAGAAACAGGATGGTTTCGCGGATAACGATCGGGTCGTTCATCATAAAGGTATGCGTCACAGGCAGGACGATGTGATCGGACATGCCGGGAAGGCGGGTCGATTCGACCGAGACCTTGCCGTCGTCGGGACCCTCGATCAGGTAGGAGTAGACCGGGTTCAGGGATTGGTCGCCGGCGATCACTCCGATTTCGACGGCGGGCAAGCCAAGTTGGTTCGGCACACTGTCCGGGTCCGTGCCGAGAACGTGTCCGACGGGGCCGTTGATCCATTCGAAGGCGTCCAGTTCACCCAGGACATCGACAAGTTCCGAGCCGCTGTTCGGTGGTCCGATCATCACCACGCGACCCATGATCTCGGGCCGGTTGTCTTGCAGCCAGGCGCGGATCAGGATGCCGCCCAGCGAATGGCCGACGAAATGGGTCCGCTCGCCGGCGCATTCCTTGACGGGGCCATCGAGCGCCTCGTGGACGAGGACGTCGAACGGTTGTTTGCGGGAGGGGTAGCCGTGGTTCACGGTCTTGAAACGGGCGGCTTCAAGCCGGTTTGCCATGATGGCCATGGAGGCCGGGCCGCGGGCCAGACCATGAAGCAATACTACGCAATCCGCCGACGCCGCCGATGTCGCGGACATGAAGGAAGCAAGAGCGATCCAGAATTTCATCGCGGAGCCTGGTGACACCATACCCATAGCTTACACCTGAGAAGTATGGCTTTCAAAATCAAGCGCTCATGCCGATGACGCGGCGTCGCAGCGGTCTCTTTCCTCTGTCGTGCCTAAGGATTAAGAGGCGCCATGGTATTTCGCATGAACCGCCTCTCCGATCTGGCTGGCGCCGGATTCGACAGCGTGATCGACGTTCGCGCCCCCTCCGAGTACGCGGAGGACAGGGTGCCCGGCGCGATCAGCTTGCCGGTGTTGTCCGACGAGGAGCGTGCGCGCGTGGGGACGATCTATGTTCAAGAAAGCCCGTTCCTCGCGCGCAAGATCGGTGGTGCCCTGGTGGCGCGGAATGCCGCTGCCCATATCGAAGGCCCCTTGGCCGGGAAAGACGGAGGCTGGCGGCCACTCGTCTATTGCTGGAGAGGTGGGCAGCGCTCGGGTTCGTTCGCGACGATCCTTGCGCAGATCGGGTGGCGGGTCGAGGTGCTGGAGGGTGGATACCAGACCTACCGCCGGTTGGTTGTGCGGCGTCTTTATGACACTCCGGTACCGTCGCGGGTCGTGCTTCTGGACGGCAACACGGGAACAGCGAAGACGGATGTTCTGAAGGCCCTGCGCGACGAGGGTGTCCAGACCCTCGATCTTGAAGGGCTGGCCAATCATCGGGGCTCGGCATTGGGCGGGCGGGGCGCGCAGCCGAGCCAGAAGGCGTTCGAGAGCGCCTTGGCCGCCGAGATCGACGCGCTTGATCCCCAACGACCTGTGGTGGTCGAGGCCGAATCCAGCCGCGTCGGGCGCCTGAACCTGCCACCGCGTCTTTTCGCAGCGATGAAAGTGGCGGAGCGGATCGAGATCTCGGCGCCAGTCGAGGCGCGGGCCGAGTACCTGACGAAGGCTTATTCCGATCTCGTGACGGACAAGGAGGCATTGTGGGCGAGGCTGGATCGGCTGGTGAAGCTTCAGGGCTGCGAACAGGTCGAGGCGTGGAAGGCGCTTGGTGCCGCGGGTCATCACCGGGAGCTGGCCGAAGAGTTGATACGCGAGCACTATGATCCGCGCTATCGCAAGGTTCGCGAACGGATCGGCGGTTCGGGGATCACCACCTTCGAAACCGGAAGTCTTGAGCCTGATGACGTACTTCGGCTGGCGCGTGACATCGCCGGTCAGCTCAACGGATCCTGAGGGTGACAGCTCCCTTTGGGATCAGGTGGCCGATGACATGGGCATCCGCCCCTGCCGCCTGACAATCGGACACCGCTTTTTCCGCCTTCTCAGGTGCCACGGCTGCGAGGAATCCGCCGGCCGTTTGAGGGTCGAAGAGAAGCGTGGTCAGAGGCGTGTCCGGGAGCGTCGCTTCGACGGCTGCGCGGTTTTCCGGCCATATAGAGGAGCGAACGCCCATTGCGGCAAGCTCTTCGGCACCCTCAAGGATAGGGATATTTGCCAGGACAAGCTCGGCAGAAAGATCAGAGGCCCTGGCGATTCGTGCGAGGTGACCGGCCAGGCCGAAGCCAGTGACGTCGGTCATGGCGCGGGCATGAGGGGCTAGGGCACGGGCAATGGCACCTCGGGGTGCAGAGAGATGCGCCAGCGCCCTTGCCACATCGTCCCCGCGGGCTTTGCCTTCCATTTCGGCAGCAAGGATGGTGCCTGACCCTATTGGGGCCGTCAGGATCAGCGCGTCGCCCGCCTTTGCTGCGTCGAGCGACAGCGGGGCTTCCGCGGCAAGTCCGGTCACGGTGAAGCCGAGGGTCAATTCCGATCCGATCGAGGTATGGCCGCCTGCCAGCGCCACGTTTTCTGCCGCGAAGATGCCAGTGGCGCCGTCGAGTATTTCGGTCAGCCAGCTTTCCTGCATCGCCGCAGCCATGGGCGGCAGCGTGATCTGCGCCAAAGCCGCCTGGGGCGTGGCGCCCATGGCGAGAATGTCGTTGAGCGCGTGAACCGCGGTGATCCGGGCCATCAGCCACGGATCGCTCCAGAACGCGCGCAGGTGGTCGGTCGAAATCACCTGGCTGGCATTTCCGACCTTAAGGATTGCCGCATCGTCGCCGGGAGCTGCGGTCACGTCGTCCCGCTGATGGGCGGGAAGCCTGTCCAGCACGCGGTCGAGCGTGCCGGAGCCGACCTTGGCACCGCAGCCCCCGCATAGCGGTTTCGGGCCGAGCGCCTCGAACACGCCCTTTGCCGCATTTCGTGGCAGCTGCGGACGATCCATCGGGGGCAGGCTGGCGAGTTTCTCCATGAAGGCGCGGTCTATTCGGTCTTTCCAACGCCACGCCCAGGCGCCGCCGAGAGATCGTCCCCATTTGTCGGCCAGAGCTTCCTCTGGCCCCAGCGAAATGAGCTTCAAATAGTGTTTCTGAGGCCGGAAGGCCTTGCGCATGCCGCCTGTCAGGTCGGCCTGGAGATTATGAGTGAGGACAGGGGCGGCGCGGACCGCGAAAACGCCTGCCTTGGGGCGTGGCGTCTTGCCAAGGTGAGCGCAGTCGCCGCTGGCGTAGATATGCGAATGCGATGTCGAACGGAGCGTGTCGTCGACCGTGATGAAACCGTCGGTCAGGGCGAGGCCGGTCGATGCCAGCCATGGGAATGGGCGGGCACCCGCCGCGCCGACCGTCAGCTTAGCGGCGATCTTTTCGCCGCTTTCTAGCAGTATCTCGCCAGCCGTCACCTCGGCCACGCGCTCGCCTTCCAGCAGGGTGATTCCGGCGGCGGCCATCCTGTCGATGAGTTTGTGCCGGGTGCCGTCTCCCAGACCCTGAAGCGCCGTGCCGGCTTCGATGACGCTGACCTTGCCGCGCCCGGCAAGCGCATGGTCCATTGTCAGCGCAAGTTCCACGCCGGCCACGCCGCCTCCGATCACGACAACGTCTCCGCCATCGCCTGCCAGAAAGTTGCGCCAGCGGGCCGCGAACGGTCCAAGCGGCTTGGCTGCGACAGCGAATGCCGTGAATCCCGGGATTTCGGGCATGTCGGAAGTGATGCCGATGTCTATTGATGCAAGATCGAAGCGGATTTCGGGTCGGCCCTCGACCTTCAGCGTCCGTGCCTCGGGGTCGAGAGCTTCGACCCAACCAAAGATCACCCGGGCATCCGCGAAACGCGCCAGCTTGACGAGGTCGATTTCCAGGGCATCGCGCGTGTAGTGACCCGCCACGAAGCCCGGCAGCATGCCGGTGTAGGGCGCGGACGGGGCCGGGTTGATCAGCGTCAGCCGTGCGCCGGGAACCGGCTTCATTCCCCACCGCCGCAAGAGCAACGCGTGCGCATGGCCGCCGCCGACGAGGACGACATCCTTTGCGAAAGGAAGGGGCAGGGACATCATGTGTGATCCCTAGCCTTTGCCGAGTGCTTTGGCGAGAGGGTCAGGGGGCGATCCATTGCCCTCGAAATTCATCTTCGCGTGAAAAGAGCGCCCGTGCATGGGGCAGAGCCCCGAGATGGAGAAGATCGATGGTCTCGATTCGTGCCGTCAGAACCGTCAGCAAACCCGGATCGGGGGTTGGCGCATGCGCGGCAGGGTCGCGCATCAACGTTCCGGGCAAAGGATCCGTGGCATAGTTGAGCCGCGCGCCCCGGGTCAGGGTCTCCCAGATCTGCTTTGTGCCGGGCGTCATCGTGATATGTGCCGAGAGCCGGGCCTGGAAATTCGAGGCCGGGTCCCAAAGGAGAAGCTGGGCCTTGGGCGTGTGCTCGAGATGGGCGATCTTGCCGGAATGGGCATGGGTGTAGAAGGTCAGTGACGCTGTTGCACGATCCGCGCCGCGCAGGACGACAAGGCGGACAGCGGCCCCGTCCGGGCCGGATGTCGCCAGCGACAGGTTGCGGGCCGGAGAGTCGGCGACATGCGCACCCTCTTCCAGTCGCCGCCAGAGCGCGTCCATGATGCCGGTGAGATCGCGGAAATTTTCGGTCATATCAACGCTCCTGTGCGAAGACCCGGATGAGATCGGCCGGAGGGCGGCGGGCAAGCTTCCACGCGGGCCAGAGACTCGCCAGACCGGCTGCCGCAAGGGACAGGACACCGAGGCGGAGCCAATCGCCGGGAAAGAGGAACATCGGCAGCCGCCAGCCGAAGGCTTCGAGGTTGATCACAGCCAGAAGCACCCAGGCCAGCCCCAGGCCAACAGGGATCGCAAGGAGAAATGTCAGCATTGCCAGGATCAGGGCGCGGATCAGCTCGATTCGGCCAAGTTGCGCGCGCGTTATTCCCAGCGCCCAGACCGGGGCCAGTTGCGGCAGGCGCATCGATGCCAGTGTGAGAAGGCTGGTCAGGATCGCCAGTCCCGCGACGCCAAGCGTCAGGACGTTGAGAACGCCTGTCACAGCGAAAGTGCGCTCGAAGATCGAGAGCGAAAAGGCCTTGAGCGCGGACTGGTCGATCATGTTTTCTTCGGGCAGTCCGAAATCCGAGACGAGTTCCGCGCGCAAGTCGTCGGTGCCCCCTCCGGTCAGGATACCGAAATCGCTGCGGTCGATCTCTGAATATGTTGTTGTGAGCAATGGCAGCGCGATCACGACCTGGCCGATCGGGTTGCCGTAGTCGCTGTACACTCCGGCGATGGTCGTGGTGAGCCCTTGGGGCAGGATCAGAGGGTCGCCGGGAGCAAGGTCGTGGCGGCGGGCCAGCTGTTCGTTCACCAGCGCGCCCTGTCCCGCATGGATTGCGTTCCATGCGTCCGGGGCGGCGTCCAGAAGCGGCCAGTTCTCGATGTAGATCGGGTGGTTCACCACCCCGTAGATTTCGACCGGTCCGCCCAGCACCTCGCCGTCGATATGCCAGATCGGCAACACGCCCTGTGCCCGGCTATCCAGAAAGGACAGGAGTTCGTCTCCCCGCGTTTCATCTTCAAGCGTGACGTAGAGATCGCTGACCAGTCGCTGGTCCAGCCAGCCGGTGAATGTCTTGCGGAAGCTTTCGACCATCGTTCCGACGCCGATATTGGCGGCAAGAGCCAAAAGAAGCGCCATCAGCGCAAGAGAGAGCCCGGGCAACTGTTGCCGGGTGTCGGCCCAGAACCATGTCTGCAATGGGCCTTTGGCTGTTCGGGCCACGGCAGCGAGAAGTGCGGCGAGGACGGAGGGCAGGGCCAGTGCGGCGGCGAGGAGAAGCCCGCCCAGAAGTGCGAAGCCCGCCGTGAGCCCGCTTCCGAATGTCATCGCCGAGAGTGCACCGGCCAGGCAAAACGCAGCCAGTGCAAGTTGTTGCTTCATTGCGCGTCCGGTCGCCATCGCCCAGGCGCGGGGGCGAGCGGGCGCCAGCGGGGTCATGCGCGCCACGCGCGCCAGTCCTGTTGCTGATGCCGCCGCCGTTCCAAGCACAGCGATCGCGAGACCGGAGAGCCACCACAGTGGCGAGAGCGTCAGTGTTCCTTCGACAGTGGCGCCGTAGATGCCCCGCAGGGTCGCTGCGACGCCCGGCAGAAGAAGTGCGGCGAGGACGTAGCCAAGCAGTATGCCGATGGCACCGGCTATCAGGGCGAAGATCAAGAGTTCGACCACCAGCAAAAGGACCAGAGTTCGCGAAGGGACGCCAAGCGCGCGAAGCGTACGGAACACTGGCCTGCGCTGTTCGAAGGCCAGTCCGACCGCGCCATTCACGATGAAAAGCCCGACCGCGAAGGACAGGAGGCCGAAGGCGGTCAGGTTCAGGTGGAAACTGTCGGTCAGACGGCCGAGGTCTTCGGCGGTCGCTGCGGGCTCGATCCGCAGATTGGGAAAGAGTTCTTCGAGGGGCGTGCGAAAGGGAGACTGATCCTTTGCGACCAGCAAGCGGTCGAAGCCTTCACGCCCCAGAAGCCGGGCTGCGGTGGAGATGTCCATCAGCGCCATGCCGGGCGCCACGGCTTCGGAAGGGACTACGGGGTTCTCCACGGCGCGTTCAAGCCGGTCAGCGGTCGCCGGCGCCGCGAGGATGCTTCCGGGGGTGCCAAAAAAAGACGATATACCAACGCCTTGGATAGCTGCGCTCGTTCCGCTGTCGGACGGCATCGAGAGCGGGTCAAAACCCAGCACCCTTACACGACCTCCTTCGGCCGGTATCCAACCGTCTATCACCGGTGCAACGCGCCATCCGGCGCGGCGGATGGTGGCGTAGGTGCTGACCGGAATGCTGCCGGTTTCGGAGAGGATCTCGGACAGGCCGCCGCCGCCAAGCACGTCTGCTGCCTCGCTGTAGCTTTTCCGCGCTTCTGCGTTGATCGCCTGCACGCCAGACCAGAGAGCGGTGGCCAGAGACAACCCGAGTATCAGCGTCAGAAGCTGAAACGGCTGGCGCCGCCAGTGCGACAGAAGGGCGGATAGGACAGTGCGTGTCACGTCTGGATGCGCCCGTGGCTGAGGTGAAGCCGGCGGTCGGTGCGGGCTGCCAGCCGTTCCGAGTGCGTGACCAGCAGCAAGCCCGCGCCACTACTTCCGACCAGATCAAGGAGGGTCTGGAACACCGTTTCAGCCGTCGCTTCGTCAAGATTTCCTGTCGGTTCGTCGGCAAGGACCAGCCTGGGCGCCGGAAGTATGGCGCGCGCGATGGCGACGCGTTGCTGTTGGCCGCCAGAGAGTTCTTCCGGGTACTTGTGCACTTGAGGCTCGAGACCAAGTGTCCTGATCAGGTCCCGTGTCCGGGTCTCGTCCTCGCGCCCCGCGAGCCTGGCCTGGAAGGTTACGTTCTGACCGACTGTGAGCGATGGAATCAGGTTGAACTGCTGGAAAACGATTCCGATATCGCTGCGTCGAAGTGCGGCGCGACCGGTGTCGTCCAGCCCGGTGATTTCCCTGCCGTCCAGATTTACCGTGCCCTCGTCGGCCGGTTCAAGGCCGCCGATGATATGCAGTAGCGTCGATTTCCCCGAACCGCTCTCGCCGGTCAGAGCAAGGGTTTCGCCGGCGGCGAGGGAAAACGATATGCCGTCGAGAACCGTGATCGGGCCATCGGAGCCGGGAAAGCGTTTGGTGAGGTTCTGGACTTCGAGAAGCATGGCGCGAAGGTAACGCGCCATGGCGGGAAGAACAGGGCTTTAGTCGGACGTGGGACCGGATGGCACAGCAGAGGGCCGCCCGAGTGGCCGATCCAGCACGGTTTCGCCCCCCAGGCATTCGAGGAATGCGACCATACGGGTAAGTTCCTCCTGGTCAGTGGGGTCGGTTCGGACTCGGTATTTGCGGCCGGTTCCTCCTCCCGTGCATGGCGCCCGGCGCAGCGCGGCTTCTTCGATGGCCCATTCGGTTGGGAGCGGACCAGATCCAACCGATGATCGATGATTTCATATGCAATTTGTGCCGCTTGCGTTGCCTGAGGTGCTTCGTTTCCAAATCTGCGCCGGTTCGGTGTCATTCCTCTGGAATCAAGGCATCCAGTCGATCCGTGTTCCAGCGACCTTCCTTTGTCTCGTAGGTGCGGAAGGTGGAGCTGAAAGACCACGCACACCAGCCGATGCTCTCCATCTCGGCCATCCTGCGCACGAATGCGAGCCACTCGACCGCATCCGCGGATGGTGCGGCGTCATACACGCCGAACTCGCCCAGAAAGACCGGCGCGGCCTTGTGATTCAGTCCTTGCTGCAGATGGCGGCGGGTTTCCCGGCGGTCCTGATCGGTTCCCCAGCCGCGTGGCGGTGGCGGGTCTTCAATCCAGTCGGCCATCTGGTGCGTGAAGTCCCAGGGTTTGTAGAAATGGAAAGTGTGCACCGTGTGGGCGTCGTACGCCGGTAAAAGGGAGAGTTCCTTCACATCCGACCAGTTGCCTCCGCCGATGAGAACCCAGCGGTCGGGGTTGTGGTTCCGGATGAGCGGCATGGCGCGAGCGTACAAACCGATCGCGCGTGCGGTGCTGAGTTCGCCGGAGGGTTCGTTCAGCAACTCGAATATCAGGTCCGGGGGCGCATCCCGATAATGTTCAGACAACTCTTGCCAGATGTCCAGGAAGGCGTCGGCATTGGTGTCCGGAGCCTTCATCAGTTCCTCGAAATGATGCAGGTCCAGGATAATGCGCAGCTCTTCTTCGCGCGCCCAGCCGATCACCTCGTCGACACGGGCAAGAAAGGCCGGGTCGATCCGTGTGTTTCGGTGGGCAGAAAAGCGGACAGGCAGCCGGATGGTGTCGAAGCCCGCTTCAGCGATGGCGGACAGGTGCTGTCGTTCGATGGTATAGCCCCAGTCTCCCTCGCGCGGCGCCTCAAGCGCGTTGCCGAGGTTGATGCAGCGCTTGACCGGGAAGGCATGAAGAGGGGTGGCGGCAAGCAGCAGTATGAGGATCAGAGCGCGCATTTTGGCATAATGGCACTGGCCCGGGCAATGGGAAGAAAGATAGTCGACACGCGCGGACATCCGCCTGTGATTTGCGCTTCCGACTCGGGATGACGCAACATAGTGTGTAAGGATGAGCAGTGTTCCCCGATTCATTCATCTTCGACTCCACACGGAATATTCGCTGTTGGAGGGTGCCGTACGGCTGAAGAAGCTGCCCGGACTTTGCGAAAAGGCGGGCATGCCTGCCGTAGCGGTGACCGATTCGAACAACATGTTCTGCGCGCTGGAGTTTTCCGTTTCAGCTCTGTCGGCAGGCGTGCAGCCCATCGTCGGGTGCCAGGTCGACGTCGCCTATGAGACGCCCGCGCCGGGAGAGAAGCTCGTGCGTCCGGCGCCGGTCGTGCTGCTTGCTCAGAACCGTCGTGGCTATGAATGCCTGATGAAGCTGAACTCGTGCCTCTACTTGCGCGAGGCGGACTGGCCGCATGTGACCCTTGAGGAACTTTCCGAGTTCGCCGAGGGCCTGATTTGTCTGAGCGGCGGTCCGGACGGGCCGGTTGGACGGTTGCTCCGGCAGGGCGGGCGCGCAAAGGCACAGGCCTTGCTGACCCGGTTGGCGGGCATTTTCGGTGACCGGCTTTACGTAGAGTTGCAGCGTCATCCGACCGAGACCGGGCAATTGCCGGAAGCGGAACGGCTGACCGAGCGTCCATCGATCGAGATTGCCTATGCGATGAACCTGCCGCTCGTGGCCACGAACGATGTCTACTTCCCTGACGCCAAGATGTACGAGGCGCATGACGCTCTGATCTGTATCGCGGAAGGCGCCTATGTCGATCAGCAGGCGGATCGGCGGCGGCTGACGCAACAGCACTACTTCAAGACGCCGCAAGAGATGACGGCGCTCTTCGCCGATCTTCCCGAAGCACTGGAGAACACGGTAGAGATCGCGAAGCGATGCGCCTTTGCCGCCGAGCGGCACGATCCGATCCTGCCGCGTTTTGCGGACGATGAGGTGGAGGAACTGCGCCGGCAGGCCAAGGAAGGTTTGGAAGCCCGTCTGGCGGTCATCGAACCTGCCGCGACACGCGAGGAGTACGACGAGAGGCTGGAATTCGAGCTCGGGATCATCGAGGGGATGGGGTTTCCGGGCTATTTCCTGATCGTGGCCGATTTCATCAAGTGGGCCAAGGATCATGATATTCCTGTAGGGCCGGGGCGTGGATCGGGCGCAGGATCGCTCGTTGCCTATGCGCTGACGATCACGGACCTCGATCCCTTGCGCTATAGCTTGCTGTTCGAGCGGTTCCTGAACCCCGAGCGGGTGAGCATGCCGGACTTCGATATCGACTTCTGCATGGATCGACGGGAAGAGGTGATCCGCTATGTGCAGGAAAAATATGGAAAAGACAGGGTTGGGCAGATCATCACCTTCGGCGCTCTCCTGTCGAAGGCGGCCGTGCGTGACATCGGCCGGGTGTTGCAGATGCCGTACGGGCAGGTCGACCGCCTGTCCAAGCTGATCCCGGTCGAGGGAGTCAAACCGGTTTCGATCGAGAAGGCGTTGGCAGAGGAACCGCGTCTGCGCGAGGAGGCCAAGGCCGAGGAAGTGGTGGAGCGGCTTCTGACCTATGGCCAGCAGGTCGAGGGCTTGTTGCGGAATGCCTCGACCCACGCTGCCGGCGTGGTGATCGGGGATCGTCCGCTGGACGAATTGGTACCGCTCTATCGTGATCCGCGCTCGGAGATGCCGGCGACGCAGTTCAACATGAAGTGGGTCGAGCAGGCAGGGCTGGTGAAGTTCGACTTCCTTGGCCTGAAGACTCTGACCGTGATTCAGAACGCGATAGAGCAGATCCGTGGCTCGGGACGGGACCTGCATGTGGCCGCCGACGGGACGGAGCTTTACGAGCCGGAACCGGGAACGGAGAACGATATCGGGCTGATTCCTCTGGACGATGCAAGGACTTATGACCTTTACGCAAGGGCGCGCACCGTCGCCGTGTTCCAGGTTGAAAGCTCGGGGATGATGGATGCGCTCCGGCGCATGAAGCCCACCTGCATCGAGGATATCGTGGCGCTGGTGGCGCTGTATCGCCCGGGCCCGATGGAGAACATCCCGCAATATTGCGACGTGAAGAACGGGCGGGCCGAGCGCGAGCGGTTGCACCCCAGCATCGACCATATCCTGGACGAGACTCAGGGCATCATCGTCTACCAGGAGCAGGTGATGCAGATCGCCCAGGAGATGGCGGGGTATTCGCTGGGGGGGGCGGATCTTTTGCGGCGCGCCATGGGCAAGAAGATCCAGGAGGCGATGGATGCCGAGCGGCCGAAGTTCATTGCGGGCGCGAAAGAGCATGGTGTCGATGACAAGAAGGCCCTGGAAGTCTGGAACCTCTTGGACAAGTTCGCCAACTACGGGTTCAACAAGTCGCACGCTGCGGCCTATGCGGTGGTCAGCTACCAGACCGCTTGGCTGAAGGCGAACCACCCGGTCGAGTTCATGGCTGGCGTGATGAACTGTGATCTGCATCTCACTGATAAACTTAGCGTTTATGCCGAGGAGGTGCGTCGCGGGCTTGACCTGGAAATCGTGCCGCCCTGCGTAAACCGGTCGGCGGCCACATTCTCTGTCTGGGACGGCAAGCTGGTCTATGCTCTGGGCGCATTGAAGAACGTCGGTGTCGAAGCGATGCGGCTGATCGTGGAGGGACGTGGCCAAAAGCCCTTTGCGACGGTTTTCGATCTTGCGCGGCGGGTGGATCTCAAGCGGATCGGAAAGCGTCCGCTGGAGATGCTGGCACGGGCGGGGGCGTTTGATCAGCTGGACCCGAACCGGCACCGGATTTTCCGTTCGCTCGACGCGCTCACGGCTTATTCCGCGGCGATCCACGAGCAGCGGGCTTCGGACCAGGTTTCGCTGTTCGGCGATGCCGGGGATGACCTGCCGGAGCCGCGATTGTCGCCTGTCGATGACTGGCTGCCGAATGAGCGTCTGGCCGAGGAACAGACGGCGATCGGGTTCTACCTGTCGGGACATCCGCTGGATGACTACGCGACCGCTTTGAAGCGTAAGGGGCTGATGACGCTCGCGGAATTGCAGGCGAAGGCCGAGGCCGAGGGCGCCGCGATCGCGCGTGTCGGCGTGATCGTCTCGGCCCTGCAGGAGCGGAAGTCGGGGCGGGGGACGCGGTTCTTCCGGATGAACATCTCGGACCCGTCGGGGCAGGTGAGCGGGATGGCTCTTTTCCCGGACGATTTCGAGACCGTCCGAAAGGTGTTCGAGAAGACCACGCAGGTCGTGATGACGCTGGAAGCGCGGTTCAATGAAGGGCAGTTCGATCCGGTTGCGCGGTCGGTCGCGCCGATCGACGGCATCGTAGCGGACGCCGCTGCATCCGGGCTGAATGTGATGATCGACGATTTGTCGGCCGTGGGGGTGATCCAGTCGGTTCTTGAACGATTCCGGGAGGATGGCTCGGTCAAGACGCGGGGGCCGATCATTTTGACGGCCTTGTCCGTGCCCTTGCCCGAGGCGGTTCAGGATGTGCCCGTCTACATCGGTGACGGCTGGCCAGTCAGCCCTCAGATCAAGGGCGCTCTGAAGTCGCTTCCCGGTGTCGTGATGGTCGAGGATGCCTGAGCGGTGAGCTTACCCGCGGCGGCCGTTGCATGAACGACCAAAAGCGAAATTCGCCTTTATCTCAATGAACTGTCCGCGTCGGCACAGCGTCGGCGAAGCGTCGGCAACACGTATGGCACCTGTATGCCCGTCCCAGCGTGACGCACATGATCATGTGGTTGTGTAAACCAAGATTGACTTGTGGTTAAGGCTCAGGCCCGGTCTTCGAAACCGCCGTAGCGGCCACCTGCGAAGAGCAACGGCTGGCCGTCATTGGTGGCCGCGGAGGTGACATGGCCGACAATGATGGCGTGATCGCCGCCTTCGTATATGGCATGGCGGGTGCATTCGAAGCGCGCAAGGCAGCCTTCGAAGAGAGGGACGCCATCGTCGTTCGCCGTCCAGGCCAGACCTCCGAAGTCGTGGCCCTGGGTGGCGAAGCGCCGGCAGAGATCCTGCTGGGCGTCGGAGAGGATGTGGATGGCGTAGTGATCCGCGTTGGCGAAGGCCTCGAACCGGCGCGACGCACGGGCCGGGGACCACAGCACCAGCGGCGGGTCGAGAGAGAGCGACGCGAAACTGTTGGCGGTTATCCCGAGAGGACCGAGATCGGACTGGCAGGTCACGACCGTGACGCCGGTGGCGAACCGTCCAAGCGCGTCGCGGAAGGCGCGGACGGTGTCGGGGCCGGGTGTGAAGCTGGTCGCCATGCGGTCTCCGTCAGTCTTCGTATTCACGGGGGCCCGGATGGGCGCCTGCGGCGCATGTCTCCTGGCACTGCGTGCGATGTGGGGCTCTGCCCCACACCCCCCCGTATTTGCACCAGGAAGAAAGCATGTCAGGCAACCTCGCGTCCGAGCGCGGCGGTGTAGAGTTCGAACCAGGTCTGGCGGTCCATGTTCACATTCAGCGCATCGCTGAATGCGCGGATCCGGTCGATCCGGTTTGTCCCCATCACGGGCAGGATGCCCGAGGGATGGGCGAGGAGCCAGGCGATGGCGACGGCGGCCTCGTCGGTGTCGTTCTGCATGGCGACTTTCGACAGGGCCTGGCGCAGTTCGCCGTCGCCGCCCATCAGTGCCCCGCCGCCGAGCGGAGACCAGGCCATGGGCCGGATCGCATGCTGCTGGAGATGGGCGATGTCGCCATTCACGAAGGCGTCATGCGCCGAGAGAGATAATTCAATCTGGTTGGTGGACAGGGGCGTTTCCATCCCCGACTGAAGGAGGGACCAGTCCCAGGGGCGGAAATTCGAGACGCCGACAGCGCGCACCTTGCCGGATTTGACCGCGTCGTCCAGTGCGCTGCCGGTTTCCAGGTGGTCCATCAGGGGATCGGGACGGTGAATCAGAAGGAGGTCGATCCGGTCGGTGCCGAGTTCGGACAGCGAGGTATCTATGGATCTGGAGATGTGGGCGGCGGAGGTGTCGTAATGCTTGACCCGCGCATCGGCGTAGCGGCCGACCGGGGCCACGATATCGCATTTCGTGACGATCTCGATCCTGTCGCGCAGACCGGGGCTCTCTTTCAGGCAGGCGCCGAGCAGCGCCTCGGCCGTGTAGCCGCCATAGATGTCCGCCTGATCGATGGTGGTGATGCCCTGTTCGAGGCAGGCCTCGATCTTGGCGCGGATATGGGCGGGCGAGGTGTCGTCATCATCGCCCACGCGCCACATGCCGTAGACGATCCGGCTGAATTCGATGCCGCCCGGAAGGCTGATACGTTCCATCATTTACGTTCTCCAATTCCTAGCGGCGTCGCCGGTGTCTGATCGGGCACGCGCCCGTATACATGGGGCAGCGAGCAGGTTTTCAACTGGGGAAGGACTTTTTCTCCGAAGGCCTTGCACTCTTCGATATGCGGGTAGCCGGAGAAGATGAAGGCCCGGATACCCATTTTCCTATAGGCTTCGATTTCGGAGAGGACCTGGTCGGCAGAGCCGACGAGCGCGGCGCCGCATCCGGAGCGTGCGCGTCCGACACCGGTCCAGAGATGCCGTTCCACATAGCCGAACTGATCGGCCAGTTCGCGGGCACGGGCCTGGTGGGCGACGCCCATCGAGATGGAATCGTGCGCGCGGTCACGGATGAGCTTGCCGTATTCGTCGTCGAGCCTGGAGACGAGATGCTCGGCGTACTCGCGCGCCTCGGCCTCGGTGTCGCGGACGATCATGTGGACGCGCAGCCCATAGTCGAGGGTCCGCCCGTAGCCTTCGGCGGCGGCATTCGCGGCCTTCATCCGCTCGGCGATCTGATCCTTGGGTTCCGGCCACATCAGGTAGACGTCGCAATGCTGTCCGCAGAGATCGAGGGCGTCCGGCGAGTAGCCGCCGAAGTAGAGCAGCGGTCCGCCGTTCTGCTGGTATGGCCGGGCCGGGTCGGTGGTGAGGCCGTCGAAGTTGTAGACCTCGCCGTGGTAGGTGATCTTGTCCTGCGTCCAGGCCTGTTTCAGGATCTCCACCACCTCGCGCGACCGCTTGTAGCGGAAGGCGCTGTCGGCCCTTTCACCGGGGAAATCCGACGAGATGATGTTCACCGTCAGCCGGCCCTTGAGCATGTGGTCGAGCGTGGCGATGGTGCGGGCCAGCATGATCGGCTGCATCTCGCCGCAGCGCACGGCCGCGAGCATGTTGATCTTCGACGTGAGCGGCGCCATGCCCGCCACGAAAGAAAGCGTGTCCTGGCCCACCTGGTAGGAGGAGGGGCAGAGAATGTTGCGGAAGCCCTGCGCCTCGGCCTCGAGCAGGATGTCGCGGCAGTGTTCGAAGCTGGAGCGAAGCGCGCCGTTGGGCACGCCGAGGAATTCGTAGTCGTCCGAACAGAGCGCGGAAAACCAGCTGACCTCGGCGGCGTCGAGGTCGGCGGAGGTGACGGGAACGACTGACATGGCATGGCCTCATGGGTGGAGCGATCGCGGCCTAGTAGCACCCGATTGGCCGTGCATCAATATTGTATCAATCTTTGAATGCGAAACCAGGGGTCGTTACTGCCGCTTCCTGAAACTTGGCCAAAGCGCGGTGAGGAACCTCCGCGGTGTCGTTTCGTGGCGTTGCAGGGCTGGCGCGGTTCCCTGCACCCGGGATGCGAGCACGTTCGCAGCAGGTGCAGGCTCGTGGTGGCCGTTCCCGGGTGACGCTCTCGGGCGATGCCATGTCGCGAAGAGGCGCGATGACCGGGGCCGCTGGCTCCGAAACTGGGTACGCTTCCAAAGGAGATGCGTCCATGGCTTCGACCGATCTTTCGGGTGTCCTGCAGCCCATCGAACAGGCGCGAGGTTTGCCGAACGCGCACTACACCTCTGACGAGGTCTATGATGCAGAGCGCGGGCCGTTGTGGTTTTCGACCTGGGCCGGGGTGTGCGTGGCCTCTGAGATTCCCCAGCCCGGGGATGCGCGGCCGCTGGACTATCTTGGCGTTCCGCTTTTTGTCATGCGCGGGCGGGATGGCGCTATACGCGTCTTCCAGAACGTTTGCCGGCACAGGGGTATGATCCTGGTAACGGAGCCAAGACGGATCGAGGGCGCGATCCGCTGTCCCTATCATTCCTGGTGCTACAGCCATGAAGGCCGGCTGGTGGCGACGCCGCATGTGGGCGGCCCGGGGCAGAACACGCATCCCGGGATCAAGCAGGAGGAACTGGGGCTCATCGAGGTGCGGTCCCATGTCTGGATGGATGTCGTATTCGTGAATCTTTCCGGCGACGCGCCGGAGTTCGCCGAATTGCATGCTGAACTGATCGAACGTTGGGCTGAGTTCGACGTTCCGATCTATCACGGTGGCGTGGACAGCACCTTTCAGCTGGAGTGTCGAACGAACTGGAAACTGGCCGTCGAGAACTATTGCGAGAGCTATCACCTGCCCTGGGTGCACCCGGGGCTCAACAGCTATTCGCGGCTGGAGGACCATTACCATATCGAGTCGCCGGGCAAGTTCGGCGGACAGGGCACCAAGGTTTACCGGCAGATCCGCGGCGAGGACGGTGCGGTCTTTCCGGATTTCCCTGGGCTCTCCAAGAAATGGGACACGGCAGGCGAATACCTTACGGTTACGCCCAACGTGATGCTGGGCGTCCAGCGCGATCATGTCTTTGTCATCCTGTTGGAGCCCAGGGGGCCGCGGGTCACGCTGGAGCATATCCACATCTATTATGCGTCGCCGGACACATCCGCTCAGCTTCGGCAAAAGAATTCCGACCAGTGGAAGCTGGTCTTTGTCGAGGATATCGCCGTGGTCGAAGGTATGCAGGCGGCGCGAGGCGCGCCAGGTTTCGATGGTGGCAGATTCTCTCCGGCGATGGACGGCCCGACGCTTCTGTTCCATCAATGGGTGGCAAGCCGCATGCAGGCGGCGCCTGCGGCGGCAGAGTGACGGGATCGTCCCGGGTCGTGATGGCGTCTGCGGATCCCGATATTCCGGATGCACCCGGAGACAGTGGCGGATCGGTCAAGGCCGATAGCGCCACTCTGGAAAGACGTCTTCTTTCGGCGCACGAGGAGGGCGGGGCGGCCCGGTTGTCGCGCCTTTACGACGAGGCGTCGCGCATGGCGGAAGGCGACGGCGATCGGGAGCGGGCTGCATTTTTTCTGACCCATGCCTGGGTTTACGCGTTGGAAGCGGGAGACCCAGTGGCGGATGACTTGTGCGACAGGCTCCGCCTTTGGGGGAGGTGCGTCTGATGACAGATGCTTGCCTGTCAGCGGGTCCCGCGCGGGCTTGCAGGGAACATGGATCAACACGGGATCGCAGAAGGGTGCCGCAGGACGGCAGGCGGCCCGGTGGCTTGCCTGCCGCCGCCTCTGTCAGAATTCCTCCCAGTCGTCGTTGTCTGGAACGCTGGCTATCGCGAGATTTCCCGTGGTTTGTGGCGGCTTGGCCGGCGTTGAACGCGGTGCGTGGTTGGCAGGTGGAGTGGCGGTGCGCGAAGTCGTGTGTGCGTTGGTGACTGCCTTGGTTTCCGCCAAAGTTACCTTCCGCGCAGGTCCCTGAACTGTGGAGCTTCGGCTGATCCGGAACCTGTCGGTGGTTTCGACAAGGTTGTTGGCCTCAGTCGTCATTGTGTGCGAGGCGGCGGTCGTCTCTTCGAACATCGCGACGTTTTTCTGGGTGACCTGATCCAGGCGATTCATGGCGACATTGATTTCGTCGAGCCCGGTTGACTGCTCTCTGGCCGAGATCGCGATGGCCGACACATGCTCGGCGATGCCACCGACTGAGGTGACGATTTCGTTGAGCGCTTCACCGGCGCGGCCGACGAGCGACACGCCCTGTTTGACATGTTCGCCGGAGGTCGAGATCAGGTTGGTGATCTCGCGCGCCGCATCGGACGAGCGCTGAGCCAGTCCGCGCACCTCGGAGGCGACGACGGCGAAGCCGCGTCCGGCATCGCCCGCGCGGGCGGCTTCGACACCGGCATTCAGCGCAAGAAGGTTGGTCTGGAAGGCGATGTCGTCGATAACGCCGATTATACGCGAGATCTGTTCCGAGGAATTCTCGATCTTTCCCATCGCCTCGACTGCCTTCTGGACAACGGCGCCCGAGGCCGCGGCGTTCTCGCGGGCGCTGGTGACGACGTCATTCGCTTGTTTTGCACCCTCAGCGGCCGAGGCGACCGAGGCGGTCAGTTCCGAGATCGCGGCTGCGGTCTCTTCCAACGTGGCGGCCTGCTGTTCCGTGCGCTTCGACAGATCGTCTGCCGCGCCCGAGATGTTTCCGGCCTCGCCGAGGATCGTGGCGGCGCTTTCGACGATCTTCAGTACAGCGCTGTCAAGCGATTCGACCGCCGTGTTGAAATCGTTCCGCAATACTTCGTATTCCCCGGCGAAATGCATCTCGATGCGCGTGGAGAGATCGCCATCGGACAGGCGCTGCAGGGCTTTGCGCAAAGCATCGACGACTTCACGTTGCTGCGCCGCCATGCGGGTGTTGGCCGCGGCCGCCGCTTCGAGTTGGGCTTCGGCCTCCGTTATGTCGCGCCCCATGAAAACGTGACCGTTGACCTGATTTGTGGCGCTTGTCGTGGGCGAAAGGAACCCGTCCAGCAGACGGGTCGTGCCCCCAGTGGTTGCTTTGAAGCGCCCGACGATTGCCTGTGCGTCCTTGAGGCGGTTGCCAAGCGGATCTCCGTTCTCATGCCGGATGAAGTCCTGAATTCGGAGGCGACCAATCATATCGGGCTTCAATTCGAAAGCTTCCGCGAAGGCTGTGTTCATATCGGCGAGCAGGCCGTCCTTACCGAAGTCACCCCTTAGCTGGGCAGATTCCAGGGAATGCAGGATCGCCGAGGTCTTGCGTCGTTCTGTCGTATCCTGCCACTCGACGACGTATCCTGTGACGGTTTTCTTTTCGTCATAGAGCGCGTTGATCGTCAATGACAGGACTGCATCGCCCATCTGAAGGTCCGCTTCGTGAGGGTAGGAGACGGATGAGAGCCGCTTGCGCGTGGCTTCCGGGTTGGCATGGAATACGTCCGCGCTGGTTCCGAGCAGGTTGTCGGGGTCGAAGTTGGGTAGGCGGGCGCGGATATTTTCGCGATGCGCGGCGGCCAATTGCGAGAACGCCGGGTTGTAGTGCGTGATGTTCAGGTCACCGTCCGCCATAACCATTGCAGCCGAGGAGGCCATGAACCCGCCTCCGAGCAGTTCCGCTTCGAGCCTTAGTTCTTCATTCTTGACCAACTGTGCCCGCAGCGTATCGACAGCGCGCGCCGCTGTGCCAACCTCGCTTGCATGGCCGGTCATTGGCACCTCTGACCGAATGTCGCCGCCAGCCATAGCCTCGATACTGCCCACGATCCTGGAAAGTGGTTTGCGAAAGGCGATTTGAAGAAAGGCTGCGGTTGCAAGCAGCGCTGCGGCCAGAAGAACGGACGAATATAAGACCTGCGTTTTGCGCTGCTGGATCAGCGTGTCCATATGGTGACGGGGGCTCCACAATGCAGCCAGGATGCCGACAACCTGACCGGTGTCGCCAAAGGTGACCGGGTAGGCGAGGAGGAACCCGTCCTCGGATTGTCCGGCTTCGCCGGTCTGCCGGGCCGTCATGGCCTGACGGGTTACACGTTCAAGTTCGGCCGCACCGGCGTGGTTGGTCGCGCCGAGAACGTTACCGTTGCCGTCAAAGACCGCGACAGTCAGAAGATCTTCGCGGTTCAGGTCCGACAGTTTCCGCAGCGCGGCCTCAATCGTATCGAGTTTGGCCGAGCCAACCGCATCCGAGAGGCTTCCCGCGGCCAGTTCCGTGACCTCGGACGCAAGAATGCGTACGCCGTCTTCGGCGATGTCGCGACTGTTTCGATCGGCGGACATGGTAACCAGAGCGATCAGCGCCGCCATCATGACGGCCATGATCAGAATGACCCGGGCAAAGAGCGGGATTGAGACTTTATTCTTATTCATGGCCATTTTCATCGTCCTGTTGGGTGGAGGTGCATCGGGAAGCCCGCTTCGACGGCTGTGGCCATCGCGTCGGTTGGCGCAGGGCGGGCTGGATGGTTGAGATTCGGGGAGTTCTTTGTCTGGGCGTTACGGGCTCGCAAGACCCGCGCATCGGACAGACGCCAGGAGAGCTCAGAGGTCAGGATCGTGCATTCGGGGGCCGCCGCGCATGTCGCGAACGCGGCAACTGGCAGAGGCGTCATTCCGGTATCCCTGTATTCTCTGTTGGCAACTCCAAAACACCGATGACCTAGCTTCCGATCCTTGCGATGCGCTTAATTTGTGGGCGGTTTGCTCTCGAAAACTTTTCGAAAATTCTTTGCGCCGGTGGCGGGCCGGGACACGAGCCACGGTATCAATTCGGCCACGAGCCGGGCGAATGAACGCGGGCGGGGTTTGCCTGCTGGTCAGTTGCGCATAGTGTCCGGCGCCAAAGGACGGCGTTTCGGAAGAAGACGCACCCGAGATGAGGCAAAGCAATGAAGCTTATCGTGCAGATTCCCTGCCTGAATGAAGCCCGCGATATCGCAGGCGTGATCCAGGCCGTGCCGCGCCAGATCGAGGGCGTCGACAGGGTTGAGGTTCTTGTCGTGGATGATGGCTCTTCCGACGGAACCGCGGCGGTCGCGGCAGAGGCGGGCGCGGATCACGTCGTGATCAACAAGAAGACCCTGGGGCTGGCGCGCACCTTCCAGAAGGGGATCGCGACCGCGCTTTCGCTGGGTGCCGACATCATCGTGAACACGGATGGCGACGGGCAGTACGCGGGACATTCCATCGCCGATCTCGTTGCGCCGATCGTACGGGGCGAGGCGGATATCGTGGTGGGCGACCGCAAGCCGGGCGATAACACCGATTTTTCGGCATCGAAGCGGACGTTGCAGCGGGTGGGCAGCACGGTTGTGAAGACGCTGGCCTCGATCGACGTGCCGGATGCGGTGTCGGGTTTCAGGGCCTACAGCCGGGAAGCGGCGATGCGGACCACCGTCTTCACGCGTTTCAGCTATACCACCGAGACGCTGATCGCGGCTGGTAACAGCGGAATGGTCGTGGCTTCGGTTCCCGTGGATACGAATGCCGT
The DNA here is from genome assembly GCF_047314965.1 of Silicimonas lutimaris. Classification (NCBI taxonomy): domain Bacteria; kingdom Pseudomonadati; phylum Pseudomonadota; class Alphaproteobacteria; order Rhodobacterales; family Paracoccaceae; genus Silicimonas; species Silicimonas lutimaris. Next base: position 111,764 of record NZ_JBLBVK010000052.1, on the reverse strand, counting down.
CACCCGGCCATCGAGGTTGTTCAATTCGGTCCGGTCGTTCGTCCTGCGCCAGATGGTGACGATCGTGCGCAGCTACATCATGTACCGACCGCTTCGGGCGTTCATGGTCTTGGGCTTCGGGATGATTCTGATCGGACTCTTCCCGATGGTGCGGTTCGTCTATTTCTACTTTACGGATGGGGGGGCTGGTCATGTGCAATCGCTGGTCATCGGAGGTGCGCTGCTTGTGTGCGGCTACATCACCTGCCTGGTGGCGCTTCTGAGCGACGTGGTGGCCACGAACCGGCGGCTCGAGGAAGAGATCATCACGATCCTGAGGCGCATGGAGCATGACGAGGCCGCGCGTGACTGAATTGCACCCGCGTCCACAGGTCTGGATGGGAATCGCTCTCGGCGCGCTGCTTTACGCCGCGCTGCAGTGGATTGCCTGGGCCTGGAGCGAAACGCCTTTTATCGGCGGGTTCATCTACAACTATTACTTTCTTGGTCTTCTCGACGGTTCGCTGACAGTTCCTGCGCAGATTGCCGGGCTTGAAGGGTTCTACGACGCCGAAGGCAGGGCGTTCCTGTATCACGGTGTGGGTCCGCTTTTCACGCGGCTGCTGGCATGGCCCTTCGTCGACCTAACAGTGGTGGATCTGAGGGTCCCGACAATCTGGCTTTTCGCCACGCTCGGGTCCGCCGGGTTTTACGCCACCGGCGTGTCGGTCATCCGGTGGCTGAAACTGGAAACGCCGGTTCCGGGGCTTGGCGCCCTTCTATGGCTGCTGATCTGGGTGCTTGCTCCGGGGTTCGTTCTGGCCTCGAACGGCTCGTTCTTCCATGAGCCGCTGGCCTTTGCCTTCGCGATGGCCGGGCTGGGCCTGTATTGCACCTGGCGGCTGGTCGAGGGCGGGTTCGAGGGATGGCCCTGGTTGCTGGGCGTGGCTGTCGCCGGCGCCTTCGCAGTGCATGGGCGGCCACATGTTGCGGTGGGACTCTACCTTGTGGTGGTGCTGGCATCGCTTGTCATGCTGTGGCGGGTGCGGGGCCGTGCGCTGGTGCCTGTGGGGGCCGCGATGGCGGTGCTGCTGGTGTCTGGGCTGGCCTATCTGCAATTGAACGCCCTGCGTTTCGGCAGTGCAACCGCGACCTCGGGCACCGTTTCGGACGCGGCCGCGCGGACCGTTTACGGGTTCCTCTACTGGGGGTGGGAGCCGCCGGATAATCCGCGGTTCCAGTCGCAGAAGACCCACGGAAGTTTCTATCCCGGACGGATCCTGCCCAATCTCTTTCTCTATGCGTTCTCGATGGGCGGCGAGGCCTCGGTCGGGTTCTATCGCCGGATCAGCGAGCACATGGGGCATGTGCGCATCGAGCCTCCGGTTCTGGGGTTCGTCCTGTTGTGGCTGCCGTGGTGCATCCTTGCCGTCACGGCGGCGTTCCGGCGCGGGGGGACGGGCGCTTTTCTCTGGCTTGGGCTTGCGGCAAACCTGCCGGCGGCGTTGGTGATGCTGTCCTATACGACCTACACCATGCGCTATCGGACCGAGCTTTGGCCGGTGTTCTTCGTTCTCGGCGTCGTGGCCCTTGCCGGTCTGCTGGAGCGTATGCGCAATTATCCGGAGGCGCGGAAACGGATGATGCGGAGCATGTGGATTGCCTCGGTCGCCGCGCTGGGCGTTGGGCTGCTGAACGTCTATGTCTATCGGGACATGTTGAACTGGGACTGGGGCACGGCGCTGCGATCCTACGAGGATTGCGCGCGGATGGTGACCGAACATCCTGGTCTGGGCGTCGGTAAGGTGAGAGAGATCTGCGTTCTGGACGTGCCGGGTAGCTGAGGCTCAGCCACGGAGCCTTTTCAGGGTGACGACGCCGAGGCTGGCGATCAGGCCGAGCGCCCTGTGCAGGGCGACGGCGAGAAACGCCGCTTCCGGCGGCACGCTGGTCAGCGTCGCGAGGGCCGCGGCGATGGCTTCGCCGATGCCGAGCCCGGCAGGCACGATGGCCACGGCCGTGCCAAGGGATGCCGAAGTTGTCAGAAGTGCCGCTTCGAGCAGGCCGGCGGGTTCCGACAGGGCTGCGAGGGCCAGATAGACGGAGCCAGCCCCGGCCGCGGCTGTCACGATGCGGATTGCGAGCATCGCAAGGGTCAGGCGCAGGCCCGCGCGGCGGCGGACGAACTCGAGCGAAATCACCAGTGCGGCGAGCGACGGAGCGACGACGATCCAGGCCTGTGCGGTGCCGAGCATCGCCAGTGCGGCCGCCGAGAGGGAGACCAGAAGCGCCAGCGACATCACGGCTGTCACGGTCACGATGGAGGTGGCGTCGCGCAGTGTCGCGCCGGATTTCATGAGCGCCGCGCCCCGCACCAGCGCACCGCCGGGCAACGGCAGGACTTCGGCGAGGGTCGCGTATGCGACAGTGGTCAGCCCGCCTCGAAAGCCGACGGTGCTGCCGATGGCGCGGGCGGAAAGCGAGAGGGTCGCCGAGGCAATCGCCAGGATGAGGGGTTGGACCACCATGAGGTTCAGCAGAAGCGGGCCGGGGCGCGTATCGCTCCAGGTGATCCCAAGGCCGGAGATCGACCAGATCGATCCGGCAACGATGATGGCAAGGCCGAGGACGGTCGCGGGGAGCCGGAGTTTCGGCGGTAGCTTCGGCAGCGAGAGGCTCACGGCGCGTCCACCTTCATCGCCCGCGCATAGACGTCGCGGGTATCGCGGGCGACCCGCTCCCACGAGAAATGGGCATGCGCCGTGGCGGACGCCTTGTCGGTGAACTGCCGGCGGCGTTCGGCACTCCAGTTTCGCAGGTCGCGTATTGCGTCTATCCAGGGTTTTGCGTCGCCGGAGGGGAGCGTCAGGCCGGTTTCGCCGTCGATTACCGCCTCGGACAGACCGCCGTGATCCGATGCCAGAACGATGCCGCCCGCTGCCGCGACTTCGACGGCAACGAGCCCGAAACCCTCGAACTGACCGGAGGGCACAGCGAGATTCGGGACGACGACGGCGAGGCTGTCGGCATAGCGGCGGGCGAGGGCTTTGTGGTCAAGGTGCCCGATATGGGTGACACGGCTATGGTCGAGGCAACGGGCTTCGTCTTTGTCCCAGATCGTTCCGGCCACATCGAGCGTGACGCCTTCAGGCAGGTGTTCGAGGACGTTGGTCACGAACCAGGACAGGCCCTTGAGAGGGAGAATTCGACCCGCGAACAGGAGTTTGTCGATGTCCGGCGTTCGCTCCTGGCGGGCAAAATCGCTGGCGAGCGGTACCACGGTGATCTGCGTGAAGCCGTAGAGGCGGGTTTCGGCTTCGGTTGCACGGGAATTCGCGATGACCTGTGCGCGGGGCAGGAGCCGTGCGCCGAACTTGAGGTGCCGAGCGTAGAGCCGGCCCGGCAGGGTGCCGCGGCGGGGGAAGCTGACATCGGTGCCATGTGCGGACAGGACCAGGGCGGGCCGTCTGCTCCTGAACAGGGTGGCCAGCGCGAGGGGCCAGCTTGCCATGTCGCCGATGTGCACGATGTCGGCGTCCCGCTCGCCGAGCAGAAGTCGCCAGAAGGCGCGGATGCCGAAGCCGATCAGGGCGACAGGCGAAGGCGGAGCGCCATCCGACCGGCCGGGCAGGACGATGCGCACAAGGTCGGCGTGCTTTTGCAGTTCCTCACACAGCCGGACGGAATAGGTCTCCATCCCGCCGACGGCAGGGGGCCATTTGCGTGAGATGAAGACGACCTTTTTCTGCTTCAAGGAAAGGTCCTGCCGAAGACTGCCCGGTTTTCTGTTCTTGGTCCCAATGTCCGGGACCACGCGACAAAAGCCAAGAGTCTTTCTCGTTTCAGCCGGGCATGACGAGTTTCTGCATCGTCGGCAGTTCGGGATGGTCGATGGCCTGCAGGACGGCGCGGGCGAGAAACTGTCCGGCTTCGGCGATGTCCTCTCGCACGATCAGGATGTCACGCCTGAAGCCTTCCAAGAACGGTCGGCTTTCCTTGCCGATCAAGTCAATTTCGCGACCGATTGTCTTTCCCAGGCTTTCGACGGCGAGGGTGCCGCCGACGGCGGCCGGGACCGAGGCGGACATGATTGCATCCGTGTCGGGATGGGCCAGAAGGTGCGCCACCACCGCTTCCTTGATGGTGCCTGATGTTCCGTCGCTGGTGGTTCCCTCGAGGACGCGGACGGTGATCCCCGCTTTCGCGCCACTTTCCTCTGCGGCGGCAATCATGTGCTGGGCATAGTTCTGGTCACGCGGTGGCGCGATCAGGAGCATGCTCTTGCGTCCCCGTTCCTGCATGATCGCGATCGATCGCCGGCTGTATGCGGCGTTATCGAAATCAAACCAGGGGATATCGCCGCAGTCGCGTGTGCGCCCGTGCATCGCGAAGGGAAACTTGTGTTTGCGCAGGTAGGCGATCCTTGGGTCGTCGGGTTGGATCCGGTTCATGATGACGCCATCCGCCGAACCCGTCTGGACGATGTACTTGATCGGCGCCAGGGGGTCTTCATCCGGGAAGTAGGGCGTGATGATCACGTGATAGGGGGTTTGGCGCAGCTCGGTGGCGACGGCGGTGATCAACCGGAACCCGTGGCTCATGACGTCATCCTCGGTGTGGAGTGCGAGGGCGATGACGTTTGTCTTTCCTGTCCGCAGCCTGAGGCCGGCGCGGTTGGGCCGATAGCCGAGCTGGTCGGCAAGCGCGCGGACACGCTTCTTGGTCTTGGTGCCGATGTCGGGTGCATCGCTGAGAGCGCGTGAAACGGTCGGAACCGCGAGCCCGGAGATTCGCGCAATGGTCTTGAGCGTGGGCCGCTCGCGCTCACCCGGTTCCAGCAGATCGTCGAGTTTTATTTTGTCGGTCATCGTGGTTGTCGCTGAGGGAATCAGCTGAGTTTCTTGATTCGTTTGCGCTAACGGCGCTATCGCCGTCGGGTGCTTTTCAGGGGGTAATTACCAAGAAAACCTGGAAATTATCTAGCTTGATTTGAAATTCTAAATCGATTTAAGTTAATTGCAAACGATTTAGAAAACAGGGAGGACTAAACCATGAAATCACTCAAAACGATGCTCGCGACCACCGCGATCTGCGCGGCGGGCGCCGCGCATGCGGTCGATCTCGAGGTCACGCACTGGTGGACGTCGGGCGGCGAGGCTGCGGCTGTTGCCGAATTCGCCAAGGCGTTCAACGAAAAGACCGAGCACACATGGGTCGACGGCGCGATCGCCGGTTCGGGTGGTGTGGCGCGGCCGATCATGATCAGCCGGATCACAGGCGGCGACCCGATGGGCGCCACGCAGTTCAACCACGGCCGTCAGGCAGAGGAACTGGTCGAGGCCGGCCTGATGCTTGACCTGACCGACGTCGCCGAGGCCGAAGGCTGGCGCGATATCGTGCATCCGGTTTCGCTGCTGGACAGCTGCACCATCGACGGAAGAATTTACTGTGTGCCGGTCAACATTCACTCCTGGCAGTGGATCTGGCTGAGCCATGATGCCTTCGAGAAGGCGGGCGTCGCCGTGCCGACCAACTGGGATGAATTCGTAGCTGCCGGTCCGGCGCTGCGCGCGGCTGGAATCGTGCCGCTGGCCATGGGCAACCAGGCCTGGCAGGCGTCCGGCGCCTTTGGCGTGATGACGATCGCGATCGCTGGTCAGGATGCGTGGCTTGCGGTGAACCAGGACAAGAATGCCGAAGTCGCTGCCGGCCCCGAGTACGCCAAGGTTTTCGCGGCGGCTGCTGCTGCCCGCGAAATGCGCGAGGGCTCGAACGTCCAGGACTGGAACCAGGCGACCAACATGGTCATCACCGGCCAGGCCGGCGGTCAGATCATGGGCGACTGGGCGCAGGGTGAATTCCAGGTGGCCGGCCAGGTTGCCGGTGAAGACTACACCTGTCTGCCAGGCCTCGGCGTGACCGAGGTTATCTCGACTGGTGGCGACGCCTTCTACTTCCCGAAGATCGACGATCCGGCGGTTGAAGCGGCGCAGAAGGAGCTGGCCTCTCTGATGCTGTCGAAGGAAGTTCAGGTGAACTTCAACCTCAAGAAAGGCTCGCTGCCCGTGCGCGGCGACGTCGATCTGGCGGCTGCCAACGACTGCATGAAAAAGGGTCTGGCCATCCTTGCAAACGGCAACATCCTGCCTGACGCAAACCAGACGCTGTCTCCTGACACGCAGGGTCAGATCGAAGACCTGATGACCGAGTTCTGGGCGGACACCTCGATCTCGGCAGCAGATGCGCAGGCGCGCTATGCCGACATCATCGCGAACGCCGACTGATCCGGTTTGACATCACGCGTGCCGGCCCTGTTGGGCCGGCACTCCTTGCCGCAACGCCGTAGAGCTGCGGCAAACAGGGGGCCGTCCCTGCGGGCGGGAGGCTAGATGGCGCAATCTTTGCAACTCGAGAGGGGCTTCGTGGCCGCGATGTTCCTGTCGCTGGTCGCCGGGGTGCTAACCCGGTTCGGGGTTTACTCAGGTATCTTCTATTGGGTGACGCTTGCGGCCTTGGCGGGCGCCGTCGTTGTGGTCGTGGCACTCATCCTGGGGCAAGGGGGCGTCCGGCTTTCGGGCAATCGTCACCGGCGATTCATCATCGGCTGGAGCATCGCCGCGGTCGTGGCGTTTTGTATCTGGGCCGCGGGCGAGAAATGGGCGCAGGCCGCTTTGCCCTTCCTGAACGGTTCTCGCAAGTTCTGGTCGGCGATGAACGAGTTCGGACTGTTTTTCGTCATCGCTTTCGGGCTTGTCGCGGCCGCGGTCGCCTTTTCCGGCAGCCGTTCGGAAGAAGAGTCGCGGACTGGTGCGATCGAGCGCTATTTCGCAGTAAACATGACCGCGAAGGTCGCCGGTATCCCGATGATACTGTGTGCGCTCGGGGTCTTTGTGGGCGGGACGATCTGGACGATCGTCTATTCCTTCACCAATTCGAAACTTCTGCCCAAGACGCAATGGGTCGGCTTCGAGCAGTACGAGCGCCTCTGGGGGGAAAACCGCTGGCTGACCTCGATCGAGAACCTCGCCATTTACGGGGCGTGCTCGCTGATCCTCAGCTTCGTGATCGGTTTTGTCCTTGCTGCGCTTATGGATCAGAAGATCCGGTTCGAGAACACGTTCCGGACCGTGATGCTGTATCCTTTCGCGCTGTCGTTCATTGTGACGGGGCTGGTCTGGCAATGGATTTTGAACCCGGAATTCGGCGTGCAGTCGATTGTCCGCGCGCTTGGATGGACAGGGTTCACGTTCGATCCGCTCTACAACGCCGATATCGTGATCTACGGGATCCTGATTGCGGGGCTGTGGCAGGGCACCGGGTTCATCATGGTGCTGATGCTGGCGGGCCTGCGCGGTATCGACCAGGAGATCTGGAAAGCCTCGCGCGTCGACGGCATCCCGATGTGGAAGACCTATCTTTTCATCGTGATCCCGATGATGCGGCCGGTCTTCATCACGACGCTTGTCATCATTGCCAGCGGCATTGTCCGGGTCTTCGACCTGGTCGTCGCGCAGACCAGCGGCGGTCCCGGTATCGCTTCGGAGGTCCCGGCAAAATACGTATATGACAAGATGTTCCTCAGCCAGAACCTTGGCCAGGGTTTTGCCGCCTCGACCATGATGCTGATTACTGTGGCCATAGTGATCATCCCCTGGGCCTACCTGGAATTCGGAGGGAAGAAACGTGGCTGACATCATGCAATTCGAAGGCCCTCACGGGCCGAAACCCCGCCGGGTCATGTCGCGCCGGAATATCTTCCTTTACGGCACACTGACCGTTGTCGCGCTGTATTACATGCTGCCTCTCTACGTGATGATCGTGACGTCGCTGAAGGGGATGCCCGAGATCCGGATGGGGAACATCTTTTCTCCGCCCGTCGAAATCACCTTCGAGCCCTGGGTCAAAGCGTGGGCCGAGGCCTGCACGGGACTGAACTGCGACGGTCTGAGCCGGGGGTTCTGGAACTCGGTGCGGATCACAGTGCCTTCGGTGATCGTGTCGATCGCGATCGCCAGCGTGAATGGCTATGCGCTTGCCAACTGGAGGTTCAAGGGCGCCGACCTGTTCTTCACCATCCTCATTTTCGGGGCTTTCATCCCTTACCAGGTGATGCTCTATCCAATCGTGATCCTGCTGCGCGAAATCGGGCTTTATGGAACTCTCTGGGGGCTGGTTATCGTGCATTCGATCTTCGGGATGCCGATCCTGACGCTTCTTTTCCGGAACTACTTCACCTCGCTTCCCGAGGAGCTTTTCAAGGCCGCCCGCGTCGATGGCGCGCGGTTCTGGGGTATCTACTTCCGGATCATGTTGCCGATGTCACTGCCGATCTTCGTTGTCGCGATGATCCTGCAGGTTACCGGCATCTGGAACGACTTCCTGTTCGGCGTGGTCTATACCAAGCCTGACCTCTACCCGATGACGGTTCAGCTGAACAACATCGTCAACTCGGTGCAGGGCGTGAAGGAATACAACGTCAACATGGCGGCCACGATCCTGACCGGCCTTGTTCCCCTGATCATCTACTTCGTGTCGGGCCGCCTGTTCGTGCGCGGTATCGCTGCCGGCGCCGTGAAAGGATAAGACCTATGGAGACAACCAAGGCGAAATCCGTCGAAATCAAGAGCCTGGACCTGAGTTTCGGAGCAGTGAAGGTTCTGAAGAACCTGAATCTCGACATCCACGAGGGCGAGTTCCTGGTGCTGCTCGGCTCTTCGGGTTGCGGAAAGTCCACGCTTCTGAACTGCATCGCCGGGCTTCTGGATGTCTCGGGCGGGCAGATCTGGATCAAGGGAAAGAACGTCACCTGGGCCGAGCCTTCTGAACGGGGTATCGGCATGGTGTTCCAGTCCTATGCGCTCTATCCGCAGATGACCGTCGAAGGGAACATGTCGTTCGGGCTGAAGAACGCCAAGGTGCCAAAGCCGGAGATCAAGGAGCGGGTGGCGCGCGCTGCCGAGATCCTTCAGATCGAACCGCTTCTGAACCGGAAGCCTTCTGCCTTGTCGGGCGGCCAGCGTCAGCGGGTCGCGATCGGGCGGGCGCTGGTGCGGGATGTGGACGTGTTCCTGTTCGACGAGCCGTTGTCGAACCTCGACGCGAAACTGCGTGCCGATTTGCGGGTGGAGCTGAAGCAGCTGCACGACCGGCTTCAGAACACGATGATCTACGTGACGCACGATCAGGTCGAGGCGATGACGCTGGCGGACCGGATCGCGATCATGAAAGACGGTATCATTCAGCAGCTGGCGTCGCCCGCCGAGATCTACAGCCGGCCCGCGAACCTGTACGTTGCCGATTTCATCGGGTCTCCGGCCATGAACCTGATGAAGGGGCGGATCGAGGGCGACAGCTTCGTGGCTGGCGACATAAGGGTTGCACTCTCTGACTACGAGTTCACCCGCAAGATCGAGGGCGACGCCTGGTTTGGCATCAGGCCCGAACACGTTGTGTTCGGCAGTGAGGCCGCACAAAGCGCCACCCAATTCGAAGCGAAGGCCGAGGTCGTGGACCCTCTAGGCTCTGACACGCTGGTCATGACCCGGTTGGGTGGCGAACGTTTCTGGCTGCGGATCAGCGGACAGTCGCATGTTCGCGCCGGAGACATGTTGCCGATCGGTATATCATCAGGGCCGGCCTCGCTGTTCGATGCAAAGGACGAGCGCCGTATCTGAGGATACCCGCACGTTCAAAGACCTCAAAACCCCGGTCGCGGATTTGCCGTCGACCGGCCCAAAGGACGAGACAAGTGACAACGCTTTCGTATCAGCTTTACAGCTCCCGCAACTTTCCCCCGCTGGAAAAGACCCTCAAGATGGTGGCCCATCTGGGATATCGCCAGGTCGAAGGCTATGGGGCGCTTTATGCGTCGCTCGACAACCTTGAAGGCCTGAAAGCGGCTTTGGGCGACAATGGTCTGGCGATGCCCAGTGGGCATGTCGGGCTGGACATGGTCGAGACAGATCCCGCGCGCGTGATCGAGGTTGCACGCACTCTGGGCATGAGCCACGTTTTCGTGCCGCACCTGGCCGCGGATCAGCGGCCAACCGACGATGCGGGCTGGCGTGCGTTCGGCGCGCGTCTGGAGGAAGCTGGCAAGCCGCTCAAGGATGCGGGCCTGGCGTTCGGCTGGCACAATCACGATTTCGAGTTCTCGCGGACAGGCGGTGCGCATCCTCTGGACCTTATCCTCGAGGGCGGGCCGGAACTGGACCTAGAACTCGACGTGGCTTGGGTCGTGCGCGGTGGCCAGGACCCGCTGGTCTGGATCGAGAAATACGCGGACAGGCTGGTGGCTGCTCATGTGAAGGATATCGCCGCCGAGGGCGAGTGCGCCGACGAGGACGGCTGGGCGGACGTGGGCCATGGCACGATGGACTGGGCCGGACTGATGGCGGCGCTAAAGCGGGCGGATTGCCAGCTGTTCGTTCTGGAGCACGACAATCCCAGTGACGATGCGCGCTTTGCCAACCGCTCGATCACCTTTCTGAATTCGCTCTGAGGAGTTGGTGAACATGACCAAACATGGTGTCGGCATCATCGGTTGTGGAAACATATCGGCGGCATACCTGCGCCTTGCTCCCATGTTCCGGGACATCGAGGTTCGCGCGGTCGCGGATATCAACATTGACGCGGCAAAGGCGCGGGCTGCGGAGTTCGGCGTGCGCGCCGAAACGGTGGACGGCTTGCTGGCGGCGGACGACGTGGACATCGTCGTCAACCTGACCATTCCCGCCGCGCATTTCGAGGTTTCTGCCAGGGTGCTGGAGGCGGGCAAGCACGTCTATTCCGAAAAGCCTTTCGTGCTGTCGCTTGAGGAAGGTGCGGAATTGAAGCGGCTTGCCGGACCCAAGGGCCTTCGCATCGGTTCGGCACCGGACACGTTCCTTGGCGGCGCGCATCAGCAGGCGCGTGCGCTGGTCGATGATGGCACGGTCGGCCGCGTGACAAGCGGCACCGCCTTCGTGATGAGCCACGGCATGGAGCACTGGCACCCCAACCCCGACTTCTTTTTCCTCCCGGGTGCGGGGCCGGTACTGGATATCGGTCCGTATTATGTGACGAACCTTGTCCAGTTGCTTGGTCCCGTTTCCCGAGTGGCGGCGGTGACAGTGACGCCCAGCGAGACCCGGACCATCCTGTCCGAGCCTCGGAAGGGCGAGACCATTCCGGTGAAGACGCCGACGACGATCCACGGGTTGCTGCATTTCGCTAATGGCGCCGTGATCACCATGTGCACAAGCTGGGACGTCTGGGGTCATGGCCACAAGCCGATGGAGCTTTATGGAACCGAGGCCTCGCTGGACGTGCCCGATCCGAACTTCTTCGGGGGCGATCTGATCCTGAAGCGGGCCAATGCCGAGGCCGAAACAGTAACGCCATGGGATCATCCGTTCGGTGTTGCCAATCAGGATACGCGAGCGAATTATCGCACTGCCGGGCTTGCCGACATGGCGCAGGCCATCGGCGAGGGGCGGGCGCACCGTTGCTCTATGGAGCTGGCTCTGCATGCCGTCGAGGTAATGACTGGAATCCTCAAGTCGGGCGAAACCGGTTCCTTCGTGGAGATGACGACAACCTGCGAGCGTCCCGCGGCGCTGGATCCGGCCGCTGCTAGGGGACTTCTGGTCAGCGCATGATCCGCAACCCGATCCTGCCGGGTTTTCACCCCGATCCGTCGATCTGCCGGGTCGGGGAGACCTTCTATATCGCAACGTCCACGTTCGAGTGGTACCCGGGTGTCCGGATATACGCCTCGGAAGACATGGCGAACTGGCGCTTCGTGGCGGCGCCGCTGAACCGAGCCAAGTTGCTGGATATGCGCGGGAATCCCGACTCGTGCGGGATCTGGGCACCGTGCTTGTCCCATGACGGAGACCGGTTCTGGCTGGTCTACACGGATGTTAAGCGGTTGGATGGGGCCTACAAGGACACGCACAACTATATAACGGCCTGCGAGACGATCGACGGCACGTGGTGCGATCCCTGGTATGTAAATTCAAGCGGGTTCGATCCGTCGCTTTTCCACGACGACGATGGGCGCAAGTGGTTCGTCAACATGCGGTGGAACCATCGCGGCGAGGGGACAGGCGGCAACCCGAAGCATGCGAGTTTCGACGGTATCCTGTTGCAGGAGTGGTCGCCCGAGAAGGGTTTGCTTGGAGAGGCGATCAACATCTTCGACGGCACAGAGCGCGGGTTGACCGAGGCACCACACCTGTTTCGGAGAGGCGACTTCTATTACCTGACCACCGCAGAGGGCGGTACTGGGTACGACCATGCGGTCACGCTCGCCAGATCGCGAGAAATTACAGGGCCTTACGAGGTTCATCCGCAGAAGTTCGTGATGAGCGCGGCGGGAGCTTCGCAGCATCCTGTCCAGCGGACCGGTCACGGCCAATATGTCGAGGGACCGGATGGATCGCACTGGCACACCTACCTGATGGGCCGGCCGATTGCGGGCAAGGATGGCAAGGGCCGGTTCTGTCCCCTCGGCCGCGAAACCGGGATTGCGCGGGTTGTCTGGCAGGACGACTGGCTGTGGCTGGAGGACGGCGGGCTCCTTGCACCGCTGGATGTGCGAAGCGATGCGGCGATACCTGCAGTCGGGGCGTCGCACTACCGCTTTGACGAGGGGCTGCCCCACGATTTTCAGTGGCTTCGGACACCCGAGAGCGGGCGAATCTTCCGGATCGAGGATGGCACTTTGGTGCTGATCGGGCGTGAGAGCCTTGGAAGCTGGTTCGAGCAGGCGCTGGTGGCCCGTCGGCAGCAGCATTTCCACTATCGGGCCGAGACGACGGTGGATTTTGCGCCGGCCTCATATCAGGAGGCGGCAGGGCTGACGACCTATTATAACCGGCACAAGTACCATGCCCTTCTGGTGTCCCATGAGCTGGGGGTGGGGCGGACACTGTCGATCCAGTCCTGCCCGGGCAACTGGCCGGACTGCGCGCTGGAACATCCGCTGCAGCTGCCGGTGGAGCTTGACTACGGGCCGGTGCGCCTTGCGGTCGAAGTGGATCACGCGGTTCAGCGGTTCTACTGGGCGCAGGGCGAGATGGACTGGCGGCCCGTTGGGCCGGAGCTGAATGCCGCGGTCATCTCGGACGAGGGTGGTCGGGGCGAACACGCGTCGTTTACCGGTGCCTTCGTCGGAATGGTGGCTTATGACACCTCGGGCATGGCGCGGGAAGCGCGGTTTTCAAACTTCACATATTCACCGCAAGGTGCTGAATGAAAAGCGAAATATGTGTCTATGGCTTGGCTTCTAGAGAGGTGACCGTCGTGCTGGCCAGCGACCGGCTGGTCGAGGCGCCGAACTGGACGCCGGATGGCGCAGACCTGATCGTCAATGCCGATGGGCGGCTGTACCGGGTGCCCCTGAATCGGCCGGACATGGTCGAAATTCCGACAGGAGAGTTGAACCGTCTGAACAACGACCACGGCATTTCGCCGGATGGCCGTACCCTGGTGATTTCCGACAAGACAGAGTTCGGAGAGAGCCGGGTCTATACGCTTTCCGCGGAGGGCGGGACGCCGCAGCTCGTGACGGAGACGGGGCCGTCCTATTGGCACGGGTGGTCGCCGGACGGGAAAACGCTGGCCTATGTCGGGCGGAGGCAGGCCGGTTTCCAGGTCTACACCTGTCCTGTCGGTGGTGGGCCGGAACGGCAATTGACGGACGCATTCGACCACTGCGATGGACCGGATTATTCAAGTGATGGCAAATGGTTGTGGTTTAATGGTGAAGTGAATGGGCAGGTCGATCTCTGGCGTGTGCCGGCCACGGGTGGACCACCGGAACGGATGACGGACGATGAGCGGGTCAACTGGTTCCCGCATCCGTCTCCGAAGGGTGGCGCGGTTCTGTACCTCGCTTATCCGGCAGGGACCGAGGGGCATCCGAGAGGCCTCGAGGTGTCCTTGCGGCTTTTGGATGAAGCCGATGGATCAGTCCGGACGCTGGTGGAGTTGTTTGGCGGGCAAGGGACGATCAACGTGCCATGCTGGGCGCCTTCGGGAGACAAGTTCGCATTCGTCCGCTATGCGCGCCCCAATGGTTAATCGGGCGTTTTTGCTGAGTGCGGGTGTGCGCCTTGGCGTCGTAGAATCGCACCGTAACCTTTTGTACTGAATTGAAAATCATATGTCGGCGGAGCGTCTGCGTTACGTCGGCAAAACGTATGGCATCTCGTCGGCGCTCCGAGTGAGTGTTTCGCCCAGAATTCGGTTTTGGCCAGCGAGGAACAGCGCGGCTCCCCGGATCAGAGAGGCCGCATGCATCTTCCGCGCCGCGGCTTCGCCCGCGTCGAGGGCCGCGGAGATGTCCGATGGCGTCAGGTTGGCCACCTCGATCGTCACGAGGCGGTCGCCGAGATCGCTGTCGGGGGAGAGGCTATTCGCGGGCGCGCGCGTTATGCCCGGATGTCCGGGCAGGTCGACCGCGTTCGCGATGAGCGTCGCCGCGGCGTCGGCGGCAGCGGCGGTTGAGGCAAGCACTGTCACGCTGTCGGCGATGCCGAGCGAGTGACTGCGCCCGTGGCGGCCCGAGGTGGCGATGCCGTGGATGTCGTCTTCGGCGCGGATGTCGATCCGTCCGAGGTCGTGGGCATCGGCGGAGGCCATGGCGAGCGTGAAGTTCTGGCCGGAAGCGAGGTGAAGCGCGATATCGCCACCGTTGTTGACGGCGGCGCGCGTTAGGGTGGCGGCGCCGGTCATCGCGGCAAGGATCTCGTCGGCGACGGAACCGGCTACGGCGGCCATTGGGGTGACGAAGACATCGGTGTGCGGGCGGATGGCGCTTGCCATGCGGCGGGCTGTGGGCCCGCTGAAGGGAGTGGCGCCGAGCGGTTGCCGCAGGCGCGGGAGTTCTGCCACGAGTTCGGTCAGGATCGTCTGGAAGCGATCCGTCGCGGCGGAAAAGGCTGCCTCACGGTCGCCTTCGGCGGAAATTATCAGGTCGATTGGTCCGTGGGAGAGGTGCAGGCGGTTGCCGGAAAGCCGTTTCTCCCGAGGCGGTTGCATCAGGTTTTTCGTCCCCAGGAGAAATGCGAGGGTGCGCGGGGATCGTCCTTGCCCGTGACGCGGCGGGCGCGGTCTGTGACGACCTTGTCGGCCTCGACGATGTCTTCCATGTGTCCGCCGAGGGCCGCGTAATCCTCGCGCCGCATGGTGAATTCGATCGGCGCGACAAGGGCGGGCGTGGGGACGTAGCCGAAGGCGTTTTGCGGTGTCTCCATCACGTCGGCCATGATGGTGATGCCGCCGCCGGGCCAGACATAGGCCTCGGCCCCGCCAACGGTGACGTGGGTCAGGGCGGCGCGGACGGATTTCGTGAGGCCGACCGGGTTTTCGGTGACGCCGGCGCGCAGGCTGCCGCCTGCACCGCCCATGAAGAGGACGGAGGCGACGGAGGGTTCGCAGTTCTCGGCCACGCGCTCGGCGGAGGCCTTGAGCGCGGGCGGGATCGGCGCGGGTTGGGGCAGGAGGTTTTCGTCCAGTTCGTAGTATCCGTATTGCTCGCCCGTGGTGGAGATCATGAAGAGCTTGAGGCCCGGCCAGGCGACCTTGGGATCGAAGGGCTTGAGGATGGTCAGCGGGTCCACGATATCCGTGCCGCCCCAGCCGTTGCCGGGCTGTGCGACCTGGAAATAACGTCCCGGCGTTGAGCGGCGCCCGTGGATGCGGATACCGGTGGGCGGGATGTCGAGAAGTTTCCCGGCCTGATGCTCGGACAGGATGCCGGTGATGTGGTCGTCGACGACGACGACCTCGTCGGCATGGCCGAGCCATTGACGCGCGAACATCCCGATCGAGGCCGACCCGCAGCCGACGCGCATCAGGCGTTCTTGCTCGCCGTTGATGATCGGGGCCTGACCAGCCTGGATGGTGACCGTGGTGCCATGCTCGCCGATCTGCATCTCGACCGCCTCGCGGTTGCAGAGCTTGAGAAGCGCGTCGCAGGTGACGCGGCCTTCGGACTTTGTACCGCCGGTCAGGTGCTCGACCCCGCCGAGGGAGAGCATCTTGGAGCCGTATTCCGAGGTCATTACGTGGCCGATGGGCTCGCCCAGGACGCGGACGATGTCGCGTTCGTCTCCGATGTGGCGGTCGGTGTCGATTTTCACCTTCACGCCGCAGTAGGAGAAGATCCCCTCGGTCACGACGGTGATCATGTCGACGCCGTCGATCTGCTGGCTGACGATGAACGGAGCGGGCTTGTAATCGGGGTAGGTGGTGCCGGCGCCAACGGCGGTGATGAAGGGCTGCCCGGCATGGACGATGTCGCCGTCCCAGTCGGTGGCGTCGTCTCCAAGGAAGGGGACAAGTTTCTGGTCGGTGGTTTCGAGCACGGTCAGGGGATCAAGGCGGACCAGTTCGCCGCCGTGGTTGGCGTAGCGGTCGCAGGCCCCTGCGCGGCCATCGGCGATGTAGCAGAGGACGGGGCAGGCGTCGCAGCGGATCTTGTCTTCGGGCCTTGTGCGTTTTTCAGCCATTTTTCAGGGCCTTGATGGCGGCGAGGACGCGCGACGGCGTGGCGGGCGTCTGGGTGATGCGGACGCCGGTGGCGTGGGCGATGGCGTTCAGGATAGCAGGGGTGGTGGGGATCAGCACGTGTTCGCCAAGACCCTTGGCACCGTAGGGCCCATGCTCGTCCGGTTCCTCGACGATGATCGTCTCGATCGGGGGAATGTCACCGATCGTCGGGATCAGGTAGTCGTGCAGGTTCTCGGTGCGGCCGGGGAGATATTCCTCCATCAGCGCCATGCCGAGGCCTTGCGCGATCCCGCCCTGGACCTGACCTTCGATCATCAGGGGGTTGATGGCGCGGCCGACGTCATGGGCGGCGATGTAGGCCACGACGCGGGTTGTGCCGAGCGTGGTGTCGACCTCGACCACCGCGACATGCGCGGCGTAGCCGTATTGCGCATAGGGCGCGCCCTGGCCGTTGGCGTCGAGGGGCGCGGTGGGGGGATCGTAAGTCTCGATGGCCTCGAAGACATAGCCGTCGTCGCCGGGAAGCTGTGCGAGCGCGATGCCGTGGGTCTCTGTCTTGCCGGTGACGGTGATCCGGCCGTTTCCGAAGGCGATGGTGGCGTCTTCCTCGGCATTGACGCGCTGGAGGATCTGGCGGCGGAGAGCCTCTCCGGCCAGGCGGGCGGCGTTGCCCGTCACGAAGGTCTGGCGCGAGGCGGAGGTTTTGCCCGCGTCGGGCGTGATGTCGGTATCGGCGCCGGTCAGGGTGATCGCGTCGGTCGGGACACCGAGCGCTTCGGCGAAGACCTGAGTGATGACGGTGTTCGCACCCTGGCCGATGTCGACCGCGCCCTGGTGCAGGACGAGGGTGCCGTCAGGGCGGACGCCGGCGCGGATGGTGGAGGGGTTCGAGATCGAGGTGTTGCCGCAGCCGTACCAGCCAGCGGCGACACCGACGCCGCGCCGGACCCTGCCACCCTGGGCGTTGACGAGGGCCGCTTTCGCGCGTTCGCGCTCCCAGGCGGGGCGGAGGCTTTCAAAGCAGGCCTTGATGCCGACGCCCTGTCTGAAGGTTTGTCCGCAGACGGTTTTCACGCCGTTTTCGAGTGCGTTCGCGGTGCGGAATTCCAGCGGGTCGATGGCGAGTTTCGCGGCCAGTTCGTCGAACAGGCATTCCTGTGCGATGGCGGCCTGCGGCACGCCGAAGCCGCGAAAGGCGCCGGAGACAGGGCCGTTGGTGAAGACGCCGGTGGCCTCGGCGCGGTAGTCGGCGAAACGGTAGGGTCCGGAGGCGTGGACCGGAACGCGGGTAGCGACGGTGGGGCCCCAGCTGGAATAGGCGCCGGTGTTGAAGCGGCCGTCGAAGGCCATGCCCGAGAGCCTGCCGTCCTTCGTGGCTCCGATCCGGACCCGCATGTCGGCGGGATGTCTCTTGGTGGTCGACTGCATCGACTCGCGCCGCGAATAGGTGATGCGAACGGGCTGGCCGGTTTTCAGAGCCGCGATGGCCAGGATCGGCTGGACCGAGACGTCGAGCTTGGAGCCAAAGCCGCCACCGGCGGCCGTGGGGACGATGCGCACGCGGTCCTTGGGCCAGCCAAGGACATCTGCGACGGTTTCCTGATCCATGACAGGGGCTTGCGTGCAGGCCTGTATCTCGATCCGGTCGCCGTCGGGGCGGGCATAGCCGGCCTCGGGTTCGATATAGGCGTGCTCGACATAGGCCGTGCGATAGCGCCCTTCGACCGTGACGTCGGCGGCGGAGAGCGCGGCTTCGGCATCACCGCAGGCGACGAAACCCCGGCACATCACGTTACCTGCGCGCTCTGCATGGAGTTGCGCGGCGGCGTCGGACAGGGCGGTGTCGATATCGAGCGCGGGCTCAAGCGGGGTCCACTCGACCGGGAAGGCGTGGAGGATGGCGTCGGTCAGCATATCTCTGGGGCCGACCAGTGCGGCCACCGCCTCACCCCGGAAGCGTGCTTCACCGTCGGCGAAGACGGGTTGGTCGATGAAGCCCGGGATCGTGCCGAAGGCATTGCGGCCGGGCACATCCGCCGATGTCAGTACCGCCACGACGCCGGGGTGGGCCTGGCGGAACGCGTCGAGATCCCCGAGTACGAAACGCGCCCGGGGATGCGGCGAACGGAGAACGCGGATATCCAGTGTCTGCGGGCCAGCGACATCGTCGCCGAACACCTCGGCGCCGGTCACTTTCGGGCCGCCATCAAGGCGGCGCAGCGGCATTCCCAGCCCGGTCCCGGCCGCCGGCCGGATGGCCTCGTCCCTGGCAGCGGACGCCACCGCATCGATGATCTTGCGATATCCCGTGCATCGGCAGAGCACACCACCCAAGGCATCCCGGATCGCGGGCTCGTCGGGGCTGGAGTTTTCGCGCAGCAGCGCGCTGGCCGAAACGATCATACCCGGAATACAGATGCCGCATTGCGCCGCGCCGTGGTCGTGGAACGCGGCGGCAAGCCGGATGCCGACGGGATCACTGGCGGTGAGGCCCGTCGCGGTTTCAACCTGCCGTCCGTTGGCCTGCGCTGCCGGTGTGAGGCAGGCGCAGACGGGGGCGCCATCGAGAAGAACGGTGCAGGCGCCGCAGTCGCCTGCGTCGCAGCCGATCTTGACGTCGCGGGCCCCGGCGCGTTGCCGGAGAACTTCGGAAAGCCGCATGCCGGGCGGAACATCAAGCGTGACCGTCTGCCCGTTCAACCCGATCTGGATGGTGCTTTCTCCGGCTCGCTTATCCATTGTCGCCCCCGGAGGTCCGGATTGCACGGCGACAGAGTTCGGCCACGGCATTCTGACGATATGAGGCGGTGCCCCGCGGGTCGTCGATGGGCGCGAGGGGCGCCAGGGTGCGCGGGTCGATTTCGGGCGCTTCGGGGTCTTGCCCGACGAGACTTGCTTCCAGCGCGGCCAGCCGTTTTGCAACGGGTGAGCACGCGCCGACGGCGATGCGGGCCTCTGCGATGCGCCCGGCGGCGTCGCGCGTGACGAGCGCGGCGACCATGGCGATGGAGATGACGAGGTAACTGCGCGCGCCAAGCTTTTCGAACGCGCCGCGGGCTGCGGATGGCGGGGCAGGGATGTGAATGGCGGTCAGAACCTCGTCGGCGGCGCGGGCCGTGGTGCGGGGGCCTTCGAGGAAGTCGGGCAAGGGAAGTCGCCTCTGGCCGTGATGCGAGGTGAGTTCGACCTCGGCTTCAAGGGTCAGGAGTGGCGGCACGCCGTCGGCCGCAGGAGAGGCGTTGCACAGATTTCCGGCGATCGTACCGGCGTTCTGGATCTGAATGCCTCCCACCTGTCCTGCCGCACGGCGCAGCCCGTCGAAAGCCGGTGGCATATCGGCCTTCCGGATATCGCTCCAGCGTGTGAGCGCCCCTATTCTCAGGCCCGTGTCTGTCTTGGCGATTCCCCGAAGTTCGCCGATCGCCGAGATATCGATCACGCAAGCTGGCAGGTCGCGGCCTGCGAGCGAGGGATAAACATCGGTTCCCCCGGCCAGGATGGTGGCTCGCTTGCCGCCCAACAGGCCAAGCGCCTCGTTCAGTGTTCTGGGATTGAAGTACTCCATGGTCCGCCGGGTTGCCCTTTCCGGCACAAGTTAGCGGCAGCATCGGTGCGGGTGTCAATGCGGATCCCCGTTCATCGCCCCGGTCGGACCGGCGATTTTCGGTGCGACCGCAGGGCGATTGGAACGAAAGCCGCCGAGTGCCACCCTGATCCGGGTCAGAAGAAACTCACGTCTCCGGAACTGGCAGCATTTACGGCAACGGGCTGATGGCTCGTGAACAGCCTTTCTCGCAAAGATACCAGCCTGAGCGTGTTCGCGAGATGGTCGATGTCCGTGACACCTTCTTTCAACGCAAGGGCAAGCGCGGGCAGAAGCCGCGAGAGGTCCTCGTTGACCTGCGTCATCCGATCAAGCTGCTGGTAGGTGTCCAGCCGGGAAAGATCCAAGTCTTCCATCGGCAGGGAGATCGATAGCGCGTCCTGCAGGGACAGTGATTCCGCATGGCACTCCTTCATCAGGTTCCCAACGGCCTCGAGAACCTCGGCCAGGGTTGTCGCGGGCTGGTGCGCGGCTGTAGCGCCCGCCTGGGGAAGGACCTCACGCGTCACAGGCGGCCCACGATCGACTCGATTGCCGATTTCAGGTCCGCCGGCTGGAATGGCTTAGCGATATAATTGTTCATTCCCAGTTGCTTGCCCTTGTTTATGATTGCCGGATCGGCGCGGCCCGTGATCAGCAGGAAACCGACTTTCTGGGTCTGTGGCGAATTGCGGAGATAGTGCAGAAGATGAAGCCCATCCATTTCGGGCATGTTGTAATCCGAGATGACAAGGTGGACCGGTGCCCGGGCGATGGCCGCGATCGCCGCTTTCCCGTCCGATGCCGTCGCAACATTCGCGATACCGATGGAATCAAGCGCTTGGGTGATTAATCCGCGGCTGGTTGCCATGTCGTCGACGACCATCACCCTCAGTTTCTCGCGTAGCGACATTTATTGCATTTCCTTGCCTTGGGAAGCCGAGCCACAGGCCCAGGCCTCATGACTTGCGGTAGATGGTGACGCCGGCGCTGGTGAAACCCGAGCCTTCCAGCGGATGAATTCGTTCCGAGTGGCCGAGAAACAGAAAGCCGCCGGGTACGAGGGCGTCATGAAAGCGCGGCCAGAGCCGGCGTTGGTGGTCTTCATCGAAATAGATCAGGACGTTTCTGCAGAAAATCGCCTCGAATTGCCCGCGCATCGGCCATGCGGAGTGAAGGTTCAGTTCCCGGAAGCGGACAAGGCGCCTGAGCGTGTCGTTCGCGGAGTAAGACGTCTTGTCCGGTGCCGGGGTGAAATGGGTTCTGAGGTCTCTCTCCGGTATGCCCGAAACTTCGGCTTGAGTGTATCGCCCCTCGGCGGCGCGTTGCAGGATGACCGGGTCGATGTCGGATGCCAGGATCAGAAGGTCGCGGCTTGCGGCGTCGGGCATTGCGCGAAGGCATTCCATAGCTATGGAATACGGTTCCTGTCCGCTCGAACATCCGGCCGACCAGATGCGGGCGGGTGCCGTGCGATTTCCCAGCTTTGCCGCGATGCGCGGCCAGACGGTTTGCGAAAAATGATCGAAATGGTGACGCTCTCGAAAGAAACTCGAGACATTCGTCGTCAGTACAGAGACCAGTTCGCGCCGTTCCTCGCGGTTCTCGGGCAGCGAAACCAGGGCAATATATTCAGCGAATTCGCCGATCCCGAGCGCGCGAAGGCGGCGGGACAGCCGGGACTGGACAAGCGCCTTCTTCGTTTGGGGGATCGCCAGACCGGCTTCATCAAGAGCGATGCGCGTTATCAGCCGAAAATCGTGATCGGACAATGCGCTTCCGGCCAATTCTAGGTTGTCGCCGACCATGGGATCGAGCCTTTCGGTCACAAAGAGATCTCGCTGTTCGAAGGCAGCACTTGCGCAAGATCCAGGATACGGACCATTCGATCATCCAGGATTGTCAGCGCCTTTACAAAACGTGCGCCCTGGCTGGTCGCGAGATCTGGCGGCGGATGCAGCTGTTCCTGCGAAAGCGTGAGGATGTCGGAGACGGCATCAACCCTCAGACCCATGGTGCGCGACTCGACATCGACCACGATGATCACGTTGCGGTCTTCCGGATCGGTCGCCGGAAGCCCGAGGCGGACCGCCAGGTCAATTACCGGCAGAACGGCGCCGCGCAGGTTGATGACGCCACGCACGTAGTCCGGTGAATGGGGAAGCGATGTGGTGCGTGTCCATCCCCGGATTTCCCGAACCGACATGATGTCGACCGAGTATTCGTTCTCACCGAGGCCGAAGCTCAGGTACTCCGTTTCTCCGGGAGCTGCATTCGCGGTTTGCGAGAGGTCGAGTCTGAGAGGTTCCGTCATCCTAAGACGCCTTTCTGCCTGTGGCCGTGCTGTCGTCCTGGAGGCTGGCATTCTGGACGAGGTCTGTGGGATCGAGGATCAGTGCGATCTGCCCGTCGCCGAGTATCGTTGCCGCCGCCACGCCGGGCACATGCCCGTAGCTTTCCTGAAGTCCCTTGATCACGACCTGCCGCTGGTCGTCGATTGTGTCGACCAGAAGCGCCACAAGTCGGCCTTCTTCGGGTGAGATCAGAAGCGCGATACCGCTTTCGTCCGCGCGGCGCGGAGGGCGGTAACCCAGTTCGGTTCCGAGATCGAGAACCGGGACGAAGCGGTCGCGCACGCGGACGACGTACTGGCCGGGTGCGACGGGGCTGAGGTCGCCCGGTGTCAGCGACAGGGTCTCGACGATGGAGCCAAGCGGAACTACCAGTGTTTCGCCGGCAACCGAGATTACCATGCCGTCCAGAACGGCCAGGGTGAGCGGGAGCGAAATCGAGAATGTCGTTCCCTGGCCGGGAATCGACTCGATTGCGACCCGGCCCCCCAGCGCCGCGATCTGAGTCTTCACGACATCCATGCCGACGCCGCGTCCAGACAGGTTGGAGACCTTGTCGGCGGTGGAAAAACCCGGGAGGAACAAAAGCTGGTCGATTTCCGCATCGGAAAGAACGGCGTCTTCGGGGATCAGGCCCTTGGTGATCGCGATTGTGCGAACTTTTTCGCGATTTATGCCGCCGCCGTTGTCGCCGACCTCGATCAGAACGCGGCCGGATCGGTGATAGGCGCACAGCCGGATTTCGCCCTGCTCGGGCTTGCCTGCGGCCCTGCGCACCTCTGGGGCCTCAAGGCGGTGATCCACCGCGTTGCGGATCATGTGGGTCAAAGGGTCAGCAAGGCGCTCGATCGCCGTTTTGTCGATCTCCGTCGCTTCTCCCTCGGTGACGAGTTTGACGGGCTTTCCGATGGCCGCCGAAGCCTCTCGCGTGATCCGCGACATGCGCTGGAAGAGCGATTTGACGGGCTGCGCCCGGATCATCATCACGCTTTCCTGGATATCGCGGGTGAGCTGGAGAAATTCCTCCAGTCCGACAAGAACGGAGGAGTTGGCGGGGATGTTTTCGGCGGTGATCGACTGCGACAGCATCGCCTGGTTGATCACCAGTTCGCCAACGAGATTGACCAGACGGTCGATGCGCTCGATGTCGACGCGCACGGTGGCGGAAGGTTTGGCGGAAGCCTTGGAAGTGGACGAGGCCTGAGGATCTCCGCTCGAGACGCCAGGCGCCGGATCATGTGCTTCGGCCTCGCCCACCGAGGTTTCGGGAGCGGCAGTGACTTCGGGAGGGGAAGCCTTGGCCTTGGCCGCCGGGGAATGCGCGGCTCCGGGGCCGGCTGCCTGAATACGAAGTGTGCAGACGTCTTCGACGAATTCGAACACTTCCCTGACGGCGTTTGGCGCAACGGGTCCGGAAATGACTATGGTCCAGGACAGACGGCTGCCCAGAGTGGAGACATCGGGGAGACTGGGAGTGGGATCGCAGTCTACGCTGACGGAGCAGGGGGCGAGTGACGCCAGGGATTTCAGCAGGCTGCGGGGGTCGTTGCCGCTGTCGTACAGCTCGGGCGAGGCACGGAACGTCACGTGGAGCAGTTGCTTCGCTTCGCCGTCCAGTGCCGGATCTTCATCTGTTTCCGCTTGCAGATCGGTGCCGCCGGGAAGGGGCGGAAGATCGTCCAGGGACAGGTCCGGGCCATCAAGATCACCGAGATCGATGGTCATGGGCGCGAAGTCGATTTCGGCGGCAGGCGCGTTGCCGCCGGCATCATCGCCGGAGTAACCGGTAAGTTCTGCCAGCATCGCGTCGCGGTTGGCGGTGTCGATCGGCGCGTGGTCACGTGACGCACGGACGAGGTCGGACAGCATGTCGGAGCAGCGGAAGAACAGATCGAGAAGGCGGGCGTCGGCGGTCAGTGACCCGCTGCGGCACAAATCCATGACCGTCTCGAACTGATGCGCGAAACCTACGAGGTCTTCTAGGCCGAAGGCGCCCGCGCCGCCCTTGATGGAATGGACTGCGCGGAACGCGACGTTGATTGTCTCGGCGTCGACATCGCCGTCAGACATCGTCTGAAGGGCGTCGACAAGGGCCTCGAGCAATTCTTCGCATTCAACGAAGAACGAGGCCATGATTTCCTGCATCGGATCGGACATTCCGCGTCTCCTAGCCTGCGACCGTGCGCAAGGCGCGGATCAGCTTGTCCTGAGCGAAGGGCTTGACGATCCATCCCGTTGCGCCGGCGTTCCGGGCCCGGATCTTGAGTTCGTCGGAGCTTTCGGTGGTCAGGACGAGGATCGGCGTCAGGCGCGATTCATCGCGGCCCCGCACGGCGTCGATGAAGCCGAAGCCGTCCATTCTGGGCATGTTGATATCCGTGATGATCACGTCGGGCTGCAAACCTTCGAGAACCTCGAGCCCATGAACGCCATCGTCCGCGGTCGTCACGTCGAAGCCTTCGTCCTTGAGCGCCAACGTGATCATGTCGCGCATGGTGCGGCTGTCATCCACCGCCAGTACGTTGATCGTCATGCCGGTTCTCCCGCGGTGATGGTGTCCGCCGTCAGTCCGAAGCGGGCGAGATTTTCGTTGAATGCGTCGGACGGCGATACGATCGAGAGCGTCGTGCCGGAAGCGTCCCATACCTGGCGGGCGCATAGCATCAGTTCGAGGCACAGGCCGCCCAGGAACTCGACACCCGAGGCGTCGAGGGCGATGGCGTGGCCCTCGGCCTCGGCGAGTTGCGCCCGCAACGGATCGGCCGCAACGGAATCGAGTCTTTCTTTCAGGATGATACGTCTGACCATTCACGCACCTCTCGCCACAGACCGTCGTCGCCCGGACCGTTTTGCGAATCCGGCGACCCGGCCTTCCTAGACCGGTGGACGTTAAGACGTGGTTACGCGGGATGCGGAAAAAACGTTCGCGTCACTCGGCCAGATGGCTGGCCAGACCGTTCAGGGCGGCGAAATCATCTTCGATCACGAAAACCCCGAAATTCTTCATGAATCCGGAAAAGCGGCCCTTGTCGCGGAACGCTTCAGCGAAGCCGAAATGCTCGAAATAGGGCGTGACCGCGCGGGCGACGCCGCCGATCAGGTAGACGCCGCCGAAGGGCAGATGGATCAGCGACAGGTTGCCCGCGACGGTTCCGAGGATGCGAACGAACCATTGCACGGCCTCGACCGCCGCCGGATCGGCGCCACTTTCGCAATCGGCCATGATGTCGGCAGCGCGTTTCTCGGCCGGATCGCCGGCCTCGGCACGGCGCCATGCGTAGACGTGTTCAAGGCCGCGTCCGGACAGCACGTCCTCGACGCCCGGAAAACCGTGCGTGGTTTCGACGAAGCGCAAGAGACGCAGTTCCTCGTCCGTGCGCAAGGGGATGTTGGCGTGCCCGGCCTCGGATGGGGGCACCAGCCTTCCGCCAGGCGTTTCGAAGACCGGGGCGATATTGAAACCGGTGCCGACGCCGATCACCAGCCGGGTCGCCCTGGGATCGGCCTCGGGGCCTTCGATGACCGTGCGCAGGTTCTCGGGAGCCGTCATGCCGGCGGCGAAGCCCTGGGCCTGGAGATCGTTCAGGACAGAGATGCGCTCGGCTCCCGTGGCGCGCGCGACGGTGTCACGGTCGATGTACCAGTCGAGATTCGTCAATTCGCCGCGTCCGTCGCGGACCGGGCCGGCCACGGCCACGGCGGCAGCGGTACAATCGACGCCATCCTCGTCCTGAACATAGGTTCTGAGCACGGTCTCGAGACCCGCATAGTCCGCATTCCGGTATTTGCGCACCGTTTCGGGCAGAAGAACCGGCCCGTCGGCCAAGGCGACGCGGGTGTTGGTTCCGCCGACGTCGGCCACGAGCGAGAGCGTGTCGGGGGCGTGTTTCGGCATTGTCGGAACTCCGTCAGGATCAGCGGGTCAGGGCCGCGCTCAGCGCGTGATAGGATGCTTTGGGTGCGCGCTGCAAGCTGTCGAAATCGATGTGAACGAGACCGAAGCGTTTGTCATAGCCAAGGGACCATTCGTAGTTATCGAGGAGCGACCAGATGTAGTACCCGGCCACGGGAACGCCGTCGGAGATCGCCGCCTTGACCTGATCGAGATGGGCGTCGAGATAGTCGATGCGGTCCTGATCCTCGGTCCCCGAATGGCTGGCCATCCCGTTTTCGGTCACGAAAAGCGGCAGGTCGCCGCTATAGTCGTCGGCGGTGCGGCGCAGGAAATTTCCGATCCCTTCGGGGTATATTTCCCACTCCATCGCGGTCTTGGGAAGCGGGCCCTCGACCTCCTCGAGGGATGGCCATGGCGCATCGGTCGCGGCGATGTTCTTGCGCGTGTAGTAGTTGAGGCCGCACCAGTCGACCGGCGTGGTGATGGTGGGCAGGTCGTCCTGCCAGTTCGTGGGGAAATGTTGTTCGAGCCCCGCGAGAACTTCGGCGGGATACTCGCCCTTGAAGATGCCCGACAGGTAGAAACGGTTGTAATAGGCGTCGTAGCGGGCCGTCGCGGCGCGGTCGGCTTCGCTGTCGCTTGCCGGGTTGGCCCACTCGAAGTTGCAGACTGCGCCGAGGTTCTTCATGCCAAGTCCCCGCATCGTCTGGATGCAGGTGCCGTGGGCCAGCAGGACGTGGTGCATGGCGCGGGCGGCCGCACGGATGTCGCGGACGCCCGGTGCGTGCAGGCCCATGAAATGCGAGAGCCAGGCGACACACCAGGGCTCGTTGATCGGGGCCGCCGACCAGATGCGGTCACCGATGCGCGTCATCAGGACCTCGGTAAAATCTGCGAACCAGCCGGCGATATCGCGGTTGCGCCAGCCGCCTGCGTCGGCAAGCGGCGAGGGCAGTTCCCAGTGGTAGAGGGTTGCGGCGGGCTTGATGCCGCGTGCCAGGAGGCCGTCGACAAGGCGGTCGTAGAAATCCAGTCCTTCCTGGTTCACCGCGCCACGACCCTCGGGCAGAACGCGGGCCCAGCTTGTGGAGAAGCGGTACACGTCCGCACCAAGGCCGGCGATCAGGTCCAGATCCTCGTCCATCCGGTGGAAATGGTCGCAGGCGCGCGCGCCATTTTCGGCCCGCACGACATTGCCCGGTGTCGCGGCGAAATCGTCCCAGTGCGTGCGGCCGGCGCCGCCGAAAGCGTGACCCTCGATCTGGTAGCTCGACGTTGCAACCCCGAAGAGAAAGTCCTCGGGGAAGTCGGAACGCTTGGTTTTCATGGTTTATCCTTGTTCGAGAACCCGGCGCATCGCCGGGGCAGGGCCGGTCGACTGACCGACCGTTAATTCGGCCTCCAGCAGCACGTGCTGCGGCGGCTGTCCGGGGTTGCGTATCGCATTGATCAGCACATCCGCAAGCTGCTGTCCTGCCTGCCGCACCGACGACCGCACGCCCGTGAAAATCGGTACGTCTCCGATATTGCGAAAATAGCTGAGGTCATCGTCATGGATGACGACAGAGATGTCGTGCCCCATGACGAGGCCGGCGTCGTAGATGGCCCGGCGGACCCCGATCGCGGCGATGATCGACGAGACCAGGAACGCGGTGGGGGCATCAGAAGACGCGAGCAGCCTGTGAGCCGTCTCGTATCCGTAGTTTTCTGTCATCTCGTCATTTGCAACAAGCGCCGGGTTCAGCGGAATTCCACGCTCGCACAACGCGGATTGGTACCCGAGCAGGCGGCGGCGGGCGAAATCCATATCGGCCAGGCCGTTGACCAGCGCGATCGATCGGTGGCCAAGGTCGAGAAGGAAGTTGGTTGCCCGGAAGAAGGCCCGCCGATTGTTGATGTCGATCCAGGAATAGTCTGTCGCCACCTCGCTGGAGCGTCCGTGGACGACGAAGGGGATACCGAGTTCGGTCAGCATCGCGATACGCGGATCGGCAACGCGCGGCCCGTGCACCACGAGGCCGTCGACAGTGCCCCGTGTGCTGAGGTCACGGTAGAATTCCTCTTCATCGCGGTCGTTGACCACCGACAACATGAGGTCATAGCCCGACCTGGCGTAGACCTCGCCCGCGCCGGCGATGAAGTCGGCGAAAATCGGGTTCACCAGTTCGTGTTGGGTCGAGAGGGGCAGGACGTGACCGATGGCCATGGAGCGTCCGGTCGCCAGTCGGCGCGCACCGCTGTTGGGAGCGTAGTTATACCGGGCCGCCGCTTCCATCACGCGTCTGCGGGTGCGCTCGCTGACCTCGGGATACCCGTTGAGCGCCCGGCTGACGGTCGTCGGAGAGAGGC
Source organism: Silicimonas lutimaris (assembly GCF_047314965.1). Classification (NCBI taxonomy): domain Bacteria; kingdom Pseudomonadati; phylum Pseudomonadota; class Alphaproteobacteria; order Rhodobacterales; family Paracoccaceae; genus Silicimonas; species Silicimonas lutimaris. The sequence goes on along the minus strand of NZ_JBLBVK010000052.1, from coordinate 83,107 downwards.
CGAGTGTCTGAGAAAGTTCCTTGAGGTTCATTGTCGGTTACGATTGCCAAAGCGTTTTGAATTATTGCGCAGAATACGGAATCATTCGCGCATGTCAAAGGCGAGAATTTCCGCGTCGCGGCGCTGCAGGTGCGGCATTTTCCTTTTATATATGGATTTCGAAAACCATGATTGACAGGGCTGCCTATTTAGGCGAAAGATGCCGCTATCCAAACCGCTTTGAAAATCCTGAGGCCGGTTTGTGGAGAGGAAATGGGTCGATGGCCCAAACTGGGAGGTTACCTTATGAAAAAGAGTTTGTATGCGGGCGTGGCTGTGGCTGCCATGTCGGCGACGGGCGCGCTGGCGGGCGGGCATCTTCAGTATGCACCGGGCGAAGGCCCGTTCAGCTGGGACAGCTACAACGCCTGGGCGGAAACGGCGCCTGATCTCAGCGGTCAGACCGTCACGATCGCCGGTCCGTGGCTGCAGCCGGAAGACGACGTCTTCCGCTCTGTCATCGCCTATTTCGCCGACGCTACGGGCGCGGAAATCATTTACACTGGCTCGGACTCGTTCGAGCAGCAGATCGTGATCGACGCCGAAGCCGGTGCCGCCCCGAACGTGGCGGTCTTCCCGCAGCCGGGTCTGGCCGCGGACATGGCTGCCCGTGGCCTTTTGTACCCGCTGCCTGAGGGCATGGGGGAGTGGACCGCCGAGAACTACGGCGCGGGTCCGTCCTGGGTGGACCTCGGCACCTATGCCGACAAGGACGGCAACGACCAGCTTTATGGCTTCTTCTACAACGTCAACGTGAAGTCGCTGGTCTGGTACGTTCCCGAGAACTTCGAGGATGCCGGCTATGAGGTCCCCGAGACCATGGAAGACCTGAAGGCGCTGACCGAGCAGATCGCCGCCGACGGCGAAGTGCCGTGGTGCATCGGTCTGGGTTCGGGTGCGGCGACCGGCTGGCCTGCGACCGACTGGGTCGAGGATCTGATGCTGCGCACCCAGCCTGCTGACGTCTACGACCAGTGGACCTCCAACGAGATGCCGTTCAACGACGAGCGCGTTGTCGCTGCCATCGAGGAGTTCGGCTGGTTCGCGCGGAACGACGCCTATGTGTCCGGCGGTGCCGGTGCTGTGGCCACGACCGACTTCCGTGACAGCCCGAAGGGTCTCTTCGCGTCGCCGCCGCAGTGCTACATGCACCGCCAGGCCTCGTTCGTTCCGGCGTTCTTCCCGGAAGGCATCGAGTTTGGTGAGGATGTCGACTTCTTCTACTTCCCGGCCTTCGCCGAGAAGGACCTCGGCAGCCCGGTTCTTGGCGGTGGCACGCTGATGGCGATCACCGATCCGTCGGACGCCACCAACGCGTTCTTCGACTTCCTGAAGCTGCCGCTGGCGCACGAGGTCTTCGGCTCGCAGTCGGGCTTCCTGACGCCGCTGAAAAGCGTGAACCCGGAAACCTACCTGAACGACGCGCTGCGCGGTCAGGCCGACATTCTGGTGAACGCGACGACCTTCCGCTTCGACGGGTCCGACCTGATGCCGGGCGGTGTCGGTGCCGGCACGTTCTGGACCGGTATGGTCGACTACACGGGCGGCAAGGATGCCAAGACCGTGGCCGATGAGATCCAGTCAAGCTGGGACGCCCTGAAGTAAACGGTTTCCCGTCAGGCATTCGAGAGGTCCCGCTCAGGCGGGGCCTCTCCACGAAAGAACAAAAAAGATTTCAGGCTATCGGTTGAAGGGAGGGGAACATGCATCCCGCATTGCTCGGTCTCGTGACCATTGTCATCGGTGTCGGCGGTTGCCTGGCTTACTTCTATTTCTCGAACCTGTTTCTGGACAAGGTTCTGTTCCCCGCGAGCGGACCCAACGCAGGCCGTAACATCAACCGGGCGAACCAGATCCGCCCGTGGCTTTTCGTCTTTCCTGCCATGTTCGCGCTGCTTCTTTACCTTGGATATCCCGTCTTCGAGACGCTGAGGCTGTCCCTGACCGACCGCAGCCGGGACGGCGCGTTCGTCGGATTTGCAAATTACTCCCAGATGATGTCCGAGCCGAAATTCTGGGAAGCGATCCGGAACAACATGCTGTGGCTGATCGTCGTGCCCGCGGCCTCGACCGCATTCGGGCTTCTGGTCGCGCAGCTTACCGACCGCATTTCCTGGGGCAATGTCGCCAAGTCCCTGATCTTCATGCCGATGGCGATCTCTTTCGTCGGCGCTTCGGTGATTTTTAAGCTGATCTATGATACCCGTCCCGAGGACGTGGGGCAGATCGGCATTCTGAACGCGGTCTGGATGCAGTTCGACGGAGGGATCGGGTCGATCCTTCTGCTGAAGATCCTTCCGGCGGTGCTGTTCCTCGCCTCTGCTGCCGTATTCGGTTTCGTGGCGTGGGCGCTGGCGCGTCCCGTTCTGACGAACGAGCGGTCGCATGCCGGCGCGGGGGTCAAGGGCGTCCGCCTGGTTCTGGCGGTGTTCTCGGCGATCCTTGCGGTGATCTCGCTGAAATCGGTTCTGGATGTGTTCACAACCGTTCTGCCCTATGGCGAGCCGCAGACCTGGCTGACGCTGCCGTTCTACAACAACTTCTTCCTGATGGTCGTGCTGATCTGGATCCAGACCGGCTTTGCCATGGTGATCCTTTCCGCCGCGCTGCGCGGAATCCCCGAGGAAACGGTCGAGGCCGCGATTATCGACGGGGCCAACCCGTTCCAGATTTTCTTCCAGATCAAGGTGCCGCAGATCATGCCGACGATCGTCGTGGTCTGGACCACGATTACCCTGACCGTGCTGAAGGTCTTCGACATCGTGTTCGCGATGACGAACGGGCAGTGGGAGACGCAGGTTCTGGCGAACTACATGTACGACAAGCTGTTCCGTGCCAACGATTGGGGTGTCGGATCCGCCAGTGCGATCGTCATCATGCTTCTGGTGACGCCGATCCTGGTCTGGAACGTCTACAACGCCCGCAAAGAAATGCGCTGAGGGAGACGGAGAGATGGACAATATCGCTGGAACCAAATCCCGTCTGACCTGGGCCGTGCATATCTCGGTCGCCTTGCTTGTGCTGCTCTGGCTGTTCCCGACGGTTGGCCTGTTCGTGTCGTCCTTCCGGACCGCTGATCAGATTTCGTCCTCGGGCTGGTGGGCGGCGCTTTTCCCGACGGAGCAGACTATTCAGTTGAGAACCGGTGGCGGAGACGCTGCGGTTCAGGAGAACGGTCTTTATGTCGTGACCGGCAATCTTCTGACCGACGAGGGCGGGCCGGGAGAAGCGGCCGTGATCAGCAGTTTCGGTGTCTCGTCGCGTGACATCGGCGCTTTTGGCGCCGGGGAAACCGCCGAGTTCGGCGAAGGCGAAACGCTCACCCTGGAGGCGGATGGCAGCTACCGCTACACGAGCCCCGAAGAGCCGGGGCGGCGTGGTCAGCGCGTATTCGTCACCGCGGAAACCCCGCCGGATTTCACGTTGGGCAACTATAACACGATCCTCTTCAGCGGCACCGGCCAGGACAACATGGCGAAAGCCTTCTTCAACACGCTGACGGTGACGATACCTGCGACGATCATCCCGATCGTGGTGGCAGCTTTCGCGGCCTATGCGCTGGCGTGGATGGATTTCCCGGGCCGTGCGCTTCTGATCGCCTTGGTCGTGGCGCTGCTGGTGGTGCCGTTGCAGCTGGCGCTCATTCCGCTTCTGCGACTGCACCTGGGGATCGGCATCGGCAAGGGGTATCTTGGCGTTTGGCTGGCCCATACCGGGTTCGGGCTGCCGCTCGCGATCTATCTCCTGCGAAATTACATGGTGGGCCTTCCGAGGGACATCATCGAGAACGCCAAGGTCGATGGAGCGACGGATTTCCAGATCTTCACGAAGATCATCCTCCCTCTGTCGTTCCCGGCCTTGGCGAGCTTCGCGATCTTCCAGTTCCTCTGGACATGGAACGACTTGCTTGTGGCCAAGGTGTTCCTGATCGACTCGACCGGGTCCACGACCGTCATGACGAACCAGATCGTCGAACTTCTGGGTACACGTGGCGGCAACTGGGAAATCCTGGCGACCGCGGCGTTCGTTTCGATCGCGGTGCCGCTGGTCGTTTTCTTTGCAATGCAACGCTATCTCGTTCGCGGCCTTCTGGCCGGTTCGGTCAAGTAAGGACTATCCTGATGAGTTTCCTCGACCCGCGTGTCGAATCCAAGTCGACCCTCAAGGCCGATGCCGACTGGTGGCGGGGTGCGGTGATCTACCAGATCTATCCGCGCTCCTACCAGGACTCGAACGGCGACGGCATCGGCGATCTTTCCGGCATCATTCACCGGCTGCCGCATGTGGCATCGCTGGGCGTGGACGCCATCTGGATCTCGCCCTTCTTCACCTCGCCGATGCAGGATTTCGGCTATGACGTGTCGGACTACCGGGATGTCGATCCGATGTTCGGAACGCTGGGCGATTTCGACGCGCTGATCGCAAGGGCGCACGAGCTGGGTATTCGGGTGATCATCGACCTGGTGCTGAGCCATACCTCGGACCAGCATCCGTGGTTCAAGGAAAGCCGCGCCTCGCGCGAAAATCCCAAGGCCGACTGGTATGTCTGGGCCGAGGCCAAGCCCGACGGGACGCCGCCCAACAACTGGCTGTCGATCTTCGGCGGGTCGGCCTGGGAATGGGACGGGCAGCGGATGCAGTACTACCTGCACAACTTCCTGACCTCGCAGCCCGACCTGAACTTCCACAATATGGAGGTGCAGCAGGAGTTGCTGGACGTGGCCCGGTTCTGGCTGGAGCGCGGCGTTGACGGCTTCCGCCTCGATACGGTGAACTTCTACGTTCACGACAAGGAACTCAGGGACAACCCGCCGGTTAACCGCGCCGAAAGCGACATCACCACGGCGCCTTCGGTGAACCCCTATACATTCCAGAACCACAAATACGACAAGTCCCAGCCCGAGAACCTGAAGTTCCTGGAGCGCCTGCGCGGCGTGATGGACGAGTTTCAGGACATCACCGCGGTGGGCGAGGTTGGCGACGACCAGCAGGGGTTGGCGATCCAGGCGGCCTATACCGAGGGCACCAAGCGGCTCCACATGTGCTATGGATTCGACTTTCTCTCGTCACAGTTCCCGACCGGCACGCGGGTCGCGAAGGTCTTGCGCCAGTTCGGCGATGCGGCGCCCGAGAGCTGGGCCTGCTGGGCGTTTTCGAACCATGACGTGGAGCGGCATGCATCGCGCTGGGGCCTGTCGCCCGAGGCGGTACGGCTTTACGCGGCGCTCCTCATGTCGCTTCGCGGCACTATTTGCCTGTACCAGGGGGAGGAACTGGGACTGACCGAGGCTTACGTCCCCTTCGAGGATTTGCAGGACCCGTACGGCAAGAGGTTCTGGCCCAAGTTCAAGGGCCGCGATGGCTGCCGGACGCCGATGGCGTGGAGCCATGACCAGGTGCACGGCGGTTTCTCGCAGGGCAAGCCGTGGTTGCCGGTGGCGATGGAGCACGTGCAGGCAGCGGTAGAGGTCCAGGATGGCGACGAGGCGTCGACGCTGAATTTCTATCGCCGGATGATCGATTTTCGGCGCGCCTATGCGGCGTTGCTGAAGGGCGATTTCGAACTGGTCGAGGCTGACGATACCTATATCAGCTTCATCCGCGCGCATGGAAATGCGCGGGTATTCTGCGCCTTCAACCTGTCGGACGAAGACAGGGTTGTCACGATGCCGGAGGGTAGCTGGCAAATCGATCGTGGCGCGCCGTTCACCTGCGTCGAGGACGACACCAACACGACCCTGCCGCCGTGGCAGGCGCTTTTCGCCTTTGCCGGCGCATGACTTTAGGGGAGGGAAACCATGGCTGATCTTTTGCTGACGAATGTGGCCAAGTCCTATGGCGAGGTGGATGTCCTGAAGGACATCAATCTCGACATCAAGAAGGGCGAACTGATCGTTTTCGTGGGGCCGTCAGGCTGTGGCAAATCCACGCTTCTGCGCATGATCGCGGGTCTGGAAAAGATCACCGGCGGCGAGCTGCAGATCGACGGCATGGTGGTGAACGATGTCCCGCCATCCCAGCGGGGCATCGCGATGGTGTTCCAGTCCTATGCGCTTTATCCGCACATGACGGTGCGGGAGAACATGCAGTTCGCGCTGAAGATCGCCAAGAAAAGCCAGGCCGAGATCGACGAACGCGTGGAGAAGGCCGCGCGGATCCTGCAGTTGCACAACCTGCTGGACCGGCTGCCCAAGGCCCTGTCGGGCGGACAGCGCCAGCGCGTTGCCATCGGACGCTCCATCGTGCGCGATCCGAAGGTCTATCTGTTCGACGAGCCGCTCTCGAACCTCGATGCGGCGTTGCGGGTGGCCACTCGGATCGAGATCGCGCAGCTGAAGGAATCGATGCCGGACTCCACGATGATTTACGTCACGCATGACCAGGTCGAGGCGATGACGCTGGCCACGCGGATCGTCGTGCTGGCAGGCGGCGGCATCGCCCAGGTCGGGTCGCCGCTTGAGCTGTACGAGCGCCCCGAGAACGAATTCGTGGCCCAGTTCATCGGGTCGCCCGCGATGAACCTTATCCCCGGCAGGATCACCGGGACCGGTGAACAGACTACCATCGAGGTCGTTGGCGGAGGGCTGGCCGTGTCGCACTATCCCTCTTTGCCCGAAGAGATGGGCAAGGAGGTGAATATCGGTGTGCGGCCGGAGGATTTCGTGGCCGCAGCCCCCGGCGGCAGCCATATCTTCAGCGGCAAGGTCAACATCACCGAGGCACTGGGCGAGGTGACGCTGCTTTATTTCGAGCCGCAGGACGGTCGTGACCCGGTTATCGGAAAGCTGCAGGGCATCCACAACGAGCTGCGCGGAAAGGACGTGCAACTGACGGCCGATCCGTCGAAGGTGCATGTATTCCTCGATACGCAATCGCTTCTTTACCGCGACCGTCCGATCAAGCGGATCGCGACGAAGGCGCATTGAGCCAGGGCAGGTGCTTGTCGAAGAGGCCGGGCAATTGCCCGGTCTTTTCGTATTCGTTGAAGCGATCTTGGAAGACCCCCGGCATGTGATAGCCTGCCGTCGGGCAGACATGGCTGCCTGTTCGGAAGGAATTGCACTTCATGCCCCGCCGTTTCATCGATATCTCCGTCGCGCTTCAGGCCGGGATCGCCTCGGACCCGCCATTCATGTTGCCGAAGATCGACTACAAGACCGGCGCCGATACGGCCGATAGATTGGAAGCGTTCTTCCCGGGTCTGTCGCGGGACGATCTGCCGAACGGAGAGGGGTGGGCGATGGAGTTCATGGAGGTGGCAACCCACAATGGCACCCATCTGGATGCGCCGTACCATCATCATTCGACCATGGACGGCGGCAAGCGTGCGATCACGATCGACGAGGTTCCGCTGGAGTGGTGCATGAATCCGGGAGTGAAGCTGGATTTCCGGCACCTGCCGGACGGGCACGTGGTCAGCGCCGCCGAAGTGGAAGCCGAATTGGAGCGGATCGGGCACGATGTGCAGCCCCTGGACATCGTGCTTGTCAACACGTCGGCGGGGGCGAAGTACGGCGAGCCGGATTACTTGGACGCGGGCTGCGGCATGGGGCGGGAGGCTACGTTGTACCTGCTGGAAAAAGGAGTGCGGGTGACCGGCACGGATGCCTGGTCGTGGGATGCGCCGTTTTCCTATACTGCTAAACGATGGGCCGAGACACGGGACCCATCGATCATCTGGGAGGGGCACCGGGCCTCGATGGACATCGGGTATAGCCACATCGAGAAGCTGTCGAACCTGGAGTCCCTGCCGGAGACCGGGTTCACGGTCTGCTGCTTCCCGATCAAGATCAAGGGCGGCTCGGCGGGTTTCACGCGCGCCGTGGCGATCCTTGATGACTGAACGGGCGGATCAGATCTCGGCCACCCCGACGACGTAGTTCTTGCCATAGTGCTTCGCGCATTTCGGGCAGGTCGTGTAGAAGAAATACACGCGGCCGGGCAGGCTGCCCTTGTCGCGAACAAGCTGTTCCATCTCGGCGCACCAGTCTTTCGCGTCTCGGTAGGGGCCTTCGAAGGCCTTGGTGACGAAGTCGCCGGTCAGTGACGTCATCTCTTCACCGGGGATATCGCGCGGAACGGAAAACAGGTGTTCTGCCTTGAACGGCGACAGATCGCGGCTGAGGACGATCATGTCGTCGTTGTCCCAGCCACCGGCTTCTTCAATGCGGCTGTTCACCCGCGCGAACACACGACCCATGTTGAGCGGGATATGCATCGCGCTGCGGGTCTCTGCCCGGAGGAACCTCTTGTCCCTGAAGTGCAATTCCCGACCGTCCCATCCTTCGGGATTGAATCGCGGGCAACAGCCGGTTTCATTGACGCTGTCGTCGAAGCGGGGAAGAGTATTCGTTTCCATGTTCAAACCTCCCTTCTGAACCTGAACAGTATAAGCGGTTCAGCGGTTCTGTCGTTGATGCCGGTCAATCACGATGGGGGCCGTGCGATGTCGTGCCGCGCTGCACCGGGCCCACCGGCTGTGGCAGACATGGGGTCAGGAGATTTCGCCCATGTCACATTTTCCCCCACCGCCCCAATTGCCCCAGAAAGTGGGCCTGTTCCGGCGCGTTCCTCCGGCCATATTTCCGGCTGTCCTTGGACTTCTGGGGCTGGTCGCGGCCTGGAGGCGGGCGGTTGATGTCTTTGGGTTTCCAACCGCGCCTGTCGATCTGGCCGCCGGTATGGTGAGTTTGCTTTTTGCATATTGTCTGGTGGCTTACGGGGCGAAGTTCTTTTTCCGCCCAGGCGTGATGCTGGATGATCTGAAGACGCTTCCGGGCCGGACGGGTCTGGCCGCTCTTTTCATAGGCCTGATGGTCGAGGCCGCAATACTTGCGCCGATGGCGCGCGGTCTGGCGCTGGCCTGTCTGGTGGTCGGATTTCTGGGGCTCCTTGGAATCGCGCTTCGCGTTCTGGTGCAGAGATTGTCGGGAACGGACACCTCGGGGCCCGTCACGCCCGCGATGCACCTTGTGTTCGTCGGCTTCATTCTGGCCCCGGGCGCGGCGTTGACGCTGGATGTGGTGACCGGAACGCTGCCCTGGCTGATCGGTTACTGCGCCGCTGCCGCGGTTGTGGTTACGGCAGTGAGCGTCCGGCCGCTGCTGACCGGGGAGGGACAGCCGCCCTTGCGGCCGTTGCAGGTGATACAGCTTGCGCCGGCGGGATTTGTCGCCGGAGCCGCCATGCTCACCGGGCAGACCTTGCTTGGGGCGATTTCGCTGATCTGGGCTGCCGTTCTCGCCGCGATCTTCCTGGTTCGCATCCGCTGGCTGACAGAGGGCGAATTCAGCGGGTTCTGGAGTGCCTTCACGTTTCCGGTGACGGCATTCGCGGGTGCACTGCTGATCGGGTCGCAGTACTTCGACATGGAAGTCCTGCGCTACCTCGGAGCGATCGTTCTTGTGGCCGCTACGCTCTACATCCCTGCGATTGCCTACCGTGTGCTGAAGCTTTGGGCGAAGGGGATGCTGGCTGCGAAAACCAACGCGGCCATTGCGTGATCCCACGGCACAGCTGGGAGATGTCGAATCGTTTTTGCGGCCTGTGTTGTTTCCCCCGTACACCCACCCCTAACTTACCGCCCGCTGTCCTAATAAACCGCGAACGCGCGCCAAGGAGTCGTTGGCAGCGCAGAGTCCGGCAGAAACAAGAGTAGAGTCGGTTGGAGATCTGGGCAGCGCCCCGTGGAGATCTGGGCAGCTCCTTATGGAGAACCGCGCAGAGACAGGCGGAGATTCCCCTCAGCGAACCGTCGGACTTCGGCAGTCTATGGCGCCGTATCGGGGGTGGCGCTGCGCCGGGTCATCCCGGACAGCGCGCATCGAAGATGAAACCCAGGAAATTCAGCATGACCTGGGCAGCGAGGATCGCGGTCGATCCGGTCGGATCGTAGTCGGGCGCGACCTCGACGAGATCGAAGCCCACGACCTCGTGGTTACGGGCGATAGTCTGCAATAGTTCCAGAACCTCGTAGTAGAGGAAGCCGCCGTGACTTGGCGTGCCGGTGCCGGGCGCGATGGAAGGGCAGAAAGCGTCGATGTCCAGGGTGACATAGACGCGCGCACCCGTCGGAAGCCTTGACGCGACGCCTGCCGGGCCGAGGTTGCGGGCCTGGCGGACGGACAGGATGTCTGAGCCCATCCTGCGCGCGTCCTCGTAGCCCTCGCGGGCCGTCGAGGAAACGTTTCTTATGCCGACCTGTGTCAGTCCGGTGACCTGAGCCTGCTCGGCGGCCCGGCGCATCGGATTTCCGTGGCCGTGGCGGACGCCGTGACGCTCGTCCACAAAATCCAGATGCGCGTCGATCTGAAGAATGTGGAAGGGGGGCTGATCATCAAAGGCCCGGATACAGGGGATGTTGACCGAGTGGTCGCCGCCGATCACCACCGGCAGGGCACCGGCCTTCAGGATCGAGCGGACGCCGGTTTCGATGTTGGCATGGCTCTTCTCGGTGTCGGTATGCACAATGTCCGCATCCCCGATGTCGACGATGCGGACGTCGCCGGGCAGGTAGGTCCGGTCATCCTCGTGGTCATAGGCGCCGGCGTGTCCGAAAGAAAACAGCGTCGAGGCCTCGCGCACGGCACGAGGTCCGAAGCGTGCGCCGGAGCGCCACTGGGTGCCTGCATCGAAGGGCGCGCCGAGAACGGCGGCGTGGGCGTCGATCCTGTCCCAGTCCTGGACGTAAGGTCTCTTGCCGAAGGTCGAGATGCCGACGAAGGGCAGATCGAGGCGGCCGGTTTCGTATCCATGCGTGCTCATCAGGTCATCAGGCCCGGGTTCGGATGCGGATGCAAGCGGCAGTTTTTTGGGGGTACCGTCCACAAAATCTGGTGATCCGCGTCGTTTTGGCCACGAATAGGGCTTTCGGCCCATGACAAGCCATGCAATAGGGAGGCGTCAAACGATCCCTCCCAAGGAGAACCGCTCATGGAGATTCGTGAGGCACTCACATTCGACGACGTTCTGCTCGTTCCGGCCGCCTCCAAGGTTTTGCCGTCGACGGCCGATACGCGCACGAAGGTCACCAAGACCATCAAGATGAACATACCGCTTCTGTCCTCGGCGATGGATACGGTGACCGAGGCACGCATGGCTATCGCGATGGCTCAGGCCGGCGGCATCGGCGTGATCCACCGCAACCTCGACATCGAGGCCCAGGCACGCGAGGTGCGGCGCGTGAAGCGGTTCGAGTCCGGTATCGTATATAACCCGGTCACCTTGACGCCGGACCAGACCCTTGGCGACGCCAAGGCGCTGATCGAACGCTACAATTTCACCGGCTTTCCCGTGGTGGACAAGAACCACAAGGTCGTTGGGATCGTCACGAACCGGGATATGCGGTTCGCCGAGAGCGACGATACCCCGGTCAGGGTCATGATGACTTCGGAGAACCTCGCGGTCCTGAAGGAACCCGCGGATCTCGACGAGGCACGCAGCCTGATGCGGGCGCGCCGGATCGAGAAGTTGCTGGTGACGGATGCGAATGGCAAGCTCACCGGCCTCCTGACGTTGAAGGACAGCGAAATGGCGGTCCTGAACCCGCAGGCCTGCAAGGACGCGCTGGGACGTTTGCGTGTCGCGGCAGCGACCACGGTGGGCGATGCGGGGTTCGAACGCTCCGAGGCGCTGGTCGATGCCGGCGTGGACATCATCGTGATCGATACGGCGCATGGGCATTCCGCTTCGGTTGCGGAGGCCGTTGTCCGGGCGAAGAAACTGTCGAACGAAGTGCAGATCATCGCGGGCAACGTCGCGACTGGCGATGCCACGAAAGCGCTGATCGATGCCGGTGCGGACGCCGTCAAGGTCGGGATCGGGCCGGGGTCGATCTGCACGACTCGAATGGTCGCGGGCGTCGGCGTGCCGCAGTTGTCGGCGATCATCGATTGCGCACAGGCCGCGGGCGATGTTCCCGTGATCGCCGACGGCGGGATCAAATTTTCCGGTGATTTCGCCAAGGCCATCGCCGCGGGTGCGTCCTGCGCCATGGTCGGCTCTATGATCGCCGGCACGGACGAGTCGCCCGGCGAGGTGATCCTGTACCAGGGACGTAGTTTCAAATCCTATCGCGGCATGGGCAGTCTTGGTGCAATGGCACGCGGCAGCGCGGACCGGTATTTCCAGAAGGATGCGGCGAGCGACAAGCTCGTACCCGAGGGTATCGAAGGCCAAGTGCCCTACAAGGGGTCCGCTGGTGCCGTCATACATCAGTTGATCGGTGGGCTTCGCGCGGCCATGGGCTACACAGGTTGCGAAACCATCGAAGACATGCGACAAAATTGTAAGTTCGTGCGGATAACCGGGGCAGGGCTCAAGGAAAGCCACGTCCACGATGTCCAGATTACGCGCGAAAGCCCCAACTATCGCTTCGGCGGGTGAGGCGGGGCTGAAAAGTAACGATTGAGGAACCGCTGTCGGTCCGTTTGTTGATGTGTAGCCAGGTGGGGGCCATGGCAGACCGCGCATTACGACCTGAAGAACCCGCAAGGGATGTCTTTGACCTTGAAAAGGACGACCGCTGGCAAGCCCGTCTTGCCGAGGCGCGCGCCCGGCGTGCCATTGCCCTGCGCGAGAAGGCCAATTCCCAGGAAGCTCCGAAACGCCGCCTGAAGCCGTGGGAGGAGGCCGGACAGGATCGTCCCGAGGGCTATGAGCCGATCGAGCCGTTATTGAAATCCGAGGACGACGATAAGCTCGATTTTTCGGATCGCGTCCGATCGCTTCGTGAGACTGTCGAAGGCGCCGGAGGAAATGGCGGACCAAGCCTTGACGAGTTGAGGCCCGAGACGTCCGAGCCCCCGTCCCGCGAGGCCGATGCGCCCGGCTTGATCGCGACTGCCGATAAAAAAGATGACGTGCGTCTTTCCGAGGCGGCCAAAAAGCCGAGATCTGTGGCGGATCGGTATATCAAGTCACTTTCTCCGGATTTCACTCCAGTTCGCCCGTTCGTACCGCAACCAAGCCTGGTTACCCACGTCGAGCCAAGCCGAACGGCTGAAACGCGATCCGCCGACGAGACCGAAAGGCTGGCGCGAGACTATGCGGCAACCATAGTCGTTGCCGAATCTGAAACGCCCGCGACGGAAGCTGCGGCGAAACCTGCGGTGCGCCGACGTCGGCGCGGAATACCGGCTTTGCTTCTGGCGGGCGTCTGTCTGCTGGCGGTACTTCCGTTTACCAAGACAGTGCCGCCGATGGACAAGGGACCCGCGTCTGGACGGTCGGCTCCGCAGATCGGGCTGCAGCCCGCGCTTGGCATAACGCGCCCGATGAACGCGTTTCCGCGTTCGACGACCCTTGGGGAGTGGACGCCGGTCTCGGGTCGGCCGCCGCGCGGTCCTTTGGTACTGCCCCTCGAGACGGCCGTATCTCAGCAACGTTTCGTCGCAGCACTTTTGCCTGTCCCCTTCGGAGACGATGGCTTTGGCACGACTGGCTGGTCCGCGATCCAGCCGGTAGGCGACCGTTCGTCAGCGGTCCGGGTGAGCGTTCCCGCAACAGATCGCCTTCCCGGCGTCGCCGCGGCAGATCCGATCGCCGAAGAGGCGGGCACCAGCGAGCCTCTGTCGGCTCCGCTCAGTCTTCTGTCTGTTACTATTATGGTTCCGCGCACGACGGATCCCGCTATCGCGGAGGCCATCGCCGATAACCTTCTCGAGCGGGGGCATGAACTTTCGGCGCTGACGCTGGTGGATCTCAAGATCAGCGAGCGGAATATCCGCTTCTTCCACGAGGAAGACCGTGGAGAGGCCGCGCGCCTGGCAGAAGCCTATGACGCCCGTCTTAGAGATTTTACGTCTTTCCGCCCGTCTCCGGCCCAAGGAATCGTCGAGATTTGGCTGGCCGGTGAGGGATTGTCACGTCCAGCTGTTGTAGCGGCGCCTCGCCAGGTCCAGGCACAGCAACCGGCTCCGACGCCGCGCGTGGTCATCGTCAGGCGATCTCCGTCCTTCCTGGAGCGGATCTTCGGCGGAGGGCATGAGATTGACGGTACGCCGGCCTCTGCGCTTAAGGGTGGGTCTTCCGCATTGAGTATTCCTTCGTCCGGGACATCGACAGACATAGGTATTCCGGGCGATTTGGGCGGCACCGGGACAACGGATGATTCCGGTGTGTCGGAGGAAACAGAGCCCACGGGCGGTACGGATGGTGATGTCAGCGGTTCCGGAGATACGGGAACGTCTGGCGACACAAGCTCCTCGGAAGGGACGGATACATCTGACGATACCGGTTCAAGCACCGGCAGCGGCTCGAACGGCAACTCCGGAAATGGCAATTCCGGGAACGGTGGCGGTGGTTCGGGATCAGAGTCCGATACGACTGCCGACGGCTGAAATTCGATGCGATCCTCAAAGATGCTTGGACGCCGCCGGGCTGGGCGACTGTCAATGACTAACTCAAAGGCCTCATCTATATGACGCCCGCCGCGCGCATCGCCGCGGCGGCGGACATCCTGGACAAGGTCATCGCTGGAGGTTCGACCGAGCAGTGCCTGCTCAACTGGGCGCGATCCAGCCGTTATGCCGGGTCAGGAGACAGGGCGGCGGTCCGCGACCTTGTTTTCGATGCGCGCCGGCGCCAGCGTTCGTTCGCCTGGATTGGAGGGGCGGAAACCGGGCGAGGCCTCATGCTTGGCAGAGTGCGTGCCGAAGGCGAGGATCCTGATGCCGAATTCACGGGCGATCGTCATTGTCTCGACCGGCTTTCGGAGCGTGAGGCGGCACTCTCGCCGGAAATCTCCCTGGCGCCCGATCCGGTGCGCTTCGATTGCCAGGATTGGCTTTGGCCGATTTTCCAGAAAGCATTTGGGGAGCAAGCGGCCCCGATTCTGAGTGCGTTGCAGTCGCGGGCTCCGGTATTTCTTCGGGCGAACATCTCCAAAGCCACAACGGATCAAGCGATCAAGATGCTTGCGGAGGATGATATCGTGGCTGTCGAGGAGCCACTCAGCCCCTCCGCTCTGCGGGTGACAGGGAACGCGCGGCGCGTTCAGGGCTCGAAAGCCTATGGCGATGGTGTCGTCGAATTGCAGGATGCCGCTTCGCAGGCGGTTGTGGACCTCGTGTCGCCCTATGCCGCCGGAGGTTCGGTCCTCGATTATTGCGCCGGAGGTGGAGGGAAGTCGCTGCAGCTTGCCGCCGGCGGTGCATCGAGGGTCGTGGCCCATGACGCGGATATGAAGAGAATGCGGGACATTCCGGCGCGAGCGGCCCGCGCGGGACAACGCATCGAGGTGGCAGAACGCCCGGATGGTCTTTTCGACTGTGTCCTGACGGATGTACCGTGCTCTGGCAGTGGAGCATGGCGGCGGCAACCTGACGCGAAATGGCTGCTGACGCCGGCCCGTCTTTCCGAGCTGAATGATGTACAGGACGAGATTCTGGACCGCGCGGTTGCCCATGTGAAAGAGAACGGGGTGCTGGCCTTTGCAACCTGTTCTCTTCTTGAGGAAGAGAACGGCGAAAGGATCGCTGCTTTCCTGGAACGGCATCCGGAATGGCATCCGGTTGACGAGCGGCGGTTCAGCCCGCTGGAGGGCGGCGACGGGTTTTTCGTTGCCATTCTGCGCCGACGCTGACGAAATCAACGAATTTGGCACACCCGTTCATTTTTCGTTAACCTATTGCCAACACTGTCGGTTTCACATCGCAGCTTGAACCGCAGGATGCTTTTTTGACCGACCGTAAGGGCCCAGCGATTTTGCTGCCTCTGGCCTCTGACTTTTCCGAGCGCTTTTTTCTGTTCCTGACCGCTTCAGGCGCAATGCTTCTGGCAAGTGTCATCGTTCCACCTTTGGGTATGGCAAAAGTCTTTCTTGGCGCCGGGATCGGACTGTTCGCTTTGGCCATCTTCGGCCTGGGGTTGCTCGTACGGGAGCGCGCTAGCCTGATCCGTCATAACCGGCTTTCGGAGATCGCCCTTCGCGGCGAACGGTGTCCCGCGCTGTTGTCGGACCACACCGGGCGTCTGATGTCGTTGAACGGGGCTGCCAGCCGACTGGAGAAAGGCTATCGACCGACCAATGCGACCGATTTTGCGGGCAAGATCTTTGGAATTGGCACCCTTCATTCCGACCGTTGCGCGGCGCAGGCTTTCGCCGAGGGGCATGCCGGCGAAACCGTCAGCGTTGGGGCGCGGCGCTTGCGTATCGAGGTCTGCAAGGTGTCGGATGAGCGTCTCTTATGGAGGTTCGATCAGCGCTGTGCGGCCAGCGCTCGCTCCGATGTGGCGGATCGCGTCGCTCTGTTGTCGGTTTCACCGGATGGCGGCATTCTTGGCGGAAATGATCTGGCATCGTCCCAGATTGGCGAGATTCCGGCCACTCTGGCGCTGCTTCTCGATCACCAGCCGTTCGTATCTGGAAACTCATATAGGATCTCGGGAAGGCGTGACGACGTTGCGGTGCGGCTGGTCGAGTTGCGCAATTCGGAGGGCTGGCGTGAAATCGCTCTGCTTCCGGCCGAAGCGTCGGTCGAGTCGCCAATAGGGAAGATCCTGTCGGAGTCGGACCTTCTCGATGCGCTGCCTGTTCCGATGCTGAAGGTGACCGCTGAAGGCGATCTGATCGAGGCCAACCACGAGGCGCGATCCATCCTTTCCCTGGGAGAGGAGCCTTTGCCGCCTCTGTTCGAACTGGTCGAGGGCATGGGGCGGCCGATATCCGACTGGCTTGAGGATGCGGCCAAAGGGCGTGGTCTGCTGAAACCTGAAATCGTGCGTGTCGTTGGGCCTGGACAAGAGCTTTTCCTGCAAATCACGCTTGGCCGCACGATGGAGAACGACAGAACCGTGCTTTTCGGCATTCTGAACGACGCGACCGAGTTGAAAACCCTGGAGGCTCAGTTTGTTCAGAGCCAGAAAATGCAGGCGATCGGACAGCTTGCCGGCGGCGTGGCGCATGATTTCAATAATCTTCTGACAGCGATCAGCGGGCATTGCGATCTTCTGCTTTTGCGTCACGATCCGGGCGACCCCGATTATTCGGATCTGATGCAGATTTCCCAGAATGCCAATCGTGCGGCCAGTCTCGTGGGGCAGTTGCTGGCGTTCTCCCGCAAGCAGAACCTGAAGCCGCAGGCGCTTGATCTGCGGGATACCATGTCCGACTTGGCGCACTTGCTGAACCGACTGATCGGGGAACGAATCCAGCTCGAGGTGGTTCATGCTCTGGGAGAACAGGTCATCCGAGCCGACCGGCGCCAGATGGAACAGGTGATCGTCAACCTTGTCGTGAACGCTCGCGACGCGATGCCGGAAGGCGGGCGTATATCGATCAATATCCGCAAAGACTGCCTGACGAGTGAGTTGCGACGCGACCGTGCGCTGGTGCCCCCTGGCGATTACGTGGTTATCGAGGTGAAGGACTCGGGCACCGGGATCTCTCCCGACGGGCTGACCAAGATCTTCGAACCTTTCTACACGACGAAAAAAACTGGCGAGGGAACCGGGCTGGGCCTCTCGACGGCATACGGTATCGTCAAGCAGACCGGCGGCTTCATTTTCGTGGACAGCGAGATCGGCAAAGGCAGTCTGTTCAGTTTGTACTTCCCGTCGTATGACATGCCTCGCGAGCAGTACGCCGAAGAGAGCCCGGCTCCGATCGCCGTGGCTCCGCCCAAGGATGGCGGCGTCATTCTGCTGGTGGAGGATGAAGCCCCGGTGCGCGCCTTCGCCAGCAGGGCGTTGCGGATGCGGGGGTACACCGTGCTTGAAGCCGAAAACGCCGAACAGGCGTTGAGCACGCTAGAGGACCGTGACCTGAAGGTGGACGTATTTGTCACCGACGTCATCATGCCCGGGCTCGATGGCCCGACCTGGGTGCGCCGGGCCTTGCGGGAGCGACCCGATACGCGCACTGTTTTCGTGTCCGGTTATTCGGAAGAGGGGCGCATCGAGAAACAGGCGCGAATCCCCAACTCGGTGTTTCTACCCAAGCCATTCTCACTGCAGCAACTGACATCCGTAGTGAATGAGCAGTTTCACTAGTCTTCGTTCGCGGAGACAGAAAAAACCATGTTTGGCGAGCGGCGGTAACCCTCCCTTAAGAATAAGTTTTCATAGAATGGGAAACAAATCGGTTGAAATGTTCTCTTTTTGGTCTCATACACTCCAATAAGAACAAGAGGCGAACATGAGTGGCGTTGCCGCCGACAGGCGGCTGTGGAATAAGGAACAGGACCAATGGGTGCAGCAGAAATTCTGGACATGACCACCAAGAAAGACAGCGACAAGCAGAAAGCGCTGGATTCCGCACTGGCGCAGATCGAGCGGCAGTTCGGCAAGGGCTCGATCATGCGGCTTGGCGGCGACAATGCCATGCGCGAGATCGAGGCGACCTCGACCGGCTCGTTGGGGCTGGATATCGCGCTGGGGATCGGTGGTCTGCCCAAGGGCCGCATTATCGAGATTTACGGACCCGAGTCTTCGGGCAAGACGACCCTGACGCTGCATTGCGTGGCCGAAGAGCAGAAGAAAGGCGGCGTCTGTGCCTTCGTCGATGCCGAACACGCGCTTGATCCGCAGTACGCGAAGAAACTTGGCGTCAACCTCGACGAGTTGCTGATATCGCAGCCGGATACCGGCGAGCAGGCACTTGAGATCACGGATACGCTTGTGCGCTCGGGCGCCGTCAGCATGGTGATCGTCGACTCGGTCGCGGCTTTGACGCCGAAATCGGAACTGGAAGGCGACATGGGCGACAGCTCGGTCGGCGTCCACGCCCGCCTGATGAGCCAGGCGATGCGCAAGCTGACGGGCTCGATCGCACGCTCGAACTGCATGGTGATCTTCATCAACCAGATCCGGATGAAGATCGGCGTCATGTTCGGCAGCCCGGAGACGACGACGGGCGGCAACGCACTGAAATTCTATTCCTCCGTGCGTCTCGACATTCGCCGGATCGGCGCGATCAAGGATCGTGACGAGGTGGTCGGAAACACCACGCGGGTGAAAGTGGTCAAGAACAAGGTCGCCCCGCCGTTCAAGCAGGTCGAGTTCGACATCATGTACGGCGAAGGCATCTCGAAGACCGGCGAACTGCTGGACCTTGGGGTGAAGGCCGGGGTGGTCGAGAAGTCGGGGTCCTGGTTCAGCTATGGCGACGAACGGATCGGGCAGGGGCGTGAAAACGCCAAGCAGTTCCTGAAGGACAACGCGGATATTGCCTGGGAGATCGAGGACAAGATCCGAGCAGCGCATGGCCTGGATTTCGATGGGGCCGACGACGACGACCTGTCCGGTATGGACACGGATGATGATGGTCTGATCGAAGGCTGAGAAACGGAGACGGCGCACTCCGGAACAGGCCGGCTCTTGCGCGAAGACTATACAGGACACTCGATTAGGACCGTCCCCAGGGGCGGTCCTTGTCGTTCATTGTGGTCTGCCGACCGTGCACGGGTCGCCGACAATGGTGCGCGTCTCTTGCCAGGGGCGCGTCATCCTTGCTTTACGCCTTGAAAGGAAGCGTATATTCGGTGCTCCTGCCCGGAACCACAAGTGACGCCCATGACCAGCCTGAATGATATCCGCTCTACCTTTCTGAGCTACTTTGAAAAGAACGGCCATGAGGTCGTCGACTCATCGCCGCTCGTGCCGCGCAATGACCCGACGCTGATGTTCACGAACTCGGGCATGGTTCAGTTCAAGAACCTGTTTACCGGACTGGAGCGACGGGATTACGTTCGGGCGACCACCAGCCAGAAATGTGTCCGCGCCGGCGGCAAGCACAACGATCTGGACAATGTCGGCTACACGGCCCGGCATCATACCTTCTTTGAAATGCTGGGAAATTTCTCGTTCGGCGATTATTTCAAGAACGAGGCTATTCCCTATGCCTGGAACCTGCTGACGCAGGATTTTGGCATCGACAAGTCACGTCTTCTGACGACGATTTATCACACAGACGACGAGGCGTTCGAGATCTGGAAGAAGGTCGGGGTGCCGGAGGACCGGATCATCCGGATCGCGACCAGCGACAACTTCTGGCAGATGGGGCCGACGGGCCCGTGCGGACCCTGCACCGAGATTTTCTATGACCACGGCGACCATATCTGGGGCGGACCGCCGGGCAGCGCCGAGGAGGATGGCGACCGGTTCATCGAGATCTGGAACGTCGTCTTCATGCAGAACGAGCAGTTCGAAGACGGCTCGATGCGGGCACTCGACATGCAGTCGATCGACACCGGCATGGGGCTGGAGCGGATCGGCGCGCTTTTGCAGGGCAAGCACGACAACTACGACACCGATACGATGCGGGCGCTGATTGAGGCTTCTGCCCACGCGACCTCGACAGATCCCGATGGCGAAGGCAATGTCCATCACCGGGTCATCGCGGATCACCTGCGTTCGACTGCGTTCCTGATCGCGGAGGGTGTCCTGCCGTCGAACGAGGGGCGGGGCTATGTGCTGCGCCGGATCATGCGGCGCGCGATGCGGCACGCCCATTTGCTGGGTGCGAAAGACCCTGTCATGCACCGTCTCGTTGCCGAGTTGGTGCGTCAGATGGGAGATCATTACCCGGAGCTTGGCCGGGGCAAGGCTCTGATCGAGGAAACGCTGAAGGCTGAAGAAAGCCGGTTCAAGGCAACGCTGGATCGCGGGTTGAGCCTGTTGGACGAGGCCGTGGCGGATTTGCCTGAAGGCGAGAAGATGCCCGGTGAAACGGCATTCAAGCTTTATGACACCTATGGCTTCCCGCTGGACCTGACCGAGGACGCGCTTCGGGAAAAGGGTATCAAGGTCGATCTGGCGGGCTTCAATGAAGCGATGGATGCTCAGAAGGCCAAGGCTCGGGCCGCATGGTCGGGATCGGGCGAGGCCAAGGATGCCGAGGTCTGGTTCGAGATCGCGGAGGCCCATGGCGCGACCGAGTTCCTTGGCTACGAGACCGAGAAGGCCGAAGGCCAGGTTCTGGCCATCGTCGAGGACGGTAAGCTGACGAATGCCGTATCGGCGGGCCAGACCGCCTGGATCGTTACGAACCAGACTCCGTTTTATGGTGAATCGGGTGGTCAGGTCGGTGATACCGGGTGGTTCCGTTCGATCGAGGATCATGACATCCACGGCAGCGTTTCGGATACCCAGCGCTTTGCTGGCGGGCGCGTCTTTGCGCATCGGGTGACGCCCGAGGCAGGCACGCTGAAGAAAGGCGCACCGGTCAGGCTGGAAGTGGACCACAACCGGCGGACGGCGATCCGCGCGAACCACTCGGCGACGCACCTTTTGCACGAGGCGCTGCGTCAGGCGCTTGGCGAACATGTCGCTCAGAGGGGCTCGCTGAACGCGCCCGACCGTCTGCGCTTCGACTTTAGCCACCAGAAGGCTTTGTCGGGAGACGAGTTGCGGCAGGTCGAGGACGAGGTGAACGCCTTTATCCGTCAGAACACGCCCGTCGAGACCCGGATCATGACGCCGGACGACGCGCGCGCCATAGGGGCGCAGGCGCTGTTCGGCGAGAAATACGGTGACGAGGTGCGCGTCGTCTCGATGGGACGTGCCGAAACCGGCAAGGGCCTTGATGGCGACACCTGGTCGATCGAACTTTGCGGCGGCACGCACGTGTCCCGGACCGGCGATATCGGGCTTTGCGTGGTGCTGGGTGACAGTGCGTCGTCTGCTGGCGTGCGCCGTATCGAAGCGTTGACCGGGGACGCCGCGCTTCGGCACTTGGGCGAGCAGGACTTGCGGGTGCGCGAGGTTGCAGGAGTTCTGAAGGCCCAACCCTCGGAAGTGGCAGAGCGGGTCAAAGCGCTGCAGGCCGAGCGCAAGGCACTGGCTGCGGAAGTGGCCGATCTGCGTCGCCAACTGGCAATGGCCGGGGGCGGCAGCGGTCAGTCTGCGCCCGAGGCCGAGACAGTCAACGGGATGGCGTTCCATGCGCAGGTGCTGTCGGGTGTTTCCGGCAAGGACCTTCCACCTCTGATCGACGAGCATAAGGCGCGTCTGGGGTCGGGCGTGGTTCTGCTGATGGCCGATGCTGGCGGCAAGGCCGCCGTGGCTGTCGGCGTGACCGACGATCTGACTGGAAAGGTGTCGGCTGTGGATGTGCTCCGAGCAGCCGTCGTGGAACTGGGGGGCAAGGGCGGTGGCGGCCGTCCGGACATGGCGCAAGGTGGCGGAGCTTCGGTTGCGAATGCGGACGCGGCTATCGCGGCAGCAAGACAAGCTTTGGGAGGATAAGATGGGTGCACTCTGGATTGCGCATGTGACCGTTACGGACGCCGAGCGCTATGGAAAATACGCCGAACTGGCGGGGCCGGCCATTGCCAAGCATGGTGGTCATTTCATCGCGCGCGCAGGCCGGTTCGTTCAACTCGAGGGAAAGGAGCGGCCGCGAAACGTGGTGGCGAAGTTCCCGTCGGTCGAAGCGGCGGAAGCCTGCTATCATTCGCCCGAATACCAGGAGGCGCTGAGCCACGCGCGAGGCGCGGCGGAGCGCGAACTGGTTATCGTAGAGACCACTGATTGAGCCCATACATCACGCCGGTTCTCTTGCTGGTCGCGTCCAACGTCTTCATGACGCTGGCGTGGTACGGGCATCTGAAGTTTCCCCATACCGCACTTTGGGCGGTGGTACTTCTCAGTTGGGGCATAGCGTTGATTGAGTATTGCCTGGCCGTTCCGGCGAACCGGATCGGACATCGTGTCTACTCGGCGGCCGAGTTGAAGACGATCCAGGAGGTTATCACCCTTACTGTTTTCGCCGTATTTTCAGTTGTTTACCTCAAGGAAGCGATCACGCTGAACCACGCGTTGGGCTTTGGATTCATTGCGCTTGGGGCATTTTTTGTTTTCCGGGGGCCGTTCTGAACACCGGATGATCCGTCCGCGTTGGCAAAGCCGCAGGTTTCGGTCAATCCGGCGGCGC
Source organism: Silicimonas lutimaris (assembly GCF_047314965.1). Taxonomy (NCBI): domain Bacteria; kingdom Pseudomonadati; phylum Pseudomonadota; class Alphaproteobacteria; order Rhodobacterales; family Paracoccaceae; genus Silicimonas; species Silicimonas lutimaris. The sequence goes on along the minus strand of NZ_JBLBVK010000052.1, from coordinate 60,195 downwards.
GAGGATGAAGGGGGTCTCGGTGTCGAACAGGATGTTCCCTGCAGCGATGCTACCGACATAGGCGCAGGGATCGGGGCGCTGCATCAGATGGGCCCATGCGTCCAGCGCAAAGCGGTCCGGAACCCAGAACGCCATGATCGCACTGAACTTCTGCCGTGACACCTGTTCTTCGGGAACGGCTTCGAGACCGATGCGCTTTCTTGCATCGTCGCTGAGGTTCCGAATCTGCAGAGCATAGGCGAGATACTCACTTGTCGCGGCGCAGGACTGGAACGGGCATGGGATCTCGTCGAATGCGGCATGCACGAGTTCGTGGAAGACAACGCTGTCGAAGTACTCCAGGGGTTCGAGCGCGCTGAACAGCGCACTGTTCGGGATCTGCAGTTCCAGTTGATCCGGGTGCAGAACCTCGATCCTGTCGTCGCTGCAATGGTAGAGACCGACGCAGTTCTCCTCGAGCTCATCCAGGAGAGTGATGTTCACCCGGCGGCTTATCGGAAGATTGCAGGCAGACAACTCCCTGGCGGCGGCCTCGACCACCTCGCAGACATGCTCCGTATATCGTGCGCCATTTTCGACGGTGAAGCGTGAATCCGGGCAAACAACAGCCTGCGCGGCGAGGGCCGAGGGCAGTAGCAGGCTGATGAGTAGGGCCGAGCAGCGCATCGCCTTCAGCCTAACCGTTATACCTGAAACGCCCAAGGTCCTTGTGTCGCGAAAGGGTCAGTCCCTTATTTGTCGGAACGCGCCGCACGCTTGCGCTCGTGGACATCGAGATAACGTTTCCGCAACCGGATGGCGTTCGGCGTGACCTCGACCAGTTCGTCGTCGTTAATGTAGGCGATGGCCTGTTCCAACGAAAGGATCGTGGGAGGGGTCAGTCTTACCGCCTCGTCCGTACCGGAGGCGCGGATATTGGTCAGCTTCTTGCCCTTCATCGGGTTCACGTCGAGATCGTTGTCGCGGCTGTGCTCACCGATGATCATGCCTTCGTAGACCTGTTCCTGCGCGCCGATGAAAAGCTTGCCGCGTTCTTCGAGGTTCCAGAGCGCGTAGGCCACCGAGACGCCGGGTTCCTGCGCGATCAGGACGCCGGCACGGCGGCCCGGGATCGGGCCCTTGTGGGGCGCCCAGCCGTGGAAGACGCGGTTCAGCACACCAGTGCCGCGCGTGTCGGTCAGGAATTCGCCATGGTAGCCGATCAGTCCCCGCGAGGGGACCAGAGCGACGATCCGGGTCTTGCCGGTGCCCGCGGGCTTCATCTCGGTCATGTCGCCCTTGCGGGGACCTGTCAGTTTTTCGATCACGGCGCCGGTGTAGTCGTCGTCGACATCGATGATGACTTCCTCGATGGGTTCATGCTGAACCCCGTCGATATCGCGGAAGATGACCTGGGGCCGGGAGATCGACAGTTCGAACCCTTCGCGGCGCATGTTCTCGATGAGGACGCCCATCTGAAGTTCCCCGCGGCCCGAGACCTCGAAGGCTTCGCCGCCGGGGGTGTCCTTGACACGGATGGCCACGTTCGATTCGGCTTCCTTCATAAGGCGCTCGCGGATGACGCGGGATTGGACCTTCTTGCCGTCACGGCCTGCGAGCGGCGAGTCGTTGATCCCGAAGGTGACCGAGATCGTCGGAGGATCGATCGGTTGCGCCGGAAGGGCGGCTTCCACGGCGAGGGCGCAAATGGTGTCCGCCACGGTCGCCTTGGTCATGCCTGCGATCGACACGATGTCTCCCGCAACGGCCTCGTCGATCGGTTGCTGAGCTAGGCCACGGAAAGCGAGGATCTTGGTGACGCGGAATTGTTCGATCTTCTGGCCAAGGCGCGAAAGCGCCTGCACGGTTGCGCCGACCTTGAGCCTGCCGCTTTCGACCCGCCCGGTCAGGATGCGGCCCAGATAGGGATCGGAACCCAGGGTGGTCGCCAGCATGCCGAAATCTTCGCCGTCGCGTTTCTGCTGACGCGGGCGGGGAACATGATGGACGATCAGGTCGAAAAGGGCCGAGAGGTCCTTCCTGGGACCATCGAGATCGGCATCTGCCCAGCCGGAACGCCCCGATGCGTAGAGATGCGGGAAGTCAAGCTGGTCTTCGTTGGCGTCGAGCGCGGCGAAGAGATCGAACACCTCGTCCAATGCCCGGTCGGGTTCGGCATCCGGCTTGTCGACCTTGTTCAGCACCACGATCGGTCGAAGACCGAGCGCCAGTGCCTTCGAAGTGACGAACTTGGTCTGCGGCATCGGACCCTCGGCGGCATCGACGAGGAGGACCACGCCATCGACCATCGAAAGAATCCGTTCGACCTCGCCGCCGAAATCGGCGTGGCCGGGTGTGTCGACGATGTTGATACGCGTGCCCTTCCACTCGACCGAGGTGCATTTGGCGAGGATGGTGATCCCGCGCTCGCGTTCGATATCGTTCGAGTCCATGGCGCGTTCGACCGTGGCCTCGCCCTTGCGATAGACGCCGGACTGCTTGAGGAGTTCGTCGACGAGCGTTGTCTTGCCGTGGTCGACATGTGCGATGATCGCAATATTGCGGAGATCCATGAAACTCTTGCCTCGGGAATTTTCAGCGGCCTTAGCCCGCCGTGCTGGCGAAGACCAGCCCTAACGTGCCACGTAGCGGTCCTTGCGATGGTTCACCGCGATAATCATGTTGACCGCGACCGCCCCGAGAAGCGACCAGAGCACCAGCATCTGGTCGAGAAATATCGCGGCGACCGCAAAGAGACAGAGATCGAAGATCAGCTGCGTCCAGCCAGCCCGAAAGCCGATCCGGTCCTGCAGAAAGAGCGCGAGAACGCCCACACCCCCCAGCGACGCGCCGTGACGGAAAAGAACGATCAGGCCAAGGCCGATGCATCCGCCGGCCAGCAGGGCTCCGACCGGTGCCGGCACGCTTTCGATCAGGAGCGTTCGTCCGAGGGTCTCGGTCATGACCGAGACCAGGGTAACGGCAATGACGCTCTTGGTCGTGAAACGCAGTCCCATCCGGGCCAGCGCCAGAACCCAGAAGGGCAAGTTGACCACGAAAAAGATCGCCCCGAAACTCCAGTGCGTCAGATATGAGCCAAGCACCGCGAGTCCTGCCGTCTGGCCGGTGATCAGGCCGAGATGGGTCAGGAAGGTGACCCCAAGCGCGCACATCGCCGTCCCCAGAATGAAGGCTTGCGCGTCCTCCCAGAGCGAGTGGTCTATGGATTTGTGCGGTTCGGCCATGTGTCAGTGGGGCGTGGTCTTGGAGAAGACGTGCAGCACGACCACACCGGCGATGATCAGCCCAAGCCCGATGATCGCGGCGAGATCCAGTTTCTGGCCGAATACCAGGAAACCCGCCAGCGCGATCAGAACGATCCCGAGGCCCGACCATATGGCATAGACCACGCCCACGGGCATGGTGCGGAGCGCGATGGAGAGAAGATAGAACGCGACCGCATAGGAAACGACGACCAGTACGCTGGGCCAGAGCCGAGTGAATTGCTGGCTGGCCTGAAGGGCCGAGGTGCCGATGGTTTCCGCAATGATGGCGGCCAAGAGCGCGATGTAATGGACGGGCATGAACAGGCCTCCTCAGCCAAGCAGCGCGTCCACATCGCCTCCGGGCATGGCCTTTGACAAGGGCGAAAAGTCACCTGAGCCGAACATCGTGTTGGCAGTGTCGCGGATCACTCCGTGGGTCACGCGGGCCAGCGCGGACCCGAGTGAAAGACGCGCTGCCCCCATGGCTGAGTAGTCCGCTCGTGGGATCAACGAATAAACCGGGCCTGCGACCAGAACGTTCACCGGCTTGTCGGTGGCGGCGATGACGCTCTTGAGATCATCCAGAGTTTTCGGAAGCGGAACGTAGAGACAGTCGGCCCCTGCCGCGTCGAAGGCGCGGATGCGGCGGATCGCTTCGTCGATGTCGTAATGCCCGTTCATCACCCCGTCCGCGCGGGCGACCAGGACGAAGTCGCGGGGCAGGGCGCGCGCGGCCGAGGCCGCAGCGCGGATGCGCTCCACGGCCTCCTCGAAGGGATAGGCCCGGTTCTCGGGCAATGCGGCGTCTTCGATGGAGATGCCTGCCAGGCCGACCTCGGCAGACAGCCGGACGGTCTCGGCGCAATCTTCCGGAGCGTGGCCGAAGCCGTTCTCGAAATCGCCCGAGACGGGCAGGTTTACGGCAGCGACAAGCGCCTGTGCGTGGGCCAGGGCTTCGTCGCGCGTCACCGTTCCACCATCGGGGCGGCCGAGAGTGAAGGCATGAGCGGCGGAGGAGGTGGCTATGGCAGGTGCCCCGAGGGCGGCGAGCATGCGCGCCGACCCTGCGTCCCAGGCATTTGCGAGGATGAACGGATCACCCTTTCGGTGCAGATCGCGAAAGCTCATGCGGCGGCCTCGGTCAGTTGGTCGTAAAGGTCGGCCAGCGTGTCCACCGCAGACAGAAGGCGCTCGTCGGCGACGGTCAACGCGACCCGGAGGTGTCCTGCGGCGGCGGTGCCGAAACTCTCGCCCGGCATGACGGCGATCCTGTGCTCATCGAGCAGCCGGTGGGCGAAAGCCTCGCCCGAGAGACCTGTCGCCCGGATGTCCAGCATCAGGTACATGGCGCCGCCCGAAGGCACGACCGGCACTCCGCGGAACCGGAGCCTGTCCTGCACATCCCTGTGGCGGCGGCGGAAAGGTTCTCCAATCCGATCCTCCAATCCCTGGCCTTGTTCGAGCGCGAACAGGCCCGCGTCCTGGATGAAGCCCGGCACGCCGTAGGTCGTGTGGGTCGAGAGATTTGCGAGATGGTCGATGGCCTCCTCCGGTCCGACGATCCAGCCCAGCCTGCTCCCCGTCATGGCGTGGCTCTTGGATAGTGATCCGATGACCAGCGTGCGCGTCTCCATGCCCGGCAACTGGCGCGGCGAAAGGTGATCACCCTCCCAGACCTGGGTATCGTAGACCTCGTCCGAGATCAGCCACAGCTCACGCTCCGTCGCGAGGGTCGCAATGCCGGTGAGCGTTTCGTGGGTATAGACGACGCCGGTCGGGTTGTTGGGCGAGTTGATCAGCAGGGATCGGGCGCCCTCGGCCCTTGCCGCTATGTCCGCGGGGTCAGGCTGAAAGCCGCGCTCGGCCCTGGCCTGCACGGGCACCGCGACGGCGCCGGTCCCGCGAATCGTGCCGGGGTAGGTCGCGTAATAGGGATCGATATAAAGCGCGCTGTCGCCGGGGTCGCAGGCCGCGCAATGTGCCGCGAAGAGCGCGGCTTGTCCCCCGGGCGTGACCAGCACATTGTCGCGCGTGGTTTTGACACCGGTTCTCCGTGCGACCCTCCGGGCCACGGCGTCGCGCAGCTCGTTGGTGCCGGGAAGTGCCGCGTAGCCGGTATGTCCGCCCCGGGCGGAGGCATGCATTGCATCGAGGATCGCCGGTTCGGTACGCCGGTCATGCTCGCCGATCGTCAACTCGATCACGTCGAGGCCAGCCGCCTTCATCTCGCGGGCCTTGCGCCAGATGTCCCAACCGTCGGAGCCGCCGCCGGTCAGGCCCTCAATTCTCTTGGAAACTTTCATGAGCAGAGAGGTCCATGAGGCCGCTCCGAAAGTCAAATCAATGTTCGTGACACCGATCTTCAACAGGAGTCATCCCCTTTCTTCCTGGCTCAAATACGGCAGCGGGTGTGGGGGACAGCGTTACCCACGCGGGTCGGCTCGCGCCAGCGAGGCGAAAAAAGCTTCCCAAGCCGGGGTTTGCCGTCTATATCCTGCCTCCATGAACCGGAACGCCGCCAACATCTGCTGCATTATTACCCGCTGACATCGTCGCGCGGGCCGGTCCCTTTCCCTCTTCAGATGACCTTGATAAAGCCCGCGCGGGACCTCTTTGCCCGAAGGAACGCGCCACATGACCGACATCCAGCTCTATAACACGGCGACCCGCCGGAAAGAGCGCTTCACACCGATCGATCACGAGAACGTACGGATGTATGTCTGCGGACCGACGGTCTATGATCGGGCGCATATCGGCAATGCGCGACCGGTCATCGTCTTCGATGTCCTGTTTCGGCTGTTGCGCCACGTTTATGGTCCCGACCACGTGACCTACGTACGGAATTTCACGGACGTGGATGACAAGATCAACGCGCGCGCCGCCGAGACCGGGCGCTCGATCCGCGAGATCACCGACGAGACCACGCGTTGGTACCTCGAGGACATGGCGGCGCTTGGCACGCTCGAGCCGACGAAAATGCCGCGCGCGACCGACTGGATCGGCGCAATGATCTCGATGATCGAGGGGCTCATCGAGGAAGGCCACGCCTATGAGGCCGAAGGCCATGTGCTATTCCGGGTACGATCCTACAAGGAGTACGGTGCGCTGTCGGGTCGGTCGGTCGACGACATGATCGCGGGTGCGCGGGTCGAGGTTGCGCCCTACAAGGAAGACCCGATGGACTTCGTCCTCTGGAAGCCGTCGACGCCGGACCTGCCGGGCTGGGAGTCTCCGTGGGGGCGCGGTCGGCCCGGGTGGCACATCGAGTGCTCTGCCATGTCTTACGAATTGCTGGGGGCCGAATTCGACATTCACGGCGGCGGCAACGACCTGACGTTCCCGCATCACGAGAACGAGATTGCGCAGTCGAAGTGCAGCGGACACGGCTTTGCCCGTGTCTGGATGCATAACGAGATGCTGCAGGTCGAGGGGAAGAAGATGTCGAAATCGCTCGGCAATTTCTTCACGGTTCGCGACCTGCTGAACCAGGGCTTTCCGGGGGAGGTGATCCGGTTCGTGTTTCTGTCGACGCATTACCGCAAGCCGATGGACTGGACGGCGGAGAAGGCTGAAGCCGCGAAAGAAGAACTCACAAAATGGCGCACCGCAACGGATGAGGTTGAACCAGGCAAAATCGATACCCGCGTTGTGGACGCATTGGCCAATGACCTAAATACCCACGGTGCAGTCACTGTTCTTAGAGAACTCTTCAAGACTGGCGACAATAGCGGATTGAAGGCGTCAGCAGCATTGCTTGGACTGCTCACTGATGCGCTTCGCTTCGATTACCAAAAACATCATGTGATATTTGGAACCGCAGCCCAATTCAACTTGACAGTGCATCCGGCTTCGATCTCGCTGGTTTCAAGCGAAGTATCTGAAATGATTGAGCGTCTCTTGGATGAGCGGGCCGAAGCACGCAAGGCAAAAGACTTCGCCCGTGCCGACGCGCTGCGCGACGGGTTCGCCGCGGCCGGCGTTCTGATCAAAGACACGCCCGATGGGGTCGAATGGGAACTAGCGCCGGACTTTGATCCCGCCAAGCTGGAGGCACTGAAATGACCCGGGAACGTCTGTACCTCTTCGACACCACGTTGCGAGACGGGCAGCAAACGCAGGGTGTCCAGTTCTCGACCGAAGACAAGATCGCGATCGCCAACGCACTCGATGCCCTTGGGGTCGATTATATCGAGGGCGGTTGGCCGGGCGCGAACCCGACTGACAGCGCTTTTTTCGAGACGCGACCGCAAACGCGTGCGACCTTCACCGCATTCGGCATGACCAAGCGGGCCGGGCGGAGTGCAGGCAACGACGAGGTGCTCGCCGCGGTTCTGAACGCCGGGACACCTGCCGTTTGCCTCGTGGGCAAGACGCATGATTTTCACGTCGACACGGCTTTGGGCATCACTCTGGAAGAAAACCTCGCCAATATCCGCGAGTCGGTGGCGCATCTTGTCGCCAAGGGGCGGGAGGCCCTGTTCGACGCCGAGCATTTCTTCGATGGCTACAAGGCGAACTCGTCTTACGCGCTGGACTGCCTGAAGGCGGCATATGAGGCCGGTGCGCGCTGGGTGGTGCTGTGTGATACCAATGGCGGCACGCTGCCACAGGAAGTTTACGAGATCACGTGCGCGGTCATGGCTGCGGGTATCCCGGGAGATCATCTCGGCATTCATACCCACGACGACACCGGGAACGCCGTCGCGTCCAGTCTCGCGGCTGTCAACGCGGGAGCCCGTCAGGTGCAGGGCACGCTGAACGGTCTGGGCGAGCGTTGTGGCAACGCCAACCTTACCAGCGTCATTCCCACGCTGCTGCTCAAGGAACCTTATGCAAGCGCCTTTGACATCGGGATCACGCGGGATGCGCTTCGGACGCTGACCCGTACCAGCCGGATGCTGGACGATATCCTGAACAGGGTTCCGTTGCGCTCGGCGCCGTATGTCGGCTCGTCCGCCTTCGCCCACAAGGCGGGGTTGCACGCGAGCGCCATCGTCAAGGATCCCTCGACCTATGAGCACATCGATCCGTCCATTGTCGGCAACAGCCGGATCGTGCCGATGTCGAACCAGGCGGGGCAGTCGAACCTGCTGAAACGTCTTTCCGACATGGGCTTGCCCGCGGAGAAGGGCGATCCGGCGCTGGCGCGCATTCTGGATGCGGTGAAGACCCGCGAGACCGAAGGCTATGCCTATGACAGCGCGCAGGCGAGTTTTGAGTTGCTGGCTCGGGCTGAACTGGGACTGGCGCCGGAATTTTTCGACGTGGAGCGCTATCGAGTGATCAGCGAGCGGCGGCGAAACGCCAGGGGCGAGATCGTGGTCGAGTCCGAAGCCGTCGTGACCATCTCGATGCGGGACGGAAGCCGGACAAGTTATTTCAAGAACGAACACGCCCAGGACATGCAGGATGACGGGCCGGTCAACGCGTTGTGGCAGGCGCTTAAGTCCGATCTTGGATCCTACCAGGCTGCGATCGAGGACATGCGTCTGACGGATTTCAAGGTGCGGATCACGCAAGGCGGTACAGAGGCCGTGACGCGGGTCATCATCGATTTCGCCGATGACGAGGGCCGGGCCTGGGCTACGGTGGGTGTCTCGGCGAATATCGTGGATGCCTCGTTCGAGGCCCTGGTCGATGCGATCAACTGGAAGCTTGTGCAGGATGCGAACGCAGTAGCGGTCGCGCCCGCATGAGCCTTCAGGCCTGCGCAGACATCGTCCAAAGGGGCGACCCCGACCGGTTTGCGGCGGCCATGGCGGCTCCGGTGGAGGCGCGGCGGGTGCTGTTTCCGCTTTATGCGTTCAATGTCGAAGTCGCGCGCGCGCCTTGGGTGGCGTCCGAGCCCATGATCGGCGAGATGCGGCTGCAGTGGTGGCGCGACGCGCTGGAGGAAGTCCGAGACGGCAAAGAGATCCGACGTCACGAGGTGACGACGCCGCTGGCCGACGTGCTGGATGCTGGCGGGGCGGAGGCCCTGGACAAGCTGGTCGCGGCGCGGCGGTGGGATCTTTACCGTGAACCCTTCGAGGACGTGACGCATTTCTCTGATTACATCCGGGCGGGAGGCATCCTGATGTGGACGGCGGCCCGTCTCCTGGGGGGGGAAGAGCGCGCCGTCGGCCGAGTGACCGCACTGGGACAGGGCGCGGCACTGGCGCGGTTTCTTCAGGCCGTTCCGGAACTGGAGGCTCGAGGGCGTATCCCGCTGGTCGATGGGCGTCCGGAGGCCGTGAGGGAGCTCGCGCGCTCCGCTTTGGCCGAGATGCCGGTTCGAGGCGACGTGAAGCGGGCTTTGCCGCGTCTTGCGCGTGCCGCCACGATCGAAGCCTGGCAAGCGCGTCCGGTGCTGGAACAGGTCGTGCGGGAACCCGCGCGGGTGTCCGAGGGGCGCCTTGGTCTCAGCGAGTTTCGAAAGCGTTTCGGGCTGTTGCACGCAACACTGTGATCAGCGACGACGGCGCACGACCGGTACCCGTGACGGTACGGTTCGGTATTGCGCCTCCGGGTTGGGCGGGTGACCGTGGGTGCGGCGCCAGAACGCGACACCTCCGCGTTTGCGCCAGAGCGGCACTGTCAGAAGCAATCCGGCGGCAAAGCCGCCCGCGTGGGCCCAGTAGGCGACGCCGCCACCCTCTGCGGGGGCGATCGAGCCCTGCAGCAATTGCAGCCCGAACCATGCCGACAGGACGATCCATGCCGGTACGGGAATGATGCGGAAGATGATGACGATGATGATCAGAATATCGACGCGCGCCTTCGGGAACAAAAGGAGATAGCCGCCCATCACGCCGGCGATTGCCCCCGAGGCGCCGATCATCGGTACGGTGCTGTCAGGGTCCGATGCGATTTGCGCGAAGGCCGCAGCCAGCCCTCCAGCCAGGTAGAAGAGCAGGAAGCCGACGTGGCCCATCTGGTCTTCCAGATTGTCCCCGAAGACCCAGAGGAAGAGCATGTTGCCTGCCAGGTGCATGAAGCCACCATGGAGAAACATGGAGGTCACGAAGGTTTCCGGCGCGGAAATCCGCGGGACGAGACCCCATTCGAAGTAGAAACGGGCGAGTTGGGTTTCGTTTGGAAAGGCAGCCGTGTAGCTGATGAACAAGCCCACGTTGAGTACGATCAGGGCCCAGGTCACATAGGGCGTACGGCCGGATGGATTGTGATCGCGGATCGGAAACATGGGCGTACCCGACCCGGTTCTTTGCGAAAGGTCAAGCGCCTGAGACGGCGGCGAGAAGTTCTGCATTCCCGCCTGAGGCGGTTGTATCGACGCATAGGTGCCGTTCGTGCAGGACTTCGAAGCGGCGTGGGGCGTCTGTGAGAAGCGGAAGGATCGGGCCGTCGCGACGGGACAGCGCTTGTGAATAGGCGCGGGCCAGGTCCTCGCTCCCCCACCAAAGCGCACCGCCGAACGCGTCCCGAGTGGTCAGAGCGTCGGGCTGGAGATCGGTCGCGATCTCGGCTTGTCCGCCAAGCGCGATCACGGCGTCCGCCTGCGCACACGCGGTTTCGGAGCCAGGGCCGAGGCAGAGGAGCGGGGTGCGTGTATGGAGGCTGAGGCGGTTGGTCTCGCCTGTTGGGCCGGGCATTTCACGGACCGGTATGTCCGGGATATCTCCGGATCGGCAAAAACGCAGCGGATAGGCCGGGCCGCCCGCCTTGGGGCCGGTGCCGGACAGGCCTTCGCCGCCGAAGGGCTGCGAACCGACGACCGCGCCGATCTGGTTCCGGTTCACGTAGACATTTCCGCAGTGGATTTGTTCGACGATCTCCTGCACGCGGCTGTCTATCCGCGTGTGGAGTCCGAAGGTCAGCCCGTAACCCGTTCCATTTATGTCCGAAATAACCTTGCCGATCTCGTCGGCCCGATAGGTGGCGATATGCAGGACGGGGCCGAAAACTTCGCGCTCGAGCGCCGTGATGCCGGGCACTTCCACGACGGTTGGCGGAACGAACAAACCGGCTTCCGGTGCGGCGAGTTGCTTCGTGATCTTTTGGCGCGAGAGGTAAGACAGGATGGCATCGCGCGCTTCGATGTCGATTACGGGACCCATGCTGGTCGATAGTTGCCACGGATCGCCAAGGGTCAGTTCGTCCATCGCGCCGAAGAGCATCTCTCGGAATGCGGAGGCGATGTCTTCCTGCACGTAGAGGCAGCGAAGGGCCGAGCAGCGCTGACCGGCGGATTGGAACGCCGACGCGATCACATCGCGCACGGCCTGTTCCAAGAGAGCGGTCGAATCGACAATCATGGCGTTCAGGCCGCCGGTTTCCGCGACCAGCGGTGCGCCGGGGCGCATGTGCCTGGACATGGCGCCTCGGATCAGGCGGGCGGTTTCGGTGGAGCCGGTAAAGGCGACGGAATCGACACGGGGGTCAGAGGTGAGCGCCGCGCCGACCGTTGCGCCGTCGCCGGGCAGGAACTGGAGCGATGCCGCCGGAACGCCGGCCTCGTGCATCAACCGAACACCCAGATCGGCGATCAGCGGCGTTTGCTCGGCGGGCTTGGCCAACACGCCGCAGCCAGCGGCGAGGGCTCCGGCTATCTGGCCGGTGAAGATGGCGAGCGGGAAGTTCCACGGGCTGATGCAGGTGACTATGCCGACTGCGTCGCCGCACTCGGCGGTACGAGTGGCATAGTAGCGGAGGAAATCCACGGCTTCGCGCAACTCGCCCACCGCGTCCACTGGGGTCTTGCCGGCTTCGCGGGCGAGAATGGCGAAGATCTCGCCGGCGTTCTCTTCATAGAGGTCCGCCGCGTGGTTCAGAACACGGCTGCGCTCATTCGCCGAGGCTTTCCAGGGAGTTGCGTTTGACAGGGCGACTTCGACGTGCCCGGCTGTGGATAACCAAACCGTGCCTGCGATATCATCAGGTTGGGCCGGGTTCCTAAGGTCCTGCGCTTCGCCGTCCGGCGCGACGCCTGCTATCCGTGGCGCGGCTTTGAACCGTGACTGTCGGAAGGGCGTTCGGATCGCATCGAACCGTTCAAGAGTTTCAGTGTCGGCCAGATCCCAGCCGGTAGAGTTGCGGCGGTCGGGCTGGAACAGATCGGAGCCAGTGACAACCTTTTGTCCTTTGGAGAGCGCTTCGAACGGATCGGCAGCCACGGCCTCTGGCGGTACCGCCTCGTCGACGACCTGGTTCACGAAGCTCGAGTTCGCCCCGTTTTCCAGCAGTCGGCGCACGAGATAGGCAAGAAGATCCCGGTGTGCTCCGACCGGCGCGTAGATGCGACAGCGGGATTTCTCGCGCTCGTGCACGATGTCGTGCAGCCGCTCACCCATCCCATGAAGACGCTGAAATTCAAAAGCTTGCTTGTCGTCGCTCATGTGCAGAATGGCTGCGACGGTATGGGCGTTGTGCGTGGCGAACTGGGGATAGATGCGATCCGTCATTCCAAGAAGTTTACGGGCGTTCGCGATGTAGGAGACGTCCGTTGCTGGTTTGCTTGTAAAGACCGGAAAGCTGTCCATGCCCTGAACCTGGGCCAGCTTGATCTCGGTGTCCCAGTACGCGCCCTTGACGAGGCGCACCATCAGATTTCGGTCGTGTGTCTCGGCCAGCCCGTAGAGATGATCGATGACGTCGCCTGCACGCAGACCGTAGGCCTGGACCACGACACCGAATCCGTCCCAGCTAGCCAGTTCGGGATCGGCGATGGCGGCTTGGATAACGTCGAGAGAAAGTTCTAGCCTGTCAGCCTCTTCCGCGTCGATATTCAATCCGATATCCGCCTTGGCTGCAGCGCGGAGCAATGTCTGCAGGCGGGGAACGAGTTCGCGAATGACCCGATCCTTCTGCATGACGTCGTAACAGGGATGGATCGCCGAGAGCTTAACCGAGATCCCCGGTCGGGTGCGGATGTCGTTGCCCTTGGCTGCAGAGGCGATGGTTCGGATCGCTTCGGAATAGGCCTTGAGATAGCGGAGCGCGTCGGCGTCTGTGCGAGCGGCCTCGCCCAGCATGTCGTAGCTGTAGGTATAGCCTTTCGCTTCCATCCTGGATGCACGGGCGAGGGCGCTGTCCATCGTTTGTCCCAAGACGAATTGCTGGCCCATTTCGCGCATCGCCTGCTTTGCGGCCGCGCGGATGACCGGTTCGCCCAACCGTTTGACCGCACCGCGCAGGATGCCGGTGATGCCCGGCTCCTCGTCGTCGAGTACCCGACCGGTGAGCATAAGCGCCCATGTCGATGCGTTCACGAGCGAAGACGAGGAATGGCCCAGATGCTTGCCCCAGTCCGAGGGCGCGATCTTGTCCTCGATAAGCGCGTCGATGGTCTCGGCGTCGGGAACGCGGAGAAGCGCCTCGGCCAGACACATCAGCGCGATGCCTTCCTCTGTCGAGAGGCCGTATTCTGCAAGGAAGACTTCCATCAGGCCGGGCTTTCCCGTGCTGCGGATGGCACGCACCAGATCCGCACCTCGCGCCGAGATGCGTGCACGGTCATCCGTGCTGAGAGCTGCTTCATTCTTCAAACGGGCAATCAGCGCTGCTTCGGAGGCGTATTTTTTCATCATTGGTCGATCGTGTGAGGTCATACGGCAAGCATACTCTGATTTTGTTGGGCGTTTTGCCCAATTTGTGAAATGGATAACGTCGAAAGTACCAAAGCGTGGGTCAAAAACATGTCAGACGATCGGATTGAGCTGGACAGGGCGGACAAAAGGCTGCTGGCGGAATTGGCGTCGGATGCCCGTCTCTCCGTGGCCGAACTGGCGCGACGCGTGGGTCTATCTAAAACTCCGGTGCAGGCCCGGCTGAAGCGGCTGGAGGAGCAGGGGGTCATTCGCGGGTATCGCGCCATGCTGGACCCTGTCAAACTTGGGCTGGATCACGTGGCCTTCGTCGAGGTGAAGCTGAACGATACGCGCGAAAAGGCGTTGGCAGCGTTCAATGACGCCGTCGCGGAAGTGGGTGAGGTGGAAGAGTGCCACATGATCGCGGGCGCGTTCGACTATCTGCTCAAGATCAGGACGCGCGACATGGCGCGGTATCGAGAGGTGTTGGGAGAGCGGGTGTCGAGCCTGCCGCATGTCTCGCACACGTCCACCCATGTGGTAATGCAGGCGGTCAAGGATGTCGGAATCGTTACTTGACGGACCAAAATATGTCCTGTCCAGAATGCGGCATGCGAACCCTGATCTCAGCGATTGTTCTTTTTGCGGCGCAGGCGGCTTACGCGGACTGTCCGTCTCCCCACGATATTTCGGAAGAGGAAGCGCGGCTTCTGGCACATATCCAGGAAGCCGAGAACGAGATGGCGGCGCGGACAGTCTCGAGCGAACTCTGGTCGCTCTGGACCAAGGCGCCTGACGAACCGGCGCAATCCCTTCTGGATCGCGGAATGTCGGCGCGATCGTCCTGGGATTTTCTGGCTGCGCTCGAAGCTCTCGACAGGCTGGTGGAGTACTGCCCGGAATATGCGGAGGGGTACAACCAGAGGGCCTTCGTGAATTTCCTGCGAGAAGATTTCGCGGCGGCGCTCGTGGATCTCGACAAGGCCCTGGAACGTCATCCGACCCATTTCGCAGCAATGTCTGGAAAAGCGCTGACCCTTATGGGGCTGGGACGGCACGATGAGGCCCAGGAGGTGCTGCGCGCCGCGTTGAAACTGAACCCCTGGCTGCCCGAACGCGGCTATCTGGTCGAGCCGAAAGGCGAAGATCTCTGAGCGTGGGGCTTGCGATGCGACGGCCTTCTGCCTAATCACGACCACATCCTCACGCGGGCGTGGCGGAATGGTAGACGCATGAGACTTAAAATCTCTGGGGCGCAAGCCCGTGCCGGTTCAAGTCCGGCCGCCCGTACCACTTCTCAGTAGCGATAGAGCGCCCGTTCGGCGCGGAGCATGGTGATCTCGAGGCGCAGTCTCGCGCGCTCGGAAGCCAGCAGGACGCGAGCCGGGTCGTCAGGGGCCAGAGAGGCGATTTCGGCGTTGATCCGGGTGATCTCGCGCTCGGCCTCGTCGATGTCCTGACCGATCCGGTGGTAGGTCAGACCGCGAAAATTGGCGCGCTCGAGTTCCTCGAGCCCCGTCGCGGGACACACTGGCGAAAGGCGGTGGCCGTCGGCGCCTTCCTCCCAGGCGCGAGCCGGCTGACAGTACAGAGGCAGGCCCGCCTGGCGGCCTTTCTCCCATTCAGCGCGCACCGGCGCGATGCCGTACTGGTTGCAGGCTTTCGCGTGTTTCTCGATGAAATCGGGGGTGCGCCCGTTCGCGCCGTCCTCGCGGCCGATCGCTCCCCAGTCGGCGTTGCGGCATTGATCTTCGGACAACGTGGCGCAGGCGGCCAGGGCGAGAAGCGGAATGAAAGCAAAGTATTTCATGACAAAAGAATGGGGCCTGATTCTCGTGACATGCAATATCAATCGCCCGAGACAAGCCTGACGAAGTCGTCGATTGCCCGATCGGGGCAGGACCAGTCGGTCACGAGACGGGCGGTGGCGGTGCCTGAGGGATCACCATCAAGCGTACCTTCCCAGACGTAGTAGACCGCACCGGCGTTCTTGAGCCGGCGGTGGATCGAGCGTGGCATATCGACGAACATCATGTTGGCTTGAGGTTCCCAACGGAAGGTTACGTCGCGGCATTGCTTCAGGGCGCTGGCGAGTTTTCCGGCCGCTGTATTGGCTGACCGGCCGAGATCCAGCCAGAGGTCGTCGGTCAGATACGCGTCCATCTGGGCGGAAAGGTAACGGTGCTTCGAAAAGAGATGGCCGCCGCGCTTGCGGCGCAGTTCGAAGTCCCAGGCGGTCGCAGGGTCGAAGATGACCGCCGCCTCGACGCCCATGCAGCCGTTCTTTGTGCCGCCGAAGCTGACGGCGTCGACGCCGGCCTTCCAGGTCATCTCGGCCGGCGTGCACGCAAGAGCGGCGCAGGCATTGGCGAAGCGGGCGCCGTCGAGGTGCAGCTTGGAACCGTGGCGGTGTGTGATGTCGGATATCTCTCGGATATAATCGGTCGTGTAGAGCGTGCCACGTTCAGTGACGTTGGTGATCGAGACCGCGCCGGGCTGGGGGCCCTGCACGCCCCATGCACCGCGCTTTGCCATCTCGGCGTCGAGTGCGCCGGGATCGATCCGACCGTCTCTGCTGGCGATCAGTGAGAGCTTCGCGCCACCCGTGTAGAACTCGGGAGCGTTGCATTCGTCCTCGACGATATGGGCTTCGGGGGTGCAGAAAATGATTTCGTAGGGCTTGGCCATGGTCGCGAGCAGGATCGAGTTGCAGGCGGTGCCTGTCGCGGTGAGATAGACGCCGGCGTCCGGGGCTTCGAAGGCGTCCCGGATGCGTTGGATGGCGCGTTCGGTGAGAGGATCGTTGCCATATCCGATAGCCCAGCCCTCGTTGGCGGCGGCGAGCGCCTCCATGATCTTCGGGTGGACGGGGCCAGCATTGTCAGAAGCGAACTGCATCAGAGATCCTCGATGATATGTTCTTCCCACTCGTCCTCTGGAACCTCGAACTCGGGCACCGTCCAGCCTTTGACGGACATGCCGGCCTCGTGGATCGTGTTCGGGTCGCCGGAGACAAGCGGGTGCCAGTCGTAGAGCGGCTTGCCCTCGTAGAGAAGGCGGTAGGCGCAGGTCGATGGCATCCAGTAGGCGATGTCAGAGATGTTCTGCGGGGTCAGGACAACGCATTCGGGAACGAATTGCAGCCGGATGTCATATTGCGCGCACCGGCAGGTTTCGCCGTCGAGCAGCCGGCAGGCGACGCGGGTGAAGGCTATTTCCTGCGTGTCGGGGTCTTCGAGCTTGTTGAGAC
Organism: Silicimonas lutimaris; assembly: GCF_047314965.1. Lineage (NCBI taxonomy): Bacteria > Pseudomonadati > Pseudomonadota > Alphaproteobacteria > Rhodobacterales > Paracoccaceae > Silicimonas > Silicimonas lutimaris. The sequence continues at coordinate 43,174 of NZ_JBLBVK010000052.1, read as the reverse complement.
AGCACTTGCCGCAGCCGTCGCAGAGCGCTTCCCACTCGCGCTTCGTCATATTCTTGAGCGGCACGCGTTCCCAGTAGAGGTCGCGGAGGCCGGAGCGGTCGATCGGGTCTTTCATGGGGAGAGGTTTGGAGGAAAGGAGCGGGAAGGGGAAGAGGGGTCAGCTGTCGTCTGTCCCCGATGCAACGCTAACACGAAGTTCCTTGCCCTCGCCAGACAGGGCATAGAGGTTCGGGCGTTCTTTTAGATATTTTGCCCATTTCCTCTCCTTTTCCTTGCTAATCATTACCTGAAATCTCGTTCGCATGACTTCGTTTAGTCTGGTGACGAGCGCGCCTGTCTTTACTTGCTGCATCTCCAATATTGCATCCCTGATCTGCCGGTCGAGTTCCGACAATTCAGCCTCGGCAACCTTGGCAACGGGCGGCGTCAGTGGGATGAACTTTGAGCATGCATGGCGGAAGTCCTTAGGCGTCTTTTCTTCACCCAACCCGACAACATGGCGACCCATCTCCCTGAGCGCATGAGCAAGATGCGAAAAGTCGCGATCCGAACTAGCGATCGCGAATGCCGGGACGTTATCCAGCAAGGCGAAGGTCATAGCCTCGATCGAGAGTACAAGGTCGCTTCCGTTTTTGCCTGAACCTGACAGGATCGTCCGGAAACTCGAGGCGGAGGACCAGCTTCCGACCGAGTAGCAGTTACAATAAACGCGGCGGATCTGGTGGGGGCCAAGGTCAGCCGTCCTTCTCAGGATTTGTCCGGCCAACTGGGACGAAATGTTGTCGCCATCCACCAGAAGCGCGACAGATGAAAAAAAAATCAAGTCGATCCTTCCGATTCAAAACATGAACAGGTGAGCCCTAGCCTCCGAAAACGGCAAGAAAATGGTCAGTCGCCCGATAGGATTTCTCTCGCGCGGGCGCTGTCGGCGTCCATCTGGGTGATAAGGGCGTCTATGCTATCGAACTTTGCTTCGGGCCGCAGATAGGCCACGAGGGCCACGGACAGATGGGTGCCATAGAGGTCGCCCTTGAAGTCGAAGATGTGGCTTTCGCAGTTGGGGCGGTTCTCGCCGAACATCGGCCGCACACCGATCGAGGCGACACCGTCGTAGTCGCCTTGGTGGTCGCCCGACTGAACCCGGACGCGCACGGCGTAGACGCCGAATTTCGGTGGATGGAGCCCGTCGATGGACATGTTCGCGGTGGGATAGCCCAGATCCCGACCCCTCTGGTCTCCCCGGATGACAGCGCCCTCGATGCGGTGAAGGTGCCCGAGCATTTTTGCGGCGTCCTCGGGGCGACCTTCGGAGAGGGCTTCGCGGATGCGGGTGGATGAAATGGCCGGGCCGTCGCCGATGAGTTTCGCGATCGTGACGCCGAATCCGTAGCGCCCGCCGAAGTCCTGCAGCATCTCGGTGGTGCCTTTGCGACCTCTGCCGAAACAGAAGTCTGCTCCTACCGTCACATGGGCGAGGCCAAGCTGTTCGGCGATGATGTCGCGTGCGAACTCTTCAGGCGTGAGCGCCGCAAGGCGGGCGTTGAATGGCAGTTCGTAGAGGTGTTGAACCCCAAGGGATTCAAGGCGATGGGCCTTGGCTTCGGGGTTCATCAGCCGGAAGGGCGGAGCATCGGGTGCGAAGTATTCGCGGGGGTGCGGCTCGAAGGTGACGACGCCGAGAGGGGCGGCGGCGGCTTGGGCTGCGATCCTGAGAATGGCCTGATGGCCGAGGTGAACGCCGTCGAAATTGCCGATCGCGGCGGTCGCGCCCTTGTCGGCGTCTGTCAGATAGCGTGTGTCACGATGGATGCGCATGGGCAGCGGTTAGCGCGGCCCGCGCGCGGGGGCAAGGGTCAGTCGAATTTCCCGGAAGGCGCCAGCACCGTTGCTTCGCCCTTGAGCACCGCCTTGCCGTCCACGAGGCAGCGTGTGTCGAGTTTCACGCGGCGGCGGGAGTAGTCGATTTCCAGCACCTCGACCTCGGCGGTGACGACGTCGCCGGGACGCACCGGAGCGAGAAACCGGAGGTTCTGGCCAAGGTAGACAGTGCCGTGGCCCGGAAGCTGTTCGCCGATCACTGCGGAGACGAGGCCGGCGGTCAGCATGCCGTGGGCGATGCGCCCGCCGAATATGGTGTCCATTGCATAGGCATCATCAAGATGCACCGGGTTACGGTCGGTCGAAACCTGTGCAAACAGCTCGATATCGAGGTCGGTGACCTCTTTGGTCAGGCTGCGCACCATGCCGATTTCGAGGTCCTCGATGACGATGGTGCCACGCGGCTGATTGTCGAGCATCGGAGATTCCTTCCGCAACTTTAGAACTTTCAAAAATAGTTATACGAAATTAAATTACTTTGCAACTGCAGAAAATCAGGCGTGGAATACATGCAAGGAACGCTTTGTTTCTGTATTTTCTCTGGTGCTGGAAAGGGTTCGTCCTATGATGCGATCCGTGTTCAATGGCTGGGGGGCTGTTAGAATGCCGAAACGATTCTGGGCATTTCTTTTCGGTACCGAAGACGCGGTGCCGGGCGACTATGTGCTTGCGCTTGTGGCGACCATCGGGCTGATGCTGGCCATCCTGGCCGGCATGACGTGAGGCCGATCGGTCAGCGCTAACGCTTTGTAAACATTCCTGTCATAGGGCGTCTGCAAGCCGTCGGCATTGCGTCGGCATTGTGTATGGCAAACTGTATGGCACGCCCGTGCGCTGGCTTCAGGAATCAGCAAGACATCGGCGCGGCGGGCGGGCGGCTTCGTTGCACCAAGGGGCTCTGTGAAAGTTTGAGAAGGCAGGCGCGTCGACCTTGCATGCGGGTCAACGCGCCGGTGATTCAGGAGGCGATGGAGTAAGTGCCGTCGTAGATCGGCTCCAGCGTCTCGTGATCGAAGAGCGACGAGACCGAGGTGCCGTGCCAGATGTTCAGGATGGCCTGGGCGAACATGGGCGCCATGGGAACGATCCTGATGTTCTTGGTGGACAGCGTTTCCTTCGTCGGTTCGATCGAGTCGGTGATGACAAGGTTCTTCATCACAGATTTGGATACGCGTTCGATCGCCGGGCCCGAGAGCACGCCGTGCGAAATGTAGGCGTGAACTTCCTTCGCACCCGCTTCCATCAGGACTTCCGCCGCCTTGCAGAGCGTGCCGGCTGTGTCGACGATGTCGTCGACGATCACGCAGACCCGGTCCTTTACGTTGCCGATCACGGTCATCTCGGCGATCTCGCCCGGCTTCTCGCGCCGCTTGTCGACGATGGAGAGGGGCGCGTCGATGCGCTTGGCCAATTCACGGGCGCGTGCCACGCCGCCGACGTCGGGCGAGACCACGGTGACCTGGTCGAGTTTGCCGCGGAAGGCGTGCCTGATGTCCAGCGCGAACACCGGCGAGGCATAGAGGTTGTCGACGGGGATGTCGAAGAAGCCCTGGATCTGGGCGGCGTGCAGGTCCATCGTCAGGACCCGCTCGATACCGGCCGAGACCATCATGTTGGCCACCAGCTTGGCGGAGATCGGGGTGCGGGCCTTGGTCCGGCGGTCCTGGCGGGCATAGCCGAAGTAGGGGATGACGGCCGTGATGCGCTGAGCCGAGGAGCGCCGCAGCGCGTCGGCCATGATCAGAAGCTCCATCAGGTTGTCGTTCGCCGGGTTCGACGTCGACTGCAGGATGAACATGTCCTCGCCGCGGACGTTCTCGAAGACTTCGACGAAGATCTCGCCGTCGTTGAAGCGCTCGACGCGGGCATCGACAAGCCCGACGTTCATGCCCCTGTGCATCGAGAGCCGTCGTGTGACGGCCTTTGCGAGCGCACGGTTGGCGTTCCCCGAGATGATCTTCGGTTCCTGAATATTGGGCATTGGCAGCAGCGTCCTGTATTCGTTCCGCGGAGTGTCACAGAATCGTAACGTTGACACCGCCTAGCACGCGCATAGGGTCAGGCAAACAAGAGTTTTGAGCGGCGAGGCCAAATGCCCCATATCGACTATTATCTGGCGACGATTTCGCCGAATTGCTACCTGGCAGGCACTCGCCCGACGGAGATCGCAGCCAAACACGGCGCGACCATTTCCTACAAGCCGCTCGACATCATGGCGCTCTTCGCGCGTACCGGAGGTGTGCCTCCCGGTCAGCGGCATCCGTCGCGGCAGGAGTACCGCCTGATCGAGATCGGGCGGTGCGCGAAAGAGCTTGGCATGCCCGTCAATGTGAAGCCCGCGCATTTTCCGACCAATCCCGCCCCGTCCTCGTATGCTCTGATCGCCGCGCAGAAGGCGGGCGGCGGTGATCTTGGCGCGCTGGTCGCCGGGATCACGCGCGCGTGCTGGGCCGAGGAGAAGGACGTCGCGGATGACGCGGTCATCAAGGGATGTCTGGAGGCGGCCGGGTTCGATCCGTCGCTGGCGGACAGCGGCTTGCTGGCGGGCGCGATGGTTTATGAACAGAACCTGGAGGATGCCGTATCGGCGGGTGTCTTTGGCGTTCCCTTCTTCATCACGGATGACGGTGCGAGGTTCTGGGGGCAGGATCGGTTGACGCAGTTGGACCGGCATCTGGGAGGAGAGCTCTGAGTCATGGCTCCGAAGAAGCCCATCGGACTAATCCATTGCGGACTCGGCAAGGCCGGGAACTGGCGTGGTCTGCTGAACGCGCTGGGCGGCGGGTTTACAGTTCACAATATCGAACTTCCGAGCCACGGACTGGCGGAGGATTGGGACCGGTCGCGGGATTTCACCGAACAGGCGCTGGAAATCGCGCTGTCGGAGCTGCCCTCGGAACCGTTGCCACTGATCGGGCACTCCTACGGGGCCGTTCTGGCGCTTAGGCTTGCCGTCGATCGGCCGTATCGCGTCTCATCGCTGGTGCTGATCGAGCCGGTCTTCTTCGCCGCCGCGAAGGGACGCTGGGGCTATGACAAGGCGATGCGCGATCTGGAGCCGTTCGAGAAGAAGATGAAGGCGTCCCAGTTCGCGACGGCCGCCAAGGAATTCATGGCGGTCTGGGGCGGCGGTGTCGACTGGGGTCATATGACGGCGGAGCAGAAAAGCTATGTGCTGGACCGGATCGAGACGATTCCGGCGCAGAACCCGCTTCTGAAAGACGATGTGAGCGGAGTTCTGCGGCCGGGCCGTCTGGAGTCGCTGGAGATTCCCGTGACATTCGTCGACGGCGGCAATTCGCATCCGGTGATGGCGGATATCATCAGCGAGCTTGGCGACCGGATGAAGGATGCCGAGTGGATGACGGTGCCGGAAGCGGGTCACATGGTGCCGATCACGCATCCCGAGTTGGTGGCCAAGGCCATCCGTGACCGGCTTGTCTGGGAAGACGCGCCGTCCTAGGCCTGTTCGAGGGCCGCGATGATCCCGCCGAAATCCGCCGCCTTCAGAGATGCGCCGCCCACGAGCGCGCCGTCGACGTTCGGGACCGCGAAGATCTCGGCGGCGTTCGAGGGCTTTACCGAGCCGCCGTAGAGGATGCGGATGCCATTGGCGTCCTCGCCGAAGCGTGCCGTGAGGCGGGCGCGGATGTCGTCGTGGACTGCACCGATTTCTTCGAGCGTGGGCACCTTGCCGGTGCCGATGGCCCAGACAGGTTCGTAGGCGATGACCGTGTTGGCCGAGGTTGCGCCGTCGGGGACGGAACCGGCCAGCTGGCCGCCGACGATCGCGATCGTCTGGCCGGCTTCGCGCTCGGCGAGCGTTTCGCCGACGCAGATGACCGCGGTCAGACCTGCCGTCCACGCGGCCAGGGACTTGGCGTTGACCAGCGCGTCGCTTTCGCCGTGGTCGGCGCGGCGCTCGGAGTGGCCGAGAATGACATGGCTGCCGCCGGCGTCGGCGATCATGCCTGCGGAGATGTCGCCGGTATGCGCGCCCGATGCATTCTGGTGGCAGTCCTGTCCGCCGGTGGCGATGGCGCTGCCGCTCGCGCGGTCGGAGAGGCGGGACAGGAGCGTGGCCGGCGGGCAGATCAGCACATCGCAGCCGGGCGCGGGATGGGCGGCGATCAGGGCGTCGATCTCGGCGAGGCTGTTTTCCACGCCGTTCATCTTCCAGTTTCCGGCGGCCAGTTTGCGCATGTCTCTCTCCTGTCTGCGGTCCGCGCCGAACATGCCGGGGTTTCGCCCGAGGTCAAGGGGAATGCGGGGTCGTCGGGTGCAAGGACTGGTCGACCATCATTCGGTGCGCCGGCACATGCGGATGTGCCAGGCGTGCGCGGCGAGAAAGGCGATACCGACGAGAGCGACGCGCGGTTCGGCCGGCTGGGGAGCGAAGAGCATCAGGGCGGGCAGGATCAGGAGGGCGAGAAACGGCGCCATGCCGAGTGCCATGCGCCGCGGTGCGCGGACGCCCGCGCCGGAAGGGCCGAAGGAGAGGGGCAGGGTCTCGCGGTGCGCGAAAGCGCGGTCTGCGCGGACCGACATCAAGATCAGGAGAACAATCGTCGCCAGCGCCATCAAAGCGCCGGTCATCTCAACCCTGGTCTTCCGAACGCTCGGCGGCCAGTTCCTCCACATCCTTGAACTTGATCGATTCACCGCAGCCGCAGGCATCGACCACATTGGGATTGCGGAACTTGAAACCGGATTCCAGAAGCGAGGTTTCGTAGTCGATCTCGGTTCCGAAAAGGAACATCTGCGCCATCGGTGCGATCATCACCCGTGCGCCGTCCTGTTCGACCACCTCGTCGGCGGGGTCGATCTGGTCGGCGTAATCCATGGTATACTCCATTCCCGCGCAGCCGCCCTTCTTGATGCCGATGCGCAGGCCCATGTGGCCTTCCTTGTCCATCAGCTTCGCGATCTGACGAATTGCCGCCGGGGTCATGCTGACCGCCTGTTTTCCGGGTATGCCGAACATGGGAACTCCTTTGCCCCAAAGATAGGTCCTGAAAGCGCATCGCTCAAGGGGGGCATTTTGCCCGTGAGCACCGTGCTCCGAATCAAATTGAGACGCAATTGCGGCCGCAGCCGCGCCACATTTTCCTTTCCATTGTCCATGTCCGCTTTCCAATTCCGAGCCATCTATCCGATTGGGTTCGGGGCGTCGCCAATCTATGGGGAAAAAGGCGAAATCGGGCGAGAATGTGGCTGTGTGTGGTACAACCTTTGGTAGTTTACGTAATCAATCGGTACGAGTGTCATGGCCCCCACCTTGTTTGCCTCATCCGCCTTCGGAAAAAAATCGCCGGTTCAGCGTCGCGACTTTGCGCGCACTGAAGACGGTTCGCTGACCATCTTCAGCCTGTTCATGTTCATCCTGATCCTGATGGTCACCGGGCTTGCCGTGGATATGGCGCGTCACGAAAACGAACGGGTCCGGCTTCAGAATACCCTGGACACCGCGGTTCTGGCGGCAGGAAGCCTGGAGAGCGGGGCCGAAACGGAAGCGGAAATGGAGGCGATGGTGCTGGACTATATCGCCAAGGCTGGAATCGATCCGTCCATGGTCACCGTCGACCCGGAGATCACGGGCGCCTACAGCCGCAAGGTGACTGCAAGCGCGGATTTCCAGCTCGACACGCTTTTCATGGGTCTCATGGGGATCAACTCGCTTCCGGGTGTCGCCGCTGGACAAGCGGCCGAGGGGCAGGAGAAGGTCGAAGTCGTTCTGGTGCTGGACGTGTCCGGCTCAATGGGCAGCAACGGCAAGATCGAAGCTCTGCGCCCGGCGGCCAAGGGTTTTGTCACCGAGATGATCAATCGTCTCGGCGCCGAACGGGTGGCCATTTCGGTCGTCCCCTACAACCACCAGGTTCATGTCGACGATGAGCTTCGTGCCCGTCTGAACTGGGACAATACCCTGACAACGGTTGAAAGCCCGCGCCTCCACCCGGGTGCGATCACGACCTACAACACGCATAACGCGTCGACCCGCTGTGCACGGTTCCGCGATGACGATTTCCGCACTGCGGCCCTGGCTGCCGGCGGCGCGATCGAGGGCAGCGCGATGTTTTCCGGTCTGTCCGGCCGCAACCTGACCCGCTATGCGCAATACCCGTCGCGGGCCAGCTGGTGCTCGGACGAGTACAAGACGGTGCTTCTTTACCAGAACGACGAGCGTGATCTTCACGACTTCATCGACACGCTCGAAGGCAGTGGCTGGACCTCGATCGACTATGGCATGAACTGGGGCGTCGGCCTTCTTGAAAACAGCTTCGCACCCATCGTGCAGGACATGGTGGACGACAACCTGCTGTCCTCCGACATGGCCGGGCATCCCTTTGCCTTTGGCGATCCCGACGTGAAAAAGGTCGTCGTGCTGATGACCGACGGCATGAACACCGACCATCTCGACCTTGCCGACGCATTCAAGTCGGGTCCGAGCCGGGTGTGGTATTCTGAAACCCAGGCCAATGGCAATGAATTCAACGGCTTCATCGTCGAAATGCCGGACGAAGCGTCAAATCGCCGTTGGTATGTTCCGGGATCGCCGGGGACGAACAACGATGACACCTATCTTGCCGAGGGTGCGCTTCCCGCCGATGCCGTGCAGTGGGACTACCACGAAGTCTACGAGCGGTTCCGCCCCGAGGACGTGCCCAACATGTATTTCCGTCCGGACCAGGCGGCTTACAATGCGCATGCCAACGCGCGGATCGATACGGGAAGCTACGAGACGGCCGACGCGCGCGTGCGCAACATCTGCGGCGAAGCACGTGCCTCCGGGATCGAGGTCTACACGATCGCCTTCCAGGCCCCCTCGTCGAGCGAGACCCTGCTGAGCGATTGCGCGGGAGATGCCAGCCGCTATTTCGACGTGGATGGTCTGGATATCGCGACCGCCTTCGAAGCGATCGCCGTCAACCTCACGAAGCTGAGACTGACCCAGTAAGGCGCCTGTGGCGCCTTACATGAAGCCGAGTTCGAGGCGCGCCTCGTCGGACATCATGTCCATGCCCCAGGGGGGATCCCAGGTCAGTTCGACATCCACCTGTTTCACGCCCGGCAGGGGTTCGACCGCCTCGGCGACCCAGCCGGGCATCTCGCCGGCCACAGGGCAGCCCGGAGCGGTCAGCGTCATGATGATCGTGACCGCCCCGTCCTCGGTGATGTCGACCGTGTAGACGAGGCCGAGGTCGAAGATGTTCACCGGAATCTCGGGGTCATAGACGCTGCGGCAGGCCTCGACGACCTGGTCGTAGAGTGGGTGGTCCGTGGAGGACGGCTTGATCAGGGGCGTGCCTTCGAGCGTGTTTGACGGTTCGGCTGTCATCGGGTCATCCGTATTTGTTGACTGATTATATAAGGATTGCCCGGGGGCAGGTAAAGCGGGGTTTCGCCGCGCTTTTCGCGCCGACCGGGTGGGGGGACGCTGTCCCCTCACGCCCCCCTGCCGTATTTGCCCCAGGAAGAAGGGGGTTTGTGCCTTTTGCGCCGAGGGATTAAGAGCCGTGGCATGACGACACGGTTTTCATTCGAACTGGGTGCGGTGGACGGGGCCGCGCGCACCGGTGTGATCCGCACGCCGCGCGGCGAGGTGCGGACCCCGGCCTTCATGCCCGTCGGCACGGCGGGGACGGTGAAGGCGATGCTGCCCGAGAGCGTGCGGGCGACGGGAGCGGACATACTCCTCGGCAACACCTATCACCTGATGCTCCGCCCGACCGCCGAGCGGATCGACCGGCTGGGCGGGTTGCACCGCTTCATGAACTGGGAGCGGCCGATCCTGACGGATTCGGGCGGGTTCCAGGTGATGAGCCTGGCGGGTCTGCGGAAGCTCACCGAGGAGGGGGTGCGGTTCTCGTCGCATATCGACGGTTCCAAGCACTTGCTGACGCCGGAACGGTCGATGGAGATTCAGCGGCTGCTGGGCTCGGATATCGTGATGTGTTTCGACGAGTGCCCGGCGCTGCCTGCCGATGACGCGGAAGTGGCGCGCGCGATGCGGTTGTCCATGCGCTGGGCGGTCCGGTCGAAGGAGGCGTTCGGGGACCGGCCGGGCCATGCGCTGTTCGGGATCATGCAGGGTGGCGTGACGCGGGAGTTGCGGGAGGAATCGGCCTCGGCGCTGAAGGAGATCGGATTCGATGGCTATGCCGTCGGCGGGCTGGCCGTGGGCGAGGGGCAGGAGGCGATGTTCGGCGTACTGGACTATGCGCCGGGGTTCCTGCCCGAGGACAAGCCGCGCTACCTGATGGGGGTCGGCAAACCCGATGACATCGTGGGCGCGGTGAAGCGCGGGATCGACATGATGGATTGCGTGCTGCCCTCGCGGTCTGGCCGGACGGGGCAGGCCTTCACCCGGCATGGGGTGGTGAACATCAAGAACGCGCGTCATGCGGACGATCCGAGGCCATTGGACGAGGCCTGCGGCTGTCCGGCGTGCCGGGGGTATTCGCGGGCCTATCTGCACCATGTCTTCCGGGCCGGAGAGATGATCTCGGGGATGCTGCTGACCTGGCACAATCTTCAGTATTACCAGGACCTGATGGCGGGAATGCGGGAGGCGATTGCGGCTGGCAGGTTCGACGCCTGGGAGGCGGCGTTCCATGCGGGCCGGGCCGAGGGAGATATTCCGCCGCTTTAGGTCGGGACGGAAGCGCCCGCGGCCCTGGGCTTTGGGAACTGGTGCTTGAACATCGACCAGTCGTGACGCCCCTCGATGCGGGCGGCCATGCAGTCGGCGCGGTCGCCCAGCTCGTCATCAAACCAGAATTGCATGTGGCGGCGAAGGGGCGCGGCGTCGCGCGCCTCGGTGATCAGGACATCCGAGCCGCCGTCGGTGCGGTGCGTGATCTCGATCTGCTGGGTGCCGGAGAGACCGCCGCTGCCGGCGGAGGCCTCGGCGGGTGTGAAGCTGACGATGAAGAAGTGCGGGGCCTCGATGCGCTCGGGTGTGATCAATTCGACCTGGTAGGTCTGACCGCCCTTCAGGGGATAGATCGCGCGGACGGTGCCGTCTTCGAGCGGCTCGAAACGGGTGCCCGGATAGAAGTGCCGGGCGCTGAACTCCGGGAGGGGCGCACAGGCGGCCCAGACCGTCTGGGGCGCGGCGCGTGTGCGGAAGCGCACGCGGCGTTCGGGCAGCGCGAAAGTCAGCCGGTCGAAGTAGCGACCGTAGATCAGGTGCTCGAGGGCAACGAAGGTCAGAATCCAGAAGAGCCAGGAATTGGCCCCGAAATCGGTGCCAAACGCGGTTGCGATCGAAGAGATGACGGGGAAGGCCAGGATCGACAGGGTGAAGACCTCAAGCGCATGTCGCAGCGCGGGCAGGACATAGGTCGTTACCAAGATCAGGCCGAAAGTGACGATCAGGCTGGCAAGGAAGACCGAGACCCAGGTGATCCAGTTGTCGAGCGGCAGGTCGGTTCCATTGGGCACTGCGCCCTGGGCGAGCGAAACCAGAAGTCCGCCGGTGAGGAGCAGGGTCACGACCGCGAAGCGGCGGCGCTGTCGGTAGAGACGGCGGAACACGTCAGTCGCGCAAGTCCAGCGCGAGGGTGGCCGCGCCGTCCGGGTCGTCGATGCAGGCGACGTCGAGGTCGAGCCCGATGATGCGGCAGCGGGCGGTCATGGCGACGTCGGGGTCGTCGAATTGCCAGTCGGGGTCGTAGCCGTTGGCCTGCTTGTGCAGCGGCGCGAATGCGAGAAAGCCGAGGCGCTGTGCGTCGGTGCCCTCGAGCGTGATGCTGGCCGCCCGGGCCGTGGCGATGGCGCCAAGGCCGTAGTCGAGGCGGGTGCCTTCGTCGGTTCCGAATCTCGGGGCGGTCAGAACCATGTTGGGATGAACGAGGATCGCGCCCCGGAAGCTGCCGGTTTCCGCGGCCCGGTTCAGAAGCGCCCCGATGAGGCCCGCCACGTAGATGGCGCGGTCGTGCTCGAGGCCACGGGGGCGCGAGACGGCCATCGTGCGGCGGGTCGAGGTGAAGAAGCGGGCATAGCTCATGGCGGTCACGCGGGCAGGGGTTGGGTGTCGTCGATCCAGCCGACGAAGCGGTGCTGCCAGGCGCGGCCGCTCAGACGCGCGGGGGTACGCGTGACAAGGCGGGCCAGGTTGAGCTTTTCACGCCAGGCCCTGGTCCTGGTCTTCTGGATGCGGCCGTGGATCACGCGGCTGACGACGATGCCACCGGTGACCACGACGAAAGCGGTCAGGAACGGTGACGCCAGGATGCTGTAGCCGATGTCAGGCACGCTGAAGACGAAGATCGAGAACAGCAGGCGCGATACCGCGATGGCCTCGATCATGAAGCGGATCGAGGGCAGGACTAGGCAGAAGAAGAGAGCGGTGGGTCCGACGACGCCGGCGTAGATCGCCCCGGTGACGACGGGAACGGGCAGGCCCCAGACCTCGTGTCCGGCGCGAAGATAGAAGATGTATCCTGCAAGAAATGCCAGCGAGGTGACGAAAAGAAGTCGCCGTCTCTCGCGATATATCCTGCGACCGAGGCCAAGAGCCATGCGCGGTTGTCATCCTTTCCGCGCCCCCAAGCCCCTCGCTAGAGTGCATCTTTGGCGAAAATACGGCGTGATTCTTAATTTTTTGTTAAAGGAAACAGTCCAGCTTGAAGGGATGCGCCGTTTCCCGTTCTTCGCCTTAAACAAGCGGATTTCGGAATATTTCGGTGATTTGGGCCAATACAGAAGGGACCGCTTGCTCCCGGCTGCGGAGACAGGCACACTTGAGGCAGAAGGCCCGGGTGGTTGAAGCCGGAGGGGCCCGCACCACATATAGAGGCCATCATCAGGAGAGGGCCAAAGGTTGCCGATGTCGGGGCCAGACCCTCTTGCAGACTTGAGGACATAAATGAACGAGCAAACCGCAATTTCCCATCCCGTTCTTCCGCTGAGAGACATCGTTGTCTTTCCGCACATGATCGTGCCGCTGTTCGTCGGGCGCGAGAAATCGGTGCGCGCGCTGGAAGAGGTGATGAAGGACGACAAGCAGATCCTGCTGTCGAGCCAGATCGACCCTGCGGTCGACGAACCGACCACGGATGGAATCTTCCGTGTCGGTGTGCTGGCGAACGTGCTGCAGCTGTTGAAGCTGCCTGACGGCACCGTGAAGGTGCTGGTCGAGGGTCAGAGCCGGGTGAAGATCACGCGGTTCATCGAAAACGACGACTTCTTCGAAGCAGAGTCCGAGGTTCTTGCGGAGGAGATGGGCGACAAGGATTCCGTCGAGGCGCTGGTGCGCTCGGTGGCGGAGGAATTCGAGCGCTATTCGAAGATCAAGAAGAATGTTCCCGAAGAGGCCCTGAGCCAGGTCAGCGAGACCCGCGAAGCCGCGAAGCTGGCGGACCTTGTTTCCGGTCATCTTGGCGTGGACGTCGCTCAGAAGCAGAAGCTTCTGGAGATGCTCGTGGTCGCGGAGCGGCTGGAGGCCGTCTATGGCCTGATGCAGGGCGAAATGAGCGTTCTTCAGGTCGAGAAGAAGATCAAGACGCGTGTTAAGTCGCAGATGGAGCGGACCCAACGGGAATACTATCTGAATGAGCAGATGAAGGCCATTCAGAAGGAGCTGGGCGACGGCGAGGACGGCGCGGGCGAGATCGCCGAACTGGAAGAGAAGATCAGTGCCGCGAAGCTTTCGAAAGAGGCCCGGGAAAAGGCCGAGGGCGAGCTGAAGAAGCTGAAGTCGATGTCTCCGATGTCGGCCGAAGCGACTGTCGTGCGCAATTATCTCGACTGGATGCTGTCTATCCCGTGGGGCACGAAGAGCCGCGTCAAGAAGGACCTGAGCCGCGCGCAGAAGATCCTGGACGACGACCACTATGGCCTGGAGAAGGTGAAAGAGCGGATCGTCGAGTACCTTGCGGTGCAGCAGCGTTCGAAGAAGCTGAAGGGGCCGATCCTGTGCCTCGTCGGCCCTCCGGGTGTTGGTAAGACGTCGCTGGGCAAATCGGTCGCAAAGGCGACGGGGCGCGAGTTTATCCGCATCTCGCTTGGCGGCGTGCGTGACGAGTCCGAGATTCGTGGCCACCGCCGGACCTATATCGGGTCCATGCCCGGCAAGATCATCCAGGCGCTCAAGAAGGCGAAGACGACGAACCCGCTCATCCTTCTCGACGAGATCGACAAGATGGGGCAGGACTTCCGGGGTGACCCGGCGTCGGCGATGCTCGAGGTTCTTGATCCCGAGCAGAACTCGACTTTCGTCGATCACTATCTTGAGGTCGAGTACGACCTTTCGAACGTGATGTTCCTGACCACGGCGAACTCCTACAACATGCCGGGCCCGCTTCTGGACCGGATGGAGATCATTTCGCTGGCCGGATATACCGAGGATGAAAAGCGCGAGATCGCCAAGCAGCATCTGATCGACAAGCAGGTCAAGAACCACGGGCTGAAGTCCAAGGAGTTCGAACTGACCGACGACGCTCTGGCCGAGATCATCCGCACGTATACCCGCGAGGCCGGGGTGCGGAACCTGGAGCGTGAGATCGCCAAGCTGGCCCGGAAGGCGGTGACGAAGATCGTCAAGAAAGAGGACGCGAAGGTCACCGTTACGCCTGAGAACCTTGAAGAGTTCCTGGGGGTCAAGAAGTACCGCTATGGTCTGGCCGAGAAGGAAGATCAGATCGGTGTGGTGACCGGGCTTGCATGGACCAGCGTCGGTGGCGACTTGCTGCAGATCGAAGCGCTTCGTCTGCCTGGCAAAGGCCGTATGAAGACCACCGGCAAGCTGGGCGACGTGATGAAGGAGTCGATCGACGCTGCGTCATCCTATGTCCGCAGCATCGCGCCGAAGATCGGGGTGAAACCGCCGAAGTTCGACACGATGGACATCCACGTCCACGTGCCGGATGGCGCCACGCCGAAGGATGGCCCGTCTGCGGGTCTGGCGATGGTGACCTCGATCGTGTCCGTGCTGACGCAGATCCCCGTGCGCAAGGACATCGCCATGACCGGCGAGGTCTCGCTCCGGGGGAATGCGATGCCGATCGGTGGCCTGAAAGAGAAGCTTCTGGCGGCTCTGAGGGGCGGCATCAAGACGGTGCTCATCCCCGAGGAAAATGCCAAGGATCTCGCGGAGATCCCCGACAATGTTAAAGAGGGTCTGGAGATCATTCCCGTGAACCATGTGTCGGAGGTTCTCAAGATGGCGCTTGTCCGTGAGCCGGAACCCATCGAATGGGACGAAGCGGCCGAGGAGGCCGCTGCGGTCGAGCGGGCAGAGCGGTTGCGGGCCGATCCAGAGGGCCGTGTCGCACACTGATCGTGTGACCCGGGCGAACTCGAAAAAAGGCGCGTCCGAGCGGCGCGCCTTTTCTTATGGCAGTTCCTGGCTTCAGAAACAAAAAAACGCGGCCGGTTAGGCCGCGTTTTTCTAGCTGGCAACCAAGTTGCCGGGCTAAATCACGAGTCCGCAGCGATTGCTGCGACAAGTGCCAGAAGAAGCAGCGGGAGAACGATCCCACCCGACGAACCCGTCGACTCTTCGACAACGATTTCCGGTTCCATCACCGGCTCGCTCATTCCGCCGGCGAAAGCAGCGCTAGCCGAAAGGCCAGCGATGGCGGCGAGAGTGAAAACAGTCTTACGCATATTGGCAGTCCTTTCAGTTCAGTGCCAAAATAAGCAAAAGCATGCATGGGTTGAAAGGTCAACTGCGCCACACGCGTCCTGAGGCCACGCGAGGCCTTCTGCTAACTTCGGGGCAGATTTTTGCGGCGAGTGTGATTTTTTGGACGCAGTTTTCCGGGGGAGATCAGAGGGTAATGCGGGTCTTGCACCGTTCCAAGACACGAGCTAAAGACGCCCCAAATCGGGTGATTAGCTCAGTGGTAGAGCGCTTCGTTCACATCGAAGATGTCGGGGGTTCAAATCCCTCATCACCCACCACTTTTCCTGTCCTGATCCACGCACCGCCTGCTGGAGGACGCCACATCCGACGAGAAGCGGTGCCTGTGATCATGGGGCGTCGCAAAGTCTTCGGGCGTGCCGGAGCGGTTTTTCCGATGGCTGACCGCGGAAGACGCGGGGCGCTGGACCAGTCCTTTTTTGTGGCTGTCCACCGCATGTAAAGTAGCCTTATGTCAGGGGCGCTCCAAGCTCTGCCGGCACGACGCAGCTTGTCCAGCGACCAGAGTCTCGATCTGCTGCCGGTGTCTTATCGAGAGTATCTCGTTTTCGATGTCGTCGGGAAACCGGTCGCGCGGCGTGCTCGCGTGCAAGCGCGCGGCAAACTTCTGTCGGATGTGCTGGGCAAGCCCGATCCGCTTTTGTCTCATGATGTGCTCCTTGAGATTCGTTAATCATGGTGGCACGCTACTTCCTCAAGTAAACTTGAGGGCAAGAGATTTCTTGGGGGTGCCGATCAATGAAACCCAATGACCTTTCGGTGGGCGAGGTGGCTGCGCGGGCAGGAGTGCCGGTCTCGACCGTTCACTTCTACGAGGCCGAAGGACTGATCGAGAGCTGGCGGACGCCGGCCAACCATCGCCGCTACGATCGCCGTGAGTTGCGGAGGATCGCCATTGCGCGAATGGCGCAGTCGGCGGGCATTTCGCTCGCGGAGGTGAAAGAGGTGCTGGATCGCTTGCCGCGCGAGAGGGCCGTGGGCAAGGCGGACTGGGCGAAGGCAGCCGCCCCTTGGAAGGCACTCCTCGATGAACGGATCGAGATGCTGGAGCGTCTGCGGGACCAGATGGGCTATTGCATCGGGTGCGGGTGCCTGTCGCTGGAGAACTGTCCGCTTTACAATGCGGAAGACGCGCTGGGTCGAAACGGGCCGGGAGCCCGGCGCTGGATCGGGGCGGATGACGAAAGGGTGGCATTGGAGAGCGACTAAGGCTTGCAACCCGCCGATCAACCCGCTACATCCCCGGTCCGGCGGGTGATTAGCTCAGTTGGTAGAGCGCTTCGTTTACACCGAAGATGTCGGGAGTTCGAGTCTCTCATCACCCACCAGACTTTCCGCCTGCGCAGAGTAACAAAAACGCACACGACATGTTTCTGTGTGTGCGTTTTGTGCGCTCATGCTTCGCTCTATGTCTGAAGAGACAAAGAGATGAGGTTGATATGAGCTGGAATCCTGCACTTGATCCTGATTGCCCGACCGGCGATTCCGTGGACGCGATCGAAACGTTGATTGTTCCGCGCGCCCGAGACCTTGGCGGGTTCGAGGTGCGCCGCGCCCTGCCGGCGCCGCGCCGTCAGATGGTCGGGCCGTTCATCTTTTTCGACCAGATGGGGCCGGTGGAGTTTCTTCCGACCGAGGGTCTGGATGTGCGCCCGCATCCCCACATCGGGCTGGCCACGGTCAGCTACCTTTACCGGGGACGCATGCATCACCGGGACAGTCTTGGAACAGACGCATGGATCGAGCCCGGCGCAGTCAACTGGATGGTGGCGGGGCATGGTATTACCCATTCCGAGCGGATCGACGACGCGACACGCAGCGAGCCGATGCCTTTCTTCGGGATCCAGACGTGGGTCGCGCTTCCCAAGGACCACGAGGACCGCGCGCCGGAGTTCCAGCACGCGGGGCAGGATGCGTTGCCCTTCCTGGAAGGAGAAGGGAAAGAAGTACGCCTGATCCTCGGAACTGCGTGGGGTGAGCGCGCGCCGGTGACAACAGCGTCCGAGATGTTCTATGCCGATGCGGTTCTGGCGCCCGGAGCCAAGCTGCCTCTGCCGGAGGACCATGAGGATCGCGGCGCCTATGTCGTGGAAGGATCGGTCGAGATCGCGGGCGAGACCCACGAAGCCGGGCGCATGATGGTGTTCCGACCGGGCGACCGCGTGTCGATGACCGCAGGTGAGCGAGGTGCGCGCGTGATGCTGCTTGGTGGCGAGACGCTTGAAGGTTCGCGCTATATCTGGTGGAACTTCGTGGCCTCGTCGAAAGAGCGGATCGAGGAGGCGAAGGAAGCCTGGAGGCGGGGCGACTGGGAGAGCAATCCGCGCTTCCAGCTGCCGCCGGGGGACGACCGGGAATTCATTCCGCTGCCTGAAAGGTAGACGATGACGGAGATTCGGCGTGCGACCGAGGCCGATCTGGCCGGGATCGTGGCGGTTATCCTGGAGAGTTGGCGACGGACCTACGAGGGTGTGTTGCCTGCCGAGTATCTGTCGGGGGCTGTGGAGGCCGACCTGGCGGCGCTCTGGACACCTTCGCGTCTGAATGGGGCGCTGGTTCTGGTGGCGGTGGATGCGGGGCGTGTCGTCGGCGTGGCTGCGACCTTGCCCGACCAGAACGGCGGACCATATGTGGACAATCTGCATGTCCTGCTTGCGGTCGAGGGGCAGGGTATCGGGCGCGCGTTGATGGCAAGGACAGCGCTGGAGCTTCGCGAGGCCGGTTATGTGCGGCTTCACCTGACGGTGGCGGAAGCCAACCCTCGCGCGATCGGGTTTTACAAGAGGCTGGGCGGTGCCTTTGGCCCGGCTTTCGAAGACGAGATGTTCGGCAATCCGGTGATGGCCTATCCCGTGCATTGGGACGATCTGGCCGGCTTGGCGGCTTTGACCGAGATGTGACGGGCGGCGCTGTGCGCCTGCCTCAATGAGCAACGAAGGAATGGAACAATGACCTTCAGACCTGTGAAATCGACAAGCGTCGCCCAGCCCACCATGGAAGGTGCGGGCGTGCATCTACATCGCGTTTTCGGCTTTGGTGATCCCTCCGAGAGCGATCCCTTCCTGCTTCTGGACGATTTTCGCAATGACGACCCGGTGATGTATCAAAGAGGTTTCCCATGGCATCCGCACCGGGGGATCGAGACGATCACCTATGTGCTGGAGGGCGTGGTCGAGCATTCGGACTCTCTGGGAAACAAGGGGCTTCTTGGACCTGGCAGCGTGCAGTGGATGACGGCCGGCTCCGGCATCCTGCACCAGGAGATGCCGCGCGGGAACGTGAAGGGGCAGATGCATGGGTTCCAGCTTTGGGCGAACCTTCCGTCGAGCCAGAAGATGATCGCGCCGCGCTATCAGGATATCGCGGGCAAGGACGTGGAAGAGATCATCGACGACGACGGCACCCGGGTGCGGATCATCACCGGCAGCTTCTGGGGCAAGCGGGGGCCTGTGGATGGGATTGCCGCCGATCCTCTTTATCTGGACGTGTCGGTTCCGCCCAACACGAGAAAGGTTCTGCCGGTCGATACCTACGCGAACACCTTCGCCTATGTCTTTGCCGGCAAAGCCTGTTTCCGCGATGCATCGCGCCCTGTCGGGGTGCGGATCGAAAAGGAATTCGCGGGCGAGGAGCTGAACATCCGCGACATGAGCGGGAACCGGACGCTTGTGCGGTTCGATACCGGTGACGAGATCACCGTGACAACCGGCGATGACGGCGTGCGGTTCCTTCTGGTGTCGGGTCAGCCGATCCAGGAACCGGTGGCCTGGCACGGGCCGATCGTGATGAACACGCGGGAGGAGCTGATGCAGGCGGTGCGCGAGCTGAACAACGGGACGTTCATCAAGCCCGCGCACTGATCTCTATCGTTTGCGCGCCACGATGAAGCGCGAGGGCGTCGAGGGCGGGAAAAGCCCGGTCTCGACGATCTCGAACCCGGCGGCGACCATCATGTGGTCGAGTTCGCTGACCTTGAGGAAGCGGACGAAGGGTGCCTTGCCGACAAGCTGCATCGCCTTGACGAGCGGGCGATAGTACCATTTCGCGCCGATGCAGGGGGTTTTCGAGATGAAGATCCCGCCCTCGGGCAGAAGGTCGTGGACCATGGCGATCGCTGCCTCGGCATCGGGCACGAGATGGAGGAGGTTGAAGGCGAGTACGGTGCCGGGTGTCCGGTCGGCATGTTCGGAGGGGGAGACACCGGCCTTGCGGAAGGACACGTTCGGCGCCGACTGGTTCCATGCCTTTTCAAGCGCGATGTCGATCATGGCGCCGGAGATGTCGGTGCCCTCGTATTCCTTCACAAAAGGGGCCAGAAGAAGGGCGGTCGATCCGGTGCCGCATCCAAGCTCCAGCACGGCGTCGCTATCGGATAGGTAGGTTTTGACACGGGCCAGCGTGGCCTCGTAGGCGTCCATGTTCGAAATGGGTTGGCGGGCGTATCGGGGGGCGATGCGATCCCAGAATGCTGCGTCTGTCATGATGCGTCTCCTTGGCATGGACGGCTTATCTCACATGCGGAGATGTAGAAGAATTGCGGAAATTCGTGGTTCTGCTATACGAAAATGCATGAATTGGGCTGCGGTGAATTTCGATTGGAACCAGGTGCGGGCTTTCCTTGCGACAGTGGAGGAAGGCTCCCTTTCCGCTGCGGCGAGGGCTTTGGGGCTGACGCAGCCGACACTGGGGCGGCAGGTGTCGGCGCTGGAGGAAGAACTGGGCGTGACCCTCTTCGAGCGCTCTGGGCGGACGCTGATCCTGACGCCGACGGGCGAAGCGCTTGCCGAGCATGTGCGCGCGATGGGCGAGGCGGCGACACGTCTGTCTCTGGTGGCCTCGGGTCAATCGCAATCGGTCGAGGGCCGGGTGAAGGTCACGGCCAGCGAGGGCTATGCCGCCTATGTGCTGCCTGAGGCGGTGGAACGTTTGCGGGAAACCCATCCGGGGATCGTCCTGGAGATCGTGTCGACGAATTCGCTCTCGGACCTGCGGCGGCGGGAGGCGGATATCGCGGTGAGAAATGCCGATCCGACCGACCCCGAGATGATCGCGCGCCGGATGCCGGACCAGAAGGGCGGTCTCTATGCCACGCCGGGATTGATCGAAAAATATGGCCCGTTCCGGGAGGTGCGCGACCTTGCGAACGCGCCGTTTATCGGGTTCGGGTCGGACGGGGTCTATATCGACGCGCTGCAGAAGCGGCAGGTACCCGTGACGGCGGCCAATCTGGTCGCGGGATCGGAGAGCCATCTCGTTCATTGGGAACTGGCGCGGCGGGGTATCGGCATCGGGGTCGTCGGGAACATGGTGGGGGAGAAGGACGATCTTGTCGTGCCGGTGCTGCACGACAAGCTGAGCTTCGAGTTCCCGGTCTGGCTGGTCGCTCCGAGCGAATTGAGGACGAGCCGCCGGGTGCGGATCGTGTTCGACGTGCTGGCTGAAGTGCTGGGTCAGGCGAAATCCGCGGCCAAAGTTTCCAAATCCGCTTGACGCCCCGGAGCCGTAACCCTAGAAGGCGCGTCACGACCTGATGCGCGGTTGTAGCTCAGTTGGTTAGAGTACCGGCCTGTCACGCCGGGGGTCGCGGGTTCGAGCCCCGTCAACCGCGCCACTTTCCCCATCCTGCAAACCAGAGCGCCTTCGGCGCATTCCTTCTGGCACTGCGTGCCGATTAGGGCGCTGCCCCAAACCCCGCCGTATTTGATCCAGGAAGAAATGCATGTTTCGAGATTGACGGGGCGGGCGGGCTTGCTTAAGTGACAATCCATCGCGCGGTTGTAGCTCAGTCGGTTAGAGTACCGGCCTGTCACGCCGGGGGTCGCGGGTTCGAGCCCCGTCAACCGCGCCATTTCCTCTCTTGAACATTCCGCCGTCTCTGGTCCCTATCGGGGCGGGAGGGTTTGTCATGGCGGAGTTCGAGAGCGACGGGATAACCATATCCTACGAGGTCACGGGAGAAGGGCCGCCCGTGCTCTTGCTGCACGGGTTTCCCCAGAACCGGGCCATGTGGGGCGAGGTTGCGCCGGCGCTGGCCGACCGCTTCACGGTGGTGACGGCCGATCTGCGCGGTTATGGCGCCTCGTCCAAGCCCGAGGCCTTGCCGGACCTGTCCAATTATTCATTCCGGGAAATGGCGGCCGACCAGCGACGTCTGATGGCTGCGCTTGGGTTTTCGTCCTTTCAACTGGTCGGTCATGACCGCGGCGCGCGCGTGGCGCACCGCCTGACGCTCGATGCGCCGGAGGCGGTGGAGCGGCTGGTCCTGATGGATATCGTGCCGACTCATTACCTGTTGTCGAACTGGTCCCTGCCGATCGCGCGGGCCTATCCGCACTGGACCTACCTGGGTCTGCCGGCGCCGATTCCGGAACGCATGATCGGGGCGGATCCGGATTTTTTCTACGAGGCGACACTCCTGGGGCTGGGGAGCGCCACGCTCGACGACTTCAGGGCGCTCGAGGCTTATCGCGCGGCCTGGCGCAACCCGGCGATGATCGCCGCGTCGACCAATGACTACCGGGCGGCGCTGGACGTGGATTTCGCGCATGACGCCGCCGACCTGGAGCAGAGGGTGCACTGTCCGACCCTTGTGCTTTGGGGGCGGGACGGGGTGATGGGGCGGCTTTACGACGTGCCGGCGATCTGGGCCGAACGGCTCGACGCGATGGACGCGCGTGAGATGCCCGGGGGACATTTCTTTGTCGACCAGTATCCGCACGAGACATGCGAGGTCTTGCGCGGGTTCCTCTCGCGAGGCTAGGTCCTGGATATGAGCTGGCTCGACAAGATTTCCTGGACGCTCCTGCTTCTGGCCTGTGCCACGCTGGGGCTGGCCCCATTCATGCCGGAACCGCATGTCTGGGAAAAGCTGAAGATGCTGTTCGATGGCGAGTTGGTGCGCGCCATCGACTGGTTCGATCTTGGCATGCACGGCGCGCCCTTCGTGCTTTTTGTGCTGAAGGCGTTCCGCGAGTCGGCGAAGGTGCAGAGGCGCTGACCGGGCCGGGCACGCGGCCCGCCGTCATTCGAATTTCACAGACACTCCCGTCTCGGCGGATTTCTGGGCCGCCATGGCCATCTTCACAGCGCGGGCTCCGTCCGAAATGGTCACCTCCGGCGATCCGTTTCCACGGACCACCTCGGCGAATAGGCGGTGCTGGTAGAAGGTGGAGCCGTTATGGTCTCCGACAGCCAGCAACGTCGGATCGACCGGGATTTCGATTTCCCGGGGGCCCACGGGATCGCGAGGCGAGACGATGATCCTGGGCACCGGCGATGCCTTTTCCGGGTCTTTCCAGAACCGCGTCGGGCCCGGAACCTTGACCTCGATCTTTCCCTTAGGTCCGACGGCCGTGATTTCTTCCTGGAACTCGGAGCCTTCGGCGTACATGCACAACTCCAGCATGGCGCGGCTGCCATTCGCGAAATCGACGATCACGAATGCACCGTCCCAGATATCCGAGGCTTCGCCGTCGTAGGTCTCGTCGCGGTGGTTCACGTCCTGGCCGCCCGAGGCCATGACCCGAACCGGTTCCGACCCCATGATCAGTCGCATCAGGTCGAAGAAATGGCAGCATTTCTCCACCAGAGTTCCACCGGAATACCTGTTGAACCGGTTCCAGTTGCCAACTTTGGACAGGAAGGGGTACCGGTGCTCGCGAATTGTGAGCATGGTGATCCCGCCGGTTGCTTCGTGGGCCTTTTCGAGGAATGCACTGATCGGCGGCATGTAGCGGTATTCCATCGCCACCCAGACCGGAGCGGGATACGTCTGCTCAAGCTCTGCAATCCGTCCGGCGTCTGCCGGGTTGGTGAAGAGAGGCTTTTCGATCAGCAAGGGGAGGGGTCGGAGCCGGGCAATCGTCTCGAATTGTTCGACATGGAGGAAGTTCGGCGATGCCACCAAAAGGCAGTCCAGATCGGGCTGTGCGAGAAGCTCCTCAACCGTTTCGCACATCCGTGCTTCGGGGACGATTTCATGTGACAGGGCGCGCATCTGCGCGTCCGGTTCGAAAATCGCCGTAACGCGGGCATCGCCCAGCAACGCGATGTTTCGCAGATGCTCCTGACCCATCATGCCACAGCCAATAACACCGTAGTTTACCGTGCTTTTCATTCTGATCCCTATTTGAAGCGGGCAACGTAGCGGACGCGGTCCGGGTTGAACCATGTCCGGGAATATTCGACGACCTCGCCGTCGGCGGTGAGGCTTCGCCGTTCGACGAAGCCGACCGTATCGCCGGGCTTGAGGCCAATTTCGGGAACGCTCCAGTCCGGCAGAGTGCCGATGCCGACCGAGTCTTCGACGCGGCTGATCAGGAGGCCCAGAGATTTCTGGTAGTAATAGTAGAGCGAGTCCGACAGGTCGTCGGTGCTGATCTTGCTGGCCCATTTACCGTCGAGCCAGATCTCCTCCATCGCGGAAGGGAGGCCCGAGATCAGCCGAACCCGCCGTATGCGGTGACCCTCGCTGGACTGTCCGAAGGCGGGAAGGTCTTCGGGCTTTTTCCGCCTCTCGGCGCTGAGGACCTTTGCGGTCGGCAACCCTCCGCCATCGAGCAACTCGAGCCTGAAGAACGCGTAGACGCCGGCCACGTCGGGATTGTGACGGACGTAGTTCCCCGATCCCTGCACCCGTTCCAGGAGACCCTTCGCGACAAGTTCATCGAGTGCTTTCCTGAGGGTGCCGACTGCAATGCCGAGGTCGGAAGCCATGTCGCGTTCGGGAGGAAGTTTCTCGCCGTCGAGCAACCGTCCGGACGATATTTCGCGGATCAGCATTTCGGCTGTCTGCATGAATATCGGAAGGTCCGCTCCGTCGGTGTTCATTCGGGCACCCGAAAAATGATACACTATTGATTTACACTACATCGAGTGTTACGCAAGTCTCAATTCGTCGCCGCAGTGAAGATTCGCATGACCCTTGATACAGTCACGTCAGCGGATTGGTGTCCCGCAGAGCGTGGCCATCTCGTGGGTGTGTTTTCTCTTGGATTTTGCTCTTCGACGACGATGTCCGGGCTCCTGGTGAGCAAGCGCGTGCGGTTTCTTTCGAAAATGAAAATTTGGAGGCAGGCTTAGAAGAAATCTGACGTATGATCGGCTGAACAAGGGTCCAAAAAAAAATAAAACGGACCACCAGGGAGGAGAAGCGCAATGGTATTGTTGCAAGGGCTGTTGAGGCCGTTCCAGTTGTGGAACGACACGATCCTGCAGATCGGTCGGTGGGTTTCCATCGTCGCGATCGCGCTGATGGTTCTGGCGATTCTCGTGCAGGTATTCTTCCGCTATGTTCTGAACAACGCTCTCCCCTGGCCGGATGAGGCGGCCCGGTTCATGATGCTCTGGATGACGGGGCTGATGGCGCCGATGGCCTATCGCCGGGGCGGGTTCGTCGCCATCGATATGGCGGTCGAGGCCATGCCGAAGAACATCGGTGCCATCGTCTCGCTTGTTCTTCTGATCATCTCCGGCGGCGTGCTTGCGATGGCCGTGAGTATTGGCTGGAACGAGGTCACGGGCTTCTCAGGCAAGTTCGCCACCTCGTCGCTTTTCGTCCCGGGGGGCGGTTCCGGCTTCTGCGACGCGCTCGGGGCCAAGCAGGTCGGTCAGTCCATCTGGTGCCGCGTACCGCGCTCTTGGATGATGCTGTCCTTCTTCATTGGCGTCCTGTTCCTGCTGATCGTCAATATCGAGCTCATTCTTCGCACCCTCATCACCATGCAGGGCGGCGAGGTGAAGGCGCTTCACGCGCCTGAAGAAGAAATCATGGCGGAGTAATCGAACATGCTGATCTGGTTTCTTCCCGTCTTCCTCGTCTTCCTGTTCCTTGGTCTGCCCGTCTTCTTTGGCCTGCTCGCCGCGCCGGGAATTCTTCTCTATCTCTCGGATCTGAATGCCGGGGCGGCCGATCCGACAAAACAGCTCACGCTACTTTACCGCAACGTTTACAACGGGATGGACAGCTTTCCTCTGATGGCGATCCCGTTCTTCATGCTTGCGGGCGAGATGATGAACAAGGGCGGCATCACGGAGCGCCTTGTCGAATTCAGCCAGGCGCTCATGGGGCATCTCAGGGGTGGCCTCGCACATGTGAACATCCTGTCGTCCATGCTTTTCGCCGGTCTCTCAGGGTCGGCCGTGGCCGATACTTCGGCGCTTGGTTCGATGCTGATCCCGGCGATGGAAAAGCAGGGCTATACCCGCCGTTTCGCTGCTGCGGTGACTGCGGCGTCATCGGTGATCGGGCCGATCATCCCGCCTTCAGGGATCATGATCATCTACGCCTATGTCATGGGTGAGTCGGTCGCAGCGCTCTTCCTTGCAGGCATTGTACCTGGTGTGATGGTCGGCATCGGACTGATGCTTGTCGTCAAGCTCATGGCCAATCGCTATGATCTGCCCAAGGCCGAGCGGATCGTGAGGAAGAACATTGTTCTGAGCCCCCGGGAATACTGGGTGAGTTTTGTCCTGCTGAGGCTGAACCTTGGTTGGCTGATCTTCGCACTGTTCCGTGCTTCCACCGGTTTCGCATCAGGTGATGAAGCCTCCGGCGTGATGGTGTGGGCAACTTTTGCCGTAAGCGTCGCGGCTGCACATTTCCTGTTGATGGGCCTGCGCCCGCGGGTCGATTATGACTTTCGCATGGTCACCAAGCGTGCCGTCGTCCCGTTGCAAACGCCGATCCTGATCCTCGGGGGGATTTTGCTTGGCGTCTTCACTCCGACAGAGGCGGCGGCGGTTGCCGTCTTCTATGCGGTGATCGTGGCGTTCTTCGTGCTGAAGACCATGAAGGTCTCTGATCTGCCCAATGTCCTCAGCCGTTCGGCGATGACATCTGCCGTCGTACTTCTGCTTGTTGGTGCTGCGATGGCGTTCAAGACGGTGGTCTCGCTTTCCTATGCGCCGCAGATCCTCGCGGATTACATTCTGGGCCTCAGCGAGAACCCTTACATCCTGCTGTTCCTCATCAACGTGCTGCTGTTCATCGTCGGCATGTTCCTTGATGCAGGGCCGGCGATCATCATTCTCGGGCCGATCCTTGGTCCGATCTTCGTCGAGATGGGCATTCATCCTGTCCATTTCGCCATTATCATGTCGGTGAACCTGACCGTCGGTCTTGCGACACCGCCTATGGGTCTTGTCCTTTTCGTTGCGTCCTCGGTGTCGGGCGAACGGGTCGAAACCATCGCCAAGGCAATTCTGCCGTTTCTTGCCGTGGAGATCCTGGTGATCTTCCTGATCACTTATATCCCGGCCATTTCGATGACGATCCCAAGACTAACGGGCTTCGTCCAATGACCATCAGCAACCGAATAGGGAGAGATACATGCTGAAAGGACTAACCAAGTCGCTCATGGTGGCGACGATGCTGGCAGGGTCGGCTTTTGCCGCCCAGGCGCAGGAGATCACGATCCGCGCAACCGCCAACTCCAACGAGAACGACGAGGACTATGACGGCCTTGTTGTCTTCAAGAACTATGTCGAGCAAGCGTCCAACGGCGCGATCGCGGTCGAGATGTTCATCGGAACCCAGCTTTGCTCGAATGGTGCGGAGTGTCTTCAGGGCGTGGCCGACGGCAACATCGACATCTACATCTCCACCTCGGGTGGCGCATCGGGGATCTTCCCCTTCGTGCAGGTGCTTGACCTTCCGTACCTGATGGCGAGCGACCGCGTTGCCGAAGGCGTGATGGCGAACGACACTCCCTTCATGCAGGCCATGAAGGAAATGACGCTCGAGAACTCCGGCGGAGCCATCCGGCTGATGACCGTCGGCAACACCGGCGGCTGGCGCAACTTTGCCAACACCAAGGGCCGCGTTGCTGCACCAGGTGATCTGGCTGGTCTGAAGATCCGCACCGTGGTCGCCGACCTGCCGCAGGAACTGGTCAAGGCGCTTGGCGCCGCGCCGACGCCGATTCCGTGGCCGGAACTGTTCACCTCGCTGCAGACCGGTGTGGTCGAAGGCTCCAAGAACGGCATCACCGACATCATGGGCATGAAGTTCCCCGAAGCGGGTCTTCAGTACCTGACGCTGGACGGTCACGCCTACATGGGCGCGCTCTGGTTCATGAACAACGAGAAGTTCTCGTCCATGTCCGACGATATGAAGGCGGTCGTGATCGATGGTTTCTATGCGCTGCAGCAGGCCACCTTCGCCTCGCCGAAGCGCAAGTCGATCCAGGCCTACCAGGACTTCCAGGCCGGCGGCGGTGACCTTTACGTGCCGACCCCGGACGAGAAGGCCGCCTTCAAGGATGCCGCTGCGCCGGTCTATGACTGGTTCAAGGTGAACGTAGATGGCGGCGAGCGGATCTTCGATGCGCTGAACGCTTCGGTCGCGGAGGTCGAGGCCGAGATCGCCGCGCAGCGCGCCGCGGACATGAACTGATCGGTTTCTCTGATGAAAACGGGGGCGCCTTTCGGGGCGCCCCTTCTTCACGGTTCGGCTGATTTACGCGCGTGGGTCGCTTAGCGGAACGGGTACATCCAGGGTTTGTAGTCGTCGATCAGGACCTGTGCTCTGGAGATTTCTTCCGCCGTCATGCGTTTCTGAATTTCTTCAAGAGAATCAACTGCGTCCGGATCTCCACCGATCGATGAGAGTCCGTACCAGAGGTAGGCTCGCACCAGATCGGGCGCTGGCATGCCGAGACCGAGTTCATAATACCAACCGAGACCAGACTGAGCACCCGGATGGCCTTTCATGGATGATCTCAGATACCACTCGAAAGCCCTTTCAGGGTCCCGCTCGACGCCGAGACCCAATGCATACATGACCCCGATCAGTTCTTCGGCATCGGCGTTGCCGGACCGAGCTGCGGGCAGGAGCGCCTCGCGCGCCTCGACGAATTTCCCGGCCTCCATCAGGTCGCGGGCTTCTTCGATCTCCGCCACAGCCGGACTTGCGAGCGTCAGCAGGATCGACAAAATAAAACCGTGACTCGCTTTTTTCATATCATCGCTCTCTGCCTTGGCCTTCCTGCTGCCGCGGCCGATCTGCCGCGCCCGCTGGAGGACAGCGATTTCATCGCGTTCGACCCGGACAAGGCCCGGATCGGTCAGCTTCTTTTCTACGACAAGATACTGTCGGGAAACAGGAATATCTCTTGCGGCACGTGTCACCACCACGATTTCGGCGGCTCGGATGGCCTTAGCCTGGGGATTGGTGAAGGCGGCGAGGGGCTTGGGCCAAAACGCATAACCGAGGGGCCGGATGACCGGATCCGGAAGCGCATTCCGCGCAATGCATCGGCGCTCTGGAACCTTGGCGCGCGCGACATCCGAGTGCTGTTTCATGACGGGCGGCTTGAGACCTCGGATCTGTACGGGAACGGCTTCAACTCGCCTGCGGAAGAGTGGCTTCCCGAAGGCCTGGAGACCATCCTCGCCGCTCAGGCCGTTTTCCCTTTGACCGCACGGTTCGAGATGGCCGGCGATCCGGAGGAGAACGAAGTCACCGGCGCCGTGAACGACCGGATCGACAAGGGGTGGCCGATTCTGGCGAAGCGCGTTCGGATCATCCCGGAATATGGGGAGATGTTCGTCTCTGCCTTCGACCACATCGAACGGTCAGACCAGGTGACCATTGTCGAGATCGCCAATGCGCTGGCTGCCTTCATCGGGACTGAATGGCGAAACCACGACAGTCCATTTGATCGTTATCTCGAAGGCCAGTCGGATGCGCTTTCGCCGGAGGCGCTGGCAGGGATGGAACTGTTTTACGGCAATGCGAATTGCGCGTCCTGCCACTCTGGTCCGCTTCTCTCCGACCAGAAATTTCACGCGCTTGCCCTTCCGGCGTTTGGGCCGGGGAAAACCCGTCGGTTCGATCCGCAGCCCCGCGATGTCGGGCGGATGGGCGAAAGCGATCGGTTGGAGGATGCCTACCGGTTCCGCACGCCGATGCTGCGCAATGTCGAACTGACAGCTCCCTATGGCCACAACGGGGCATATCCGACGTTGGAAGGCATCGTGCGCCATCATCTGAACCCGCTCGGAGAGCTTGACGCTTGGACCACCGATAATGCGCGTTTGCCGAAGGCGACCTGGCTGGCGCAGACCGATTTCATCGTCCGCGCGGATGTTCGTGAAAGCGAACGGCACCGGCGGGCGCTTGATATCGTACCGGTCTCTCTCTCCGACGGCGAGATTGGGGAGATTGTCGCCTTTCTGAAGAGCCTGACCGGAGTCTCAGCGCTGACGAGGCCTATGGGGCGGCCAGAGCGAGTACCATCGGGTTTGCCGGTGGACTGATCCACCTTTTTCGCTGTGCGGTGGTGGAGATGTTTGCCTGCGTGCTCTTTTTCGTTTTTGATGAAAAGTGAAAAGGGAGCAGGGGAAATGAACGCCGCCAAGCGCCGAGAGGCGATCATGGAAATTCTTTCAAGAAAGGGGCGTGCAAGCGTCGAGTCGATTGCGTCGGACCTTGAGATGACGCCGCAGACCATTCGCCGCGACCTGACGGATCTGGCGCGGATGAACAAGGTGGTTCGCTTTCACGGCGGCGCATCGCTTTTGGCGGGCACCGAATACACGCCGCTTGAAGCCCGGCAGGCCATTGCGCAGGATCAGAAAGAGCGGATCGGTGCCGCTTGCGCGAATATGATCCCCGACGACGTTCTCGTGATGATCAACTCCGGAACAACGACCGGCGCCGTCGCGCGATCGCTTGCCGGGCATTCGGGGCTTCGAGTGGTGACGGATTCCGTGAAAATAAGTGATGATATCAAAGGGTTTCCGGGATTGGAGGTGATGATCACGGGAGGGCGGGTGCGTCCGTCCGACGGGGCGATTATCGGGGATGCGGCCATCGAGTTCCTTGCTCAGTTCCGTCCCGATTTCGCAATTCTGGGAACGGCGGCCATTGCGCGGGATGGCGCGCTTCTGGACTATGACATGGCGCAGGTCGCCGTGGCGCGGGCCATGATGGCTCATGCGCGCAACGTCGTCCTGTGCGCGGATAGCAGCAAGTTCCAGAAGATGGCTCCGGTGGTGATCGGCAATCTCGAGGACATCGACGTGCTGGTTACCGATACGCGGTGTTCTGAAGTTCTGCGCCAGATGTGCCAGGCTGCGAGGGTGCGGGTGGTCGAGGCCTGAGGGCTTCGTTCGCTTGAAATTCGTTTGTAAGAAATATCGAAAAACGATCCCCCTGCTCTGATGCGGGCCCTTGGAAAAACATCGCGTCTGACGTTCAATGCCGCGACGTGGGACAGTGCGAAGGCCGCAGGATGCGTTCCGAATTCAATCACGACAAAGCGGTGGAGTGGACATGAGCCAGGTCCTTGTTGTCGGCGTGGCCGTCATGGACTTTGTGTTTTACGTGGACGCCTTTCCGTCGGGGGGTATGAAGCATCGCGCCCTTGATGCCGCTGTTGTCGGCGGAGGGTGCGCTGCCAATGCGGCAGTGGCACTGGCCAGGCTGGGTGGCACGGCGTTACTTTCGACGCGCCTTGGCGGGGACAGGATCGGGCAGATGATCCGGGAAGACCTGGAGAAAGAAGGCGTCGATCTTGCGCTTTCGGACATGTCAGGGATGAAGTCTTCCTATTCTTCGATCCTCATCGACCGCGCCGGCGAGCGGCAGATCATGAATTATCGCGGAGACCGGCTGATCCAGACGCCCAGGCATCTTGCCGATGCTCCTGAGGTGGATGCGGTTCTTGCCGATACGCGCTGGTCGGAAGGTGCGCTTGCGGCAATGGAACTGGCGCGCGCACGGGGTGTGCCCGGCATTCTGGATGTCGAGGCGCCGGCAGAGATCGATGCTTTCGGTCCGGCAAGCCATCTTGCCTTTTCGGAGCAGGGTCTTGCGCATTTCTATCCAGACCTGGCCCCGGAGGTGGCAATCGAGCGCGTGGTACAGGATCACGGGGGCTGGGTTTGCGTGACGATGGGAGCCGAGGGCGTGGCGTGGTGCAGCGCAGGCGACGCGGGGTTCGTGCCGGCATATTCCGTGGACGTGGTCGATACTCTTGGCGCCGGCGATGTCTGGCATGGTGCCTTTGCCCTGAGACTGGCCGAGGGCGCGGATGAGATAGCGGCAATCCGGTTTGCGAATGCGGTCGCGGCGCTGAAATGCACGCGGCAGGGGGGACGGGCCGGAAGCCCGATCCGAGAAGAAGTCGAGACTTTCATGAAGGAGGCTGTCACATGCAACTGACGCCCGGCAAATTGTGGGGGCTGCGGCGGATGGCCGATGCCCGGGGCATTTTCAAGATGACGGCCGTCGATCAGAGGCCGCCGATCAAGGGTCCGATCGCGAAGTATCTGGGGGTCGAGCAGGCTCCCTGGGATCAGGTGGCAGAGTTCAAGCGGCTGTTGGTCGAGACCTTGCAGGGGCACTCGACCGCGATACTTCTGGATCCGCACTATGCGGTTCCGCACGCGATCGACGTGCTTTCGCCCGCGAAGGGTCTGATCGTGACGCTGGAGGATTCGCTTTTCACGGAAGCGCCGGGGGGGCGCCTGTCTTCGGATATCGACGACTGGTCGGTGGCGAAGATCAAGCGGATGGGCGCTGACGCAGTGAAGGTTCTTGCCTGGTATCGCCCGGATGCGGAGGCGGATGTGAACCGGGCACAGCAGGACTATGTGAAGCGTATCGGGGAGGCGTGCGCCCGCTACGACATTCCGTTCCTGTTCGAGTTGCTGGTCTATCCGCTGGCGAAAGATGCCCATCAGACCAAGGACTACGTCGAAATGAAGGGCAAGAAGGCCGACGACGTGCTGGGCTCGGTCGAGGAGTTCGCCAAGCCTGACTACGGTGTCGACGTCTTCAAGCTGGAAAGCCCGGTGAACGCATCGGATGCGGACGGCTCTGCCGAGGTTCAGGCGGTGTTCGACGAGATGGGGCGTCTGGCGGGACGACCATGGGTCATGTTGTCCGCCGGAGCAGGAAAGCCGGAGTTTCGACGGGTGTTGGAACACGCATTCAAGGCGGGTGCGTCGGGCTTTCTTGCAGGACGGGCGATCTGGCTCGATGCGTTCCAGGCCTATCCCGATTGGGGCCGAATTCGTGCGGGACTGGAAGGTGAAGCCGTGGACTACATGAACGATATCTGTACTCTGGCTGACGAAAGTGCTGCGGACTGGGCGTCGCACCCCTGTTTCGGCGCGGACGGCGCCTCTTTCCAACCGAAGGATGCAGGATTCCGGCACGCCTACTCCGATTTCGGAGAGTGATATGAAGATCGGCATTCTGCCTCTTGGTCGGGCAACGTTCGATGTTGCCTTTGCCGAGGAGAACCTCGCCGCCATGCTGGCGGCGCTGGACGCCACGGGCCACGACATCGTTGGGTCGCGGTCCCTGCTTTTCGACGAGACGGCGACGCGCGAGGGTGTTGAGGCCGTCAAGGCGGCGGGAGCCGAACATGTCCTGATCCTCCAGGTGACTTTCACCGATGCCTCGATGGCCGTGGCGATCGGGAAGGAATTCTCGCAGCCACTATCGATCTGGGCGATCCCCGAACCGCGGATTGGCGGGCGGTTGCGGCTGAATTCGTTCTGTGGACTCAACCTTGCCTCCCATGCGCTGGGATTGAACGGACGGGATTTTGGTTGGCTCTATGCCGCCCCGTCGACAGGTGTTGCGGGCGATCTTGCCGATCTTCTTGCGGGAAAGCGTCCGGCGGGGCGCCTGGAGCCGCAAGCCGTGCCTGGGCCTACGCCAGAGGGATTGGCCATTGCCGAGAGCCTGCGCGGCAAGCGTATCGCCCGTATCGGCGAACATCCGGCCGGGTTCGATACCTGCGCGTATGACGCCGGGGCATTGAAGGCGCTGTCGGGTGTCGAGGTCGACGAACTTGAACTTGAGGGCCTTTTTTCCGCCGCACGCGCCGCTCCCGCGGAAACTGCGCGCGCCCTGCGGGCCGAGGTTGCCCAGCAGATCACCGCGCTGGATGACGTCGACCAGGACGAATTGGACCGCTCCCTGCGTCTCAAGGCGGGGCTGGACGATCTCCGGGCATCGCGGGGCTATGATGCCTTTGCCATTCGATGCTGGCCCGAGACATTCACCGAATACGGTGGCGCGGTGTGCGGCCCGGCCGCGATGATGGGCGAGGGGCGGGTGCCCTGTGCCTGCGAGGCGGATGTCTATGGCGCGCTGACGCAGCTTATCCTGATGCAGGCGGCGCAGGCGCCGGTGTTTCTGACCGACCTTGTGGATATGGATGCGGAAGACAATACCGGCGTGGTCTGGCACTGCGGGCAGGCGCCGCTGTCGATGCGCGATCCGGAGGGGCCGGCTGAGGCGACAATCCACACAAATCGCAAGCAGCCTCTCTTGTACCAGTTCACGCTGAAACCCGGGCCGGTCACCTTCCTGCGGATCAGCCAGGCCCATGGCCGGCCGCACATGGTTCTGGGCTTCGGCGAGATGCTGCGCCGCTCCATGGCCTTTACGGGTACGTCGGGCGTCGTACGTTTTGACCGGGATGCCGGTGCAGTGCTGAATGACATCATCGCCAGCGGGCTGGAGCATCATATGGCGTTGGCGTACGGCGATCACCGGGACGCCCTTCGCGGCGTGGCCGGTGCCATGGGCCTGCCTCTTTTGGAGTTGTGAACAATGCGGAAAACGACCAGTCGCATGCCGGGGGGTGAATGAGCCAGTTTGGGCAAATGCCGGATGGCACCACCGTAGAGCGTGTGATCCTTCGTGGCGGCGGGCTGACGGCCAACGTCCTGAGTTATGGGGCCGTCATTCAGGATCTGCGCATCGACGGCCATGACGCGCCGTTGGTTCTGGGGTTCGATACATTTGCGCCGTATCTCACGCACTCGCCCTATTTCGGGGCGACCGCAGGACGCTGTGCCAACCGCATTCGTGATGGTCACCTGGAGTTGGACGGGCGGAGCTATCAGCTTGACCGCAATTTCCTGGGCAAACACTTGCTTCATGGTGGAGCGGCCGGGATGGGCAAGCGGATTTGGCGGTTCGACAAGGTCGGTGACGATTGCGTGACGCTGACGATCACGCAGGCTGCCGGCGATATGGGTTTTCCCGGTGAACTGACCACGTGTGTCACGTTCTCGCTGTTGCCGGACGGGATACTGGACATTCGGATCGAAGCCGAAACCGATGCTCCTACCCTCTGCAATATCGCGCATCACAGCTATTTCAATCTCGGCGGAGATACGGTTTCGGACCATCTCCTGACTGTCGATGCAGAGAGCTATTTGCCGGTTAATGCAGAGCTTATCCCGACCGGTGAGGTCCGCTCCGTGGCCGGCACGGGGTTCGACTTCCGAAACCCAGCTCCCGTCAGACGGGCGCATCCGGTGGATCACAATTTCTGCCTGTCCCGCGAGCGCGGGCCGTTGCGCCCGGTTGCCCGGCTGGCAAGCCCGGCGAGTGGGGTCGCGATGGAGTTGCGTACGACCGAACCGGGGCTTCAGGTCTATGACGGGGCCAAGATCAACGTCGACCTTCCGGGGCTTTCCGGTCAGACCTTGAGGGCGCATGCGGGCATTGCCCTGGAACCTCAGGTGTGGCCCGACGCCAACCACCATGACGACTTCCCCCAGGCTGTCCTGCGACCTGGAGAGGTCTATCAACAACACACCCAGTACATCTTCTCGAAGGAAACCAAATGAGCGACTTTGGCGGCTTGATGCTTGAGACGAACCTGATCGGCGGCGACTGGGTCGGCGCTGACAGTGGCAAGGCCATCCCTGTCAACAATCCGGCGACGGGTGAGATCATCGGGCATGTGCCGGACTGTGGTGCGGCCGAAACGGACCGGGCGATCGCCGCGGCGTCCGCGGCGTTCAAGAACTGGTCGCGGACCGATCTGAACTACAGGGTCGGGTTGTTGCACAAGCTGCATGACGCGCTTCTCCAGAACCAAGAGGCGCTGGCCCAGCTTCTGACCGCCGAGCAGGGGAAGCCCCTGTTCGAAGCACGTGGCGAGATCGCCATCGGCGCGGCCTATGTGCGATGGTTCGCCGAAGAAATCCGCCGTGCCAAAGGCGAGATCGTTCCGTCGCCGACAGCGGACCGCCGCCTGTTGGTGACGCGCCATCCGGTCGGAGTCGTCGGAGCGATCACGCCTTGGAACTTCCCCTCGTCGATGCTGGCGCGGAAACTGGCCCCGGCCCTGGCCGCGGGTTGCACCGTGGTGGCCAAACCCGCGACCGCCACGCCCTATTCGGGACTGGTCTGGGGCAAGCTGTGCCAGGATGTCGGGTTCCCCGATGGAGTGGTGAACATCCTGACCGGTTCTGCGCGCGCCATAGGCGGGGCCATCATGGCCAGCCCGGATGTGCGCAAGGTGACCTTCACCGGCTCCACTGAGGTCGGCAAGGCGCTGATCCGGCAGTCCGCCGATACCGTCAAAAAGGTCTCGATGGAACTAGGGGGCAACGCTCCCTTCATCGTCTTCGATGATGCCGATCTCGACGCGGCCGTCGCGGGGGCGATGGTCGCCAAGTATCGCAACATGGGCCAGACCTGTGTCTGTACCAACCGTTTCTATGTCCAGTCGGGTATTCACGACGCCTTCGTGAAGCGATTGGCGGAAGCGACCGAGGCACTGGTCGTCGGCAACGGCGCGCAGGATGGCGTTCAGCAGGGGCCGATGATCGACATGAACGCCGTCGAGAAGGTGGAGGCGATGATCGCGGATGCGATCGGGAAAGGGGCCAGCGTGGTCACCGGGGGGCAGCGGCACGGCAACGGCGGGACCTACTTCCAGCCGACGGTGCTGACCGGTGCGACGTCGGAGATGAGTTTCGCGACGGACGAGATTTTCGGGCCGCTGTCCGCAGTCTTCAAGTTCGAGACCGAAGAGGAGGCGATCGCGGCGGCAAACGCCACGGAGTACGGGCTTGCCTCCTATGCCTATACCAATGATCTAGCGCGGGTCTTCCGTCTGAACGAAGGGCTGCACTACGGCATGATCGGGATCAACGCGGGTCTGATCACCACGGTCGAGGCGCCGTTCGGAGGTGTGAAGGAAAGCGGGATCGGGAAGGAAGGCGGCAGCCAGGGGCTCGATGACTATCTTGAGACCAAGTACATGGCCGTCGCTGGTCTTGGCTGATCGGCCGTTGGGGGCGGGCAGGGGTATGGCGGATTTTTCTCCACCTGAGGCAGCGGTTCTGGACCGGCTGAAGGCTATCGTGGGAGACGGTGGCTGGCGCGAAGCAGGCGATGCGGAGCGCTACTTCGAGGATCCTCGCGGCCGCTTCAAGGGGCAGGCGCGCCTTGTCCTGCTGCCCGGATCGACCGAGGAGGTGTCCCGGATCGTGAGGCTTTGCTACGAAAGCCGCACCGGTCTCATCCCCTATGGTGGAGGCACCGGCGTGGTCGCCGGGCAGCTGTCACCGGAGGACGGGAACGCGATCATTCTTTCAGTCGAACGGCTGAACAGGATCCGCGAGGTGAATGCCCAGGACTTCGCGATGGTCGTGGAGGCCGGCTGCATCCTTGAGAACATACATGCGGCGGCGTCCGAGCATGGGCTGATGTTTCCGCTGAGCATGGCCTCCAAGGGCAGTTGCACGATTGGGGGCAACCTTGCCACGAATGCCGGCGGCATTCAGGTCGTACGCTACGGGAATGCCAGGGATTTGTGCCTGGGAATAGAAGCCGTCCTGCCTTCAGGCGATGTGCTGAGTGAGCTGAACCCGCTTCGAAAGAACAACACCGGATACGACCTGCGCCATCTTCTGATCGGAAGCGAAGGCACGCTGGGGATCATCACCGCCGCGACGATCGTTCTGAAGCCGATGGACCCCGAAACGGTGACCGCTTTTTGCGCGCTGTCATCGCCGGCGCAGGCCCTGCGCGTGTTCGAGGCCCTGCGAAAGAGCCTTGGCGAAAGCCTCTCCGGCCTTGAGCTTATGTCGGATTTCGGGCTTGGGCTGGTGAACGCACATTTTCCGGACTTGAAGAACCCCCTGGCTGAGCCGGACGACTGGTACCTGCTTGCGGAAGCCTCTGGCCTGGAGGGGATGCGGGAGCGTGTCGAGACTGCCTTGGCGGATTGCATGGAAGCCGGGCTGATCGGCGATGCGGTCGTCGCGGCGTCGGAGGCGCAGCGGGCGAAACTTTGGGACCTGCGCGAGAACACGCCAGAGGCCAACCGGCTGTCCGGTGCGATCTGCAACAGCGATACGGCGGTGCCAATCAGCCGGATCGGCGATTTCGTGGCCGCAACACATGCGGCGGTGAAGACCGTTCATCCGGGTCTTCGAACGAACAGCTACGGGCATATCGGCGACGGGAACATTCACCATAATGTCTTTCCGCCCGAAGGGGTGGCGAAGCCCGACTTTATCGCGGCGAACCCGGGGATCATCGATGCCGTGCGCCACGCGATCGATGACGTCACCGTTCAGTGCAACGGCTCGATCAGCGCCGAGCACGGGATCGGACGTCTGAAAACGGGCGACCTCGCTTTTTATGCCAGCAAGGCGAAGTTGCAGGCCATCCGGCAGATCAAGGCGGCGCTGGACCCTCACAACATCATGAATCCAGGCGCAATCGTCGCGGAATGAGACCGCCAACGCGCGAATGAGTTTTCCGGGGCCAATGTCAGATCGAACTGCGCTTACGTTCCATCTAGAAACCGAGGTTCAAGCTTGACGTCCAGAACCCCTTGAAATATCCCACCTGCTGTCGAGCGGGCGTTGTGTAATGGTAAGACCCTTGCCTTCCAAGCAAGAGATACGGGTTCGATTCCCGTCGCCCGCTCCAAAAGAACCACTCCTAAAAAAAAGACAGCCGGAACTGTCGTTCCCTGCTTGGCGGGTTGCATCGGTGGCTGCGTGGCAACCGTGCTCTTCGGTTTTCAACGCGTCCGGGTTTGAAGGGGCCGGATCACAGAAAATATGAGACCAGTGGAGGTGCTCTGGGTGGTAGCTTTGCTCCAAGGAACATCTTTGCAGGTATGAATGATGGGTGGAGTAAGCAGACAAGTTCGGTCGGAGGCAGGCTCTGTGCCGATACCGCCGCCGGAGCGGTTGGACGCCTACGGACCGTCCGCCCTGATGCGCTACTTCATCACCGCTGGTGGATGGAGCTATGAAGCTTTTGCTGATGAGGTGTCGGTGCGCCACATGACCAAGGTTATGAACACCGATACCGTGGTCGGTTGGGCAAACCACGATGTCCTGC
This sequence comes from Silicimonas lutimaris, assembly GCF_047314965.1. Lineage (NCBI taxonomy): Bacteria > Pseudomonadati > Pseudomonadota > Alphaproteobacteria > Rhodobacterales > Paracoccaceae > Silicimonas > Silicimonas lutimaris. The sequence continues at coordinate 4,514 of NZ_JBLBVK010000052.1, read as the reverse complement.
CGAAACCCTATCGCGCCGCACTTCTTCGCCTGATCGATGACCTGGTTGAACCGGAGTTTGTTGCGGACTGGCGGAGAGCCTTTCACATCGTCTGGTCGGAGCACTATGCGCGTCCGCGGAAGCGCGCGGCCAATATAAAAGTGGCCTTTTCCGGCCCTGCGAAAAGGCCTTCGTAGTCGCTCTTCGAGATGCGCCGGATCAAGCCCGCCTGTCGGGCTGTTTGGCCCGGCGCCTTCTCGTCTCATGCGACATTCCGCTTTGTACGAGAATGCGAATGTTTAGTTCGCCTCGACATATCCGAAGCCGATCCAGGAGCTGCCAATAAATTGCAATTGACCGTTCCGGCCGTTTGGCCCTGCAAAAGATCCTTCGAACGACATGAGATCGGAGACACCCTCCAGACTGCCTGAGGCGAACCCAGTAATGGCCGGCGAGAGCAGGCTGTTGTTCCCTGTCGATGAGCCCGACATCGAGAAACTGCCAGCGACGGGCGTTTCCGTGACCTGGCCGAACGGAATCTTTGTGAAATTGTCGATGGTACCGCTGACTGATCCTCCGGAGAATGCGACCTGCATGGAGATGTCGCCGAAATAGGCATCAGGGTTAAGTGTTCCCTGGCCAATGGCGGCGACGCCCGAATAGCTGGCTGAGCTCGGCAGGCTGGACGGCGATGTGTAGCCGCCCGAGGACGCAAGATAGAAGTCGGTGAGGAGTTGGCTGTATTCCTGGAACTTACCGGTTCCGCCCGGGCCTCCTGAGACCGGCAAGCCACTGCCGCCTCCGCCGCAGGCGGACAACACCGTCAGCGCGATGACTGTGGTTGGAAATGCGCGTTTCATTTCTGCTTTCCTTGTTTTTGTGCGTATTGATGCGAAATGAACGGCCGGGTCCTCCGGCCGTTCTCTGTCACGATTTTGCGGGGAAAGTCATTTATCTGGCCGCGCCCCAGTAGCTGTTGAAACCGATCGTCCCGATCCCTTGAGCCGTGGCCGTTCCGCTACCGGTTCCGATCATGGCAGCAGCGTCCCCGCCAACGAAGTCACCGGCAATTGTTCCGCTGTACGTGACCGGAATGCCTTGTTCGGTCATGCTTCCCGAGTACGTCCCGCTGAAGGAAGAGCCCGAGACGGTGCCGGTTGCGCCAAGCGATCCGGATATGTCGTACCCAGGCGTTGTCGACTGGAAGTTGTACGCTTGGCCGGTCATCGTGGAGTTTGCGAAATCCACCTGTGCCGTGACCTGATAAACGGAAGTGGCGGTGGCGATGATTTCGGACGGCGTGCTTCCGCTTGGGCTCGCGGCCCCGACTCCCTGGTAGGTTACAATGCCGCTTGCTGGCATCGTGGCTGTCGGAGCCTCGGAGGCGAATTGATCGATAAGCGCGTATCCCGTGTCGATGATTTGCTGTTCGGACAAGATTGGCGCATTCGCGATCGGGACGGTTCCTCCTCCGGAACCTCCGCCGCAGCCAGACAGTAGTATCGCAAGAAGTGATATTCCACCCAAGTATCTCATCTTTAAACCTTTCTTTCCTTTCAGGTTGAATTGAAAACTGTGCCTCTTTTCGCAACGGATGCCGGGACGGCACCGTATGTCGGTTCAGACGAGGGCGAAGAAATCCGCGTCCGTCACAATGCGAGAGATGATGTCCTCGTCAGTCAGGTTCGCGCTGAACACCGCGACCGGTTCGTCGTTGACCAGAAGCTGGATGCCGGAGGTAAGCGCACGGGTCTGAACGACGGCGTCGGTGCCTTCCTGCAGGAACGGTGACAGATCGATCCAATCCAGCCCCGGATCGAAGTTTGTGACGCTGTCTGTGCCGCTGCTCGGACCAAAGACGAATATGTCGCTGCCAACCAAGGAGCCGGTCAAGATATCGTTCCCGGCGAGCCCGGCTATGATCGAACCTCCCATGTCGGAAAGATCGATCAGATCCGGTGCGCTCCCGCCGAGAACGGCAAAGGGAAACCGTCCAATGGTATCTGTGCCGAGCAGGTTCCCGATCTGAAGCGGCTCGTTAACGGCCGAGTAGGCACCACCATACTCGGCGAGTTCGACGTAAAGGCTGTTCGCTTCGAAGAAGGGAGAGTTCTCGATGACCGAACTCAGTCCCATCTCTTCCGCGAGCTTAAGGGCCCCAAGATAAACACCCATGTCGTGCGCCTTGGTGGCGCTTGTGAGTTCCAGGAACTGACCGATACCGTTGTCGACATCGAAGAAGATCCGCTTTTCCTGCCCGGGTGCGTCGAGGAAGGCCTCCGGATAGGAGAGTGCATCTCCATCGGTCATGAAATTGACCGTTCGAGGGTCGTCGCCATCGAAAAGATCGAGGTTCGTGCCGGGAGACGCGAAAGAGATTGCCTGGAACGACACCTGATTGCCGTCGAAGCTGCCGTCCTGGAACTCTTTCATGAAGTAATTGACCATCGCGCCGCCAAGGCTGTGGCCGGTGACATAGACCTTGTCGATCCAGGGCTGTTCCTGGAGCGCTGTCCGAATGCCTTCTGTCAGCTCCTGAAACAGGTTCCAATGCAGTTCGCGTGGAATCCAGTGCTGCTGATCTGGTCCGAGGTCGTTGTCGGACAGAAAGTCGAGGCCATTTCCGAGCAACGTCAGAATCTGAGCCTTGGGGAGATCGAAACGGTACGCCGACGATGCCAATTGAAGGCTGTCGGCAAGAACGCCGGCTCCAACTTCGAGCAGGTTCGGAGCGCCGTCTTCAACGGAGAACGGCGAGTTCGTCCCGCGAAACGCGATGAACAGCGAACTGTCGTCCTTCATCAGAAGGGCGGCTGCATTTTCATTCAGATAGAGTCCGTCGTCCCCGCCGGAATCGTTTACTGGCAGCAGGTCGGAGCCGACCAGTTCGAGACCCATGTCCAAGAGTTCCTGAAGTGCTTCGGCCGAGCCTGGGCTGATCAGGTTGTCACGCGAGCTTTCCATCGATTGGCCATTGCCTTCGTCGTCGAGGAGATAGGCGGCCTTTGCCAGACGCGCGGCGACGGCCGGCGTGAATGCGATTTCGTTCGATTCCGGTTCCGGCGGCGGGGGCGGCGGGGGCGTACTTCCCTGTCCGTCCCGCAGGGCGGTGGCACCGGAAACGGTGCCGATCTCAGGCAGGCTGGCCAATCCGGGACCAAGCGTGAAATTCCCGGGGCTCAGGTCATAGACCGTGTTGCCGACAAACCCGAGAAGAGTTCCCTCGACAATTCCACCAGCGCTGACAGGCGCACCGACAAGACCATAGACATTGTTGCCGGAGATGAACTGGCTGGAGACCTGAATATCACGCTGACCCGACAAGGAAGGCTGCGCGAAGACCATAGTGTAATTTGTTGTTGTGACTGCATATTCGTTGTCGGATGTGTACCAGATATCGCCCGATGACGTGGCAACCTGGCCCAACACCGGGCCCGAAGTGTTCGCAACTTCGCCCGTGTCGAGATCAACCGTGACGACGATGCTATTGTTGTAGCTGGAGATGCGCCCCACGCCGTCGGGAGAGATGTCGAACCCGTTTGCGCCGGTCAGTGTGTTCACGGCGAAGTAGAGATCGGTATCGCTGCGAAGCGCCCCGATATAGTGCGCTGTGCCGCTATCGAGGAGGATTTCATAGAGACCGGTAAAGCTGATTCCGTAGAGCCTCCCGTCGGGCGCTACTGCGATGTCCGTCAGTCCTACACCGGTGTCGGCAATCAGGCTGAACGTGTTGGCCTGCAGGTCCCAGGCGAAGATCTCGCCGCTCAGATTGGACAGGAAGATCCTGTCGTCACCACGTTGAATTGTCATTTCATAACCCCACTGTCTTTTTGAGCGGCCACCTATCGGGTGGCGCCGAAGATCCCGAACAGGTCCGATGTGTTGGACGCCGAAGTCTGGGTGCCTGCCAGTGCCCCGCCGATCCCGTCTGCGGTTGCGCCAGTGAATTGTCCGACCGCGATGCCCGAGATTGCGTTGCTCGATCCCTGAATGCTCAGGGTCCCGTCGATTTGTGCCGACATGGCTGCGTTTGCGATCGTTCCCTGAGAGAGGGTCAGGCTGCCGGATATGGATTCACCGGAAGCGCCTTGGAAGGCGTCGAACGTGCCATCGATTTCGCCTGTCCCGAAATTTGCCTCGAAACTGACTTCGGATACCATCGCAGGCGAGTTGAGAAGGGCATCGATCTCGTTGGCAGAGCCGAAAGCCGCGACGCCGCTATAGCTTGCCGTGCCGCTATTGGGCATGGCACCGGCGTCAGTTGGCGTGGCCAAATCCAAGGACTCCAGAAAAGCTCGATCAGCGCTAGCCAGCGGCGCACCGGTTGTTCCGCCACCACCGCCGCCGCATGCCGACAGGAGGAGGCATGCCGCCCCAAGGGTGGGAACAGTGGCTTTGTCCTTCCCCCCTAGAACTGGGCCATTACTTTGGCCGCGAGAGGGGGATTGGGCATGGCGAGGAAGCGACATTCAGACGAAGACATCTTGAAGCTGCTGCGTGAGATTGAGCTGAAGCTGACGGCTGGTGGTGATGTG
>NZ_JBLBVK010000051.1:0-183421 GCF_047314965.1 Silicimonas lutimaris | reverse complement strand
GAGATGGTGATGCCGGGCGACAACGTGTCGTTCACGGTGGAACTGATCGCCCCGATTGCGATGGAAGAGAAGCTCCGCTTCGCCATCCGTGAAGGCGGACGCACCGTCGGCGCAGGCGTCGTCTCGAAAATCATCGAGTAATCCGCCAGCGCTTCGAGGCGCGGCGAAAGATCAGGGGCCGTCGGGTAACCGGCGGCCCTTTTCCTTTTGGTTCCGGCACCTGGAGGCCGGGTTGAGACCGCGCAGCAGCCGTGCGGCAACCGCGGTTTCCTGAACTCGTGCAGCCGGGGACCGGATATTGAGCCAACCTATGCGAAACAGCGCTTGATTCCGGACGAGCGACGGATTAGGCAACTCCGGCCTTAGGGGTGTAGCTCAGTTGGTAGAGCATCGGTCTCCAAAACCGAGGGTCGGGGGTTCGAGTCCCTCCGCCCCTGCCAGGCGCAGAAGAGGAGCAGGACAAATGGACACGCACCGCATCTGACCGTCATCCGACATTCAGACAAGAAAGGTGCCTCCATGCCGTTCCCTTCTCCCGACACTCGTCATCCGCTGATTCTTCCCGATGGCACTCCGCACAAAGGCGCTGTGTTCCTGTCCGCCGTGATCGATCATCCCCGAATCGAGGTGGGCGACTACACCTACGCCTTCGATGCCGATGCGCCCGAGGACTGGGCCGGGCGTCTTGCGCCCTATCTCTTCCCGTTCTCGCCCGAGCGGCTGGTGATTGGCCGTTTCTGCCAGATCGCGAACGGTGCGCGGTTCATTACGGCCTCTTCAAACCATCGCTACGACGGCATTTCGACCTATCCCTTCGCCATCTTCGACGGCGATCCCTCTGGGCGGCCCTCGATGCCGTCCCGATTTCCCGACACGGTGATCGGTAATGATGTCTGGATCAGCGATGGGGCCGCGATCCTGCCCGGCGCGCGGGTGGGATCCGGTGTGATCGTAGGTGCGCGGGCCGTCGTTTCGGGAGAGGTGCCGGACTATGCGATCGTTGCCGGCAACCCGGCGCGCGTGGTGCGGAAGCGCTTTTCAGACGAGGTGATCGGGCGGCTCATGGAGCTTGCCTGGTGGGACTGGCCCATTGAGACCATCGTGGCGTACGAGGCGGAAATCTGCGGCGGGGATGCCGCTGCATTGCAGGCTGTATTGCCCAAGGCTTGAAACACCGCGCGGAAAGCCGTATCTGCGCCCAAACACAAGGATCGAGAGAGACATGGCCGGAACCAGAAATCCGCTGCAGTTCGTTCAGGAAGTTCGCGCCGAGGTGTCGAAGGTCATCTGGCCGTCGCGCCGCGAGGTGCTGATCACTTCCACGATGGTCTTCTTTCTGGCGATCCTTACGGCTGCCTTCTTCTTCCTTGTGGATTTCCTGATCCGGCAAGGTCTTCAGGGCGTGCTTTCGCTGGTGGGCTGAAGCCCGCGTTCAGGGCACGCGTTCTGTCTTGAACTGCCGCGCCAAGGCGTGTATTCCGCCCACGACTCCCTGACATGGCCGGCCTGACTTTACAAGACGATGGCGGCTGTCCGGAACCCATAGCCGCAGCGGCGGCACAGTGATTGAAAAGGACGGAACATGGCCAAGCGCTGGTATTCGGTAAGCGTGCTGTCGAACTTCGAGAAGAAGATCGCGGAGCAGATTCGCCATGCGGTGGTCGACGCCGGCCTGGAAGACCAGATCGAGGAAGTTCTGGTTCCGACCGAGGAAGTCATCGAGATCCGCCGGGGCAAGAAAGTCACCACCGAGCGGCGTTTCATGCCCGGCTATGTGCTGGTGCGCATGGAGATGACCGACGAGGGCTATCACCTGATCAATTCGATCAACCGCGTTACGGGTTTCCTTGGACCCCAGGGTCGTCCGATGCCGATGCGCGACGAGGAAGTGAACCAGATCCTGAACCGCGTCGAGGAAGGCGAGGCCGCGCCGAAGCTGATGATCTCGTTCGACGTCGGCGAGAAGGTGAAGGTCAACGACGGTCCGTTCGAAGATTTCGACGGCACCGTGGAAGAGGTCGACGAAGACAACCAGCGCCTGAAGGTGACAGTCTCGATCTTCGGCCGCGCCACGCCGGTCGAACTGGAATTCACCCAGGTGTCGAAGCAAGTGTAAGCGATTTGCTCGCCGGGCGGCGCCAGCGCGAGCATACCCTGTTCGGCGGCCCCTAACGGGTGGGAATGCTGAAGAACGTGAAACTGTTGGTCTGGGTGACCATCGACACTCCGGTTTCGGCCATGAGGCTTGCCATCGCAGCGCCTCCGGTCGGGCAGGCCACGAGATCGGCCACATCGTCGAGGAAATCCACCGTGAATGCGGTTTCGCCGACCAGTTGGCATTCGTCCGCAGCACCGCGGTAACCGCGGACGAAGACCAGTTCCGGGTCGGGCTCACTGATCGCGACTTCGGGGGTCGCTTCGACGCATCCCGTCAGGGCCAGCGCAAAGGCGCAGCCAGCGATGCCGGACATCACCTTTTCGATCCGGACCATCAGTTTCATTCCCATTTCGCGTCTGTGCTGCGCCAGACCTTATCCTCGGGATCCCAGGCACTGGCCACGATACAGGGTGTCGGGTTGATGCAACCGCACTGCGAGCCGTGTACGTCCGCCAGAAGCACGCGGAACGGGCCGATGTTCGCCATGTCCCATCCCTGATTGAGAAGCGAGGACACGCGATCCCCGACCAGGAAGTGAGACATGCAGCCGCCAGTGCCGCAATAGAGCGATGCGGCTGACGAACAGGCAAACCCGGCTTCGTCCAGAGCCCAGTCCTTATAGATGTCGCCATCAAGATCGACGCGCTGTACGGCTCCGAATTCGAGGGCGAACTGACCGTTCTCGAAATCCGAACACGCCTGTTTGGCGGCCTCGACCTTTTCCAGCAATTGCTGGGGCAGTTCGGACCAGTCCTGAGCAATCGCCGGGCCAGTACAAATGGCCGCGGCGATCAAGGAGAGAGCGACCGTCCATGTTCCGGTGCCGGTGCGTTTGCCATTTCCAGATCGTTGGTCGCCCATCTCCGTATCTCTTTCCTTTCCGTGCGGTTCAATTGCACTGGTCGTATTCGTAGTCGCCCGACTCGATCCAGTTCCGCCCCCCGTCGCTGAAGACAAGGTACTCCGACCGGTCTTCGCCCAGGAGCGCAAATTGGAAGCCTCCAGGCGGCTGGGAGTTTCCGAAGTAGCTGTATGCAGTCATGGCGCGGACGGTCTCGCCATTTACCGTAACGATGGCGTCCCACTGGTCGCCTGACTGTCCCACGATGGCATATTCGATGACCCGCTGAATAGCGCCGCCGCCGCAGTAGACGATGCCCTCGGGCACTTCCATGGCCGGAGACTGGGACGCCGATGCGCCGGAGTTGCAGGCGGCGCGCAGTGATCTGACCGCCGCGGCCGAGCCTTGGAGCGTGAAGATGCCGTAGGTGATGTCCTGATCGATCATCGACAGGTTCAGAACTGCGTTCCGCGCAATCTGGTCCAGAACGAAATCGTAATCGCCCTGATCGTAGAACCGAATCTCGACGGGATAGTTGTCGACGATCGAAATCTCCGCGTTCGAAGCTCCAGCCTGAAACGCGCCAGTCTCGGTGGAGCCGTTCTTCATGAAGCGGAACGAAAGGCCCTGTTTGGAGACGATGTCCTGAGAGTCCTCATAGCCGGCGGGCGCGAAACGCACCCGGTCGCACTGCAGTTCAAGCGTCGCCTTGTCGGTCTGGATGAAGGCGTTGGGATACATCCCCGTGCTGAAGCTCCATTCAGCCTGAGCCGAAGTGGCGGCAACAAGGCAGGCTAAGGTCATGAGGAGCAGGCGATGAATGGGGAACAGCATCGAGCGAGCCTTTCTCTACGAATATCCAAAAAATAGACCACTAGATCTGCAAGTATGTCGAGTTCTCTTGCACCGTGCCTATCCGTTTGGCGCACGCGATTAGACCAATGCTGCAACGGGTCCGTGGAATTCCTTAGGCGGCGGCTTTCCAGTCAGTTCGGGGCTTGAAATGCCTTTCCATCCCGTGTACCTCCCGCCAGTCCGCTCTGCGGGCATATCTGTGGGAGGCGAGGGCATCGCGATGTCCGGACCGGACCACATCGACATGAACTTGCCGGAACGCGTTTCGGCGAGGTTGAGAAAGGAGGGCCTCCAATGGCCAAGAAAGTCGTCGGCACCCTGAAGCTTCAGGTGAAAGCCGGCCAAGCGAACCCCTCTCCGCCGGTCGGACCGGCGCTGGGTCAGCGCGGCATCAATATCATGGAATTCTGCAAGGCGTTCAACGCCAAGACGCAGGAAATGGAGCCGGGTGCGCCTTGCCCCACCGTGATTACCTATTACCAGGACAAATCCTTTACGATGGATATCAAGACGCCGCCCGCGTCCTATTTCCTGAAGAAGGCGGCCAAGCTCAAGTCGGGTGCGAACAAGCCTTCGCGCGAGACCGCCGGCACGGTCACCACGGCCCAACTGCGCGAGATCGCAGAGGCCAAGATGAAGGACCTGAATGCCAACGACGTCGAAGCCGCGATGAAGATCATCCTCGGCTCGGCCAAGTCGATGGGCATCGAGGTGAAGGGGTAATCGCCATGGCAAAGCTTGGAAAACGCACGAAAGCAGCCCGCGAAGCCTTCGCCGGCAAGGAAAACCTCTCGCTGGAAGAGGCGGTCAGCCTGATCAAGGCCAACGCCAACGCCAAGTTCGACGAGACGGTGGAAATCGCGATGAACCTCGGTGTCGATCCGCGCCACGCCGACCAGATGGTCCGCGGCTCGGTGACGCTGCCGAACGGCACAGGCAAAACTGTCCGCGTCGCCGTCTTCGCCCGTGGCGTCAAGGCCGATGAGGCCAAGGCCGCTGGCGCCGACATCGTGGGCGCCGAGGACCTGATGGAAACCATCCAGGGCGGAAAGATCGAGTTCGATCGCTGCATTGCGACGCCGGACATGATGCCGATCGTCGGTCGTCTGGGCAAGGTTCTTGGTCCGCGCAACCTGATGCCGAACCCGAAGGTCGGAACGGTGACCATGGACGTCAAGGAGGCCATCGAGGCAGCCAAGGGCGGTCAGGTAACCTTCAAGGTCGAGAAGGCCGGCGTGGTGCATGCCGGTGTTGGCAAGGTGTCGTTCGACGAGGCCAAACTGGTCGAGAACGTTCGTGCCTTCGTCGAGGCCGTGTCGCGGGCGAAGCCCACGGGCGCCAAGGGCACCTACATGAAGCGCGTCGCTCTGTCGTCCACCATGGGCCCGGGCGTGACCGTTGACGTAGTGTCGGCGACCGGCAACGCCTGATCGGTTCCGGATAGAAATTGTGAAAGGCGGCGGGCCAGTGCCCGCCGCTTTTTTCTTGCCTGGTTGCAGCGATTGCCCAGCGGTCCCGAGCATCCTACATTCCCGGCAGAGCAGGAGGGTGACGGCATGTTTTTCGCGTTCTGGGGGTCCCTGGTGATTGGCGGTCTTGTCGCCTATTTCTCGGAGAAATGGGGGTTCACCCATCACGGCTACCTGCAGGCGATCATCATCGCGCTGGGTGGCGTCATCCTGTTCTTCATGGCGCGGGTGATGTTCAACATCTCGCTGGGCAGTCACGGCCTGAACGCGATCGTCGGCGCGGCGGGCGCACTGGTTCTGATCCCGTCGGAAGCCATTGCGCGGCGCAGGCGCAAATAGACCCGGTCAGCTCTGCCGGTCGCGCGGTGGGCGCGCTTTGTAGACCGGAAGCCGCCAGCCGAAAGCCAGGGAACCCGCCCGCAGCAGGAATGTTACGGCCGCCGTGACCGACAGAGCGGCAACGAGGCCGAGTGTCGGGGCCAGAAGGACCCCGGATGCGGCGCCGACGAAAGCCGCAGTGACATAGAGTTCGCCCTGGCGCAGAACCATCGGCACCTCGTTCGCGACGACATCGCGCATCAGTCCGCCCATCGTGCCGGTGAGAACGCCCATTATGATCGCGACTGCAGATCCCACGCCGGTACCATAGGCCGCAGCCAGGCCTGCGGGCACCGCGACCGAAAGCGCGGCGGCATCGAACCATGTCAGCCAGCGCGCGCGGCTTTCGACAAGATGGGCCGTGAAGAAGACCACGATGGCGGCACTTGCCGCGATGAGCAGATATGAGGGTCGGTCGATCCAGAACGGTGTCCGGTCGAGCAGGAGATCGCGCACCGTGCCGCCGCCCACGGCCGTCAGCGCTGCGAAGAAAAGGAACCCGATGATATCAAGCTGCGCTCTCGACGCCGCCAACCCGCCGGTCAACGCGAAAACGAAGACCGATGCCCCGTCCAGCAGCGCGATCAGGGTCATTGCTCCGATCTCGAAGGCTTGAAAGGCTCCATACCTGCGCGGGCCAGCTCGTCGGCGCGTTCGTTCTCTGGATGGCCGGCATGACCCTTGATCCATTCCCATGTCACGTCGTGGCGCAGCCGCGCCTCGTCAAGCCGCTGCCAGAGATCGACGTTCTTGACCGGTTTCTTGTTCGAGGTTTTCCAGCCGTTCCGTTTCCAGCCGTGGATCCAGCTTTCCACCCCGTTCTTCACATAGGCCGAATCCGTGACCAGCGTGATGGCCGAGGACCGCTCCAGCGCCTCCAGCGCGTTGATCGCGGCAAGAAGTTCCATGCGGTTGTTGGTCGTGTCCGCCTCGCCGCCTTTCAACTCGCGTTCCTTCAGCACGGTCTCGCCGTTCCGGGCAATCAACAGCGCGCCCCAGCCTCCGGGGCCGGGGTTGCCCGAGCAGGCACCGTCGGTATAGGCAAATAGCTCCGTCATGCCGGAATGGCGTTCAGGCCGACATGGCCCGGCATGGCCGCGATGCGGTCCAGCCAGCGGTTGATTGCAGGAAACCGCCCCATGTCGAACCCGCCCTTGGTCCCGGCGCTGTGGGTGTAGCCATAGAGCGAGATGTCGGCGACCGTGGGCCCGTCCGTTGCGATCCAGTCGTTCGTTTCAAGCCTGTTTTCCATCTGCTGCAGCAGACCATGCCCGCGTTCCAGAAGATCGGCCAGACGTTCAGGCGTCCGAAGGTGAGCGCGCGATGCGTAGGAGAGGATCGCCGCACGAACCGCGATTACGCCCTCGTGCTGGTTCTGTTCCCAGAACATCCAGCCCAGCATCCGGGCACGGTCGATCGGGTCGGACGGCATCCAGTCCGTGCCCTCCGCCAGATAGCAGAGGATCGCATTCGATTCCGGAAGGCGGGTGCCGTCCGGGAGTTCCAGAACCGGCAGTTTGCTGAGCGGCAGCGTTCCCTCGGCATGCGCTTTTGCGAGGGCCGGCGTTTCATACTCCATCCCGACATGGGTGTACGGCCGTCCCAGAAGTGAGAGCAGCAGCCTGACCTTGTAGCTGTTGCCGGAGGACGGCATGGAATAGAGGGTAAGTTTCGTCATCAAATCTTTCTCACCGTCAAAATCATCCAGGGAGCCAGAGTGCCGTCCAAACCTTCGTCTGCGCCGAAGTTGCGGGTTTCGACCGAAAGTCCGGCCTCTTCCAGCAGCGCTGTCAATTCGGCGTCCTGGTAATATGCGTAGAACCGGCCCAGCGCATCGCGGGCCTCACCATCGCCGCTCTTCAGTCCGATGTGAAACAGCCCCTTCGGCTTCAAGGCATCGGCGATGCGCCCAAGATGCTCTGGCATCTCCGACTTCGAGGCGTGAAGCAGCGAGAAATTGGCGTAGATGCCGTCATATTCACTGTCCGCCGTGAGGCTGGAAAAATCCCGAACCTCGATCGACAGCCCGAACTTCTCGGCGCCGATTGCAGCCATCTGTGGGGATGCATCCCATGCGTCCACAGCAAAGCCTTGATCGCGCATCACGGCGGCAGACCGCCCAGGTCCGCAGCCCAGATCCAGCACGCGCCCGCCTTTGGGCAGTTGAGACATGAAATGGGTCAGGTGCTTGCCGGGCGCTTCATCTCCGAACCGGGCCGCATAGTCCCCAGCGCGCTGCGCATAGACATCGAGTGTCTGCTTGTCGGTCATCAAAGCACCAGGAGTGAAAGGCAGGCGACGACGACCACGGTCAGGAGGATGCGCAGCCGCATCCACCACTCCGGCGCCAGACCTTGCCGCCAGAAGGCCCAGTCCAGTGCCAGAAGGCCGACGAAACCGGCGATCAGGTAGATCGCGGAAGAGGCCGGTCCCGCGCCGACCGTGAAGAACACAGAGAGCGCCGGAAGAACCGAGAGCGTGTATCCCGTCGCGGCCCGCGACCCGTGTGCCTTGGTCGCGAACCCCCAAAGCACGCCCGACATGAAGGCAAGGATGATCTGACCGTAGTTCAGAAGGACGAAGGGACCGGAGAAGCGTGCGCCAAGATTTTGCACGCCCCATGCGGCCAAATCTCCTGACAACAGCGTGGCAGCACCCCAAATGAATGGGATCAGCCCGGCCAGGCCAAGAGCGAACGGGGCGCGGGGAATCATGCCGGTTCCCGCAGAACGCGCGGCACTTTGAATTCGACGTTCTCGACGGCGGTTTCCACCATCTCGACTCTGACGTCATAGTGATCGCGGAACGCGTCGATGACCTCGTTGACAAGGACTTCGGGCGCGCTGGCTCCCGCGGTCAGGCCGACGGCAGAGGCACCGGAGAGGGCACGCCAGTCGATGTCGCCGGCTCTCTGGACGAGTTGTGCATAGCGGCAACCGGCGGTGCGACCGACTTCGACGAGGCGCTGCGAATTCGACGAGTTCGGCGCGCCGATGACAAGAAGCGCGTCGATTTTCGGCGCCATGGCCTTGACCGCTTCCTGCCTGTTCGTCGTGGCGTAGCAGATGTCTTCCTTGTGCGGGCCGACGATCGCGGGAAATCGCGACTGAAGCGCCGCGACGATATCGGCGGTATCGTCGACCGAGAGCGTGGTCTGAGTGATGAACGCCAGCTTCTCCGTATCGCGGGGCCGGATGGTGGCGACGTCATCGACGGTTTCCACCAGAATGACCTCGCCTTCGGGCAGCTGACCCATGGTGCCCAGCGTCTCGGGATGGCCGGCATGGCCGATCATCACCATCTGCAGGCCGTTCCTGAAGTGTCGTTCGGCCTCTATGTGGACCTTGGAGACCAGGGGGCAGGTGGCATCGACATAGACCATCTCGCGCCGCTCCGCCTCGGCCGGAACCGCCTTGGGCACGCCATGGGCCGAGAAGATGACAGGGCGGTCCGTCGGACACTCTTCCAGTTCCTCGACGAAGATCGCGCCCTTGTCGCGCAGACCGTCGACGACGAACTTGTTGTGCACGATTTCATGGCGCACGTAGACGGGGGCGCCCCATTTTTCGAGCGCCATCTCGACGATCTTGATGGCGCGATCGACACCGGCGCAGAAGCCGCGCGGCGCCGCGAGATACAGGGTAAGTGCAGGTTTGGTCATGCGCGTTTCTCCACATTCAGACCTATTCGCTGTTGCCGGATGCGTCCAGCCTTGCCTTGTCTGTTTTCCGCGGCATTTCTAGATCAGGGTGGCGGATCATGAGAAAGGGTCAGCGTAATGTGGAAGCCGGCGGTGGTGGCCGTTCTTGCGGGGGCAGGGTTGGCATATGTGGCAATCGACAGCCGGGCCTCCGAGGGCGCGTCGTTTGCCTATCGGGATTCCGAAGTCGTCGCGCTGGGTCAGGCCGTCTATGCCGAGCACTGCGCGGCCTGTCATGGCGAGGCGCTGGAAGGCCAGCCGGACTGGACGGAGCGTGATGCCGACGGTTATCTGCCTGCGCCGCCGCATGACGAGACCGGCCACACGTGGCACCATCCGGATGCGCAACTGTTCACGATCGTAAAGCTGGGCACCGAAGCGGTCGTCGGCGGGAATTACCGGTCGAACATGATGGGCTACGGCGATGTCCTCAGAGATGACGAGATCGTCGCCGTTCTGGCCTACATCAAAAGCACATGGCCGCGTCGCATCATCGAACGTCATGATGAATTGAACGCGGCCTATGAGGCGGCTAATTAGTCGAGGTCGTCTTCCCGCGGCTCGCGCGGGGGACGCCCGATGACATCCTTCAGTTCATCCAGTTCGATGAAATTGTCAGCCTGGCGGCGCAGTTCGTCGGCGATCATCGGCGGCTGCGAGCGGATGGTCGAGACGACCGACACGCGGACACCCTGGCGCTGCAGGCTTTCCACCAGCGGACGGAAGTCGCCGTCGCCCGAGAACAGCACGATGTGATCGACATGGGGTGCAAGTTCCATGGCATCGACCGTCAGTTCGATATCCATGTTGCCCTTGACCTTCCGGCGTCCCTGGCTGTCGGTGAACTCCTTGGCCGGTTTGGTGACCATGGAAAAACCGTTGTAGTGCAGCCAGTCAACGAGGGGCCGGATCGGCGAATACTCGTCGTTTTCCAGCAGGGCAGTGTAGTAGAACGCACGCAGCAGCTTGCCGCGGCGCTTGAATTCTTCGCGCAGGAGTTTGTAGTCGATGTCGAAACCTAATGACTTTGCCGCCGCATAAAGATTCGAGCCATCGATGAACAGCGCGAGCCGTTCGTCCCGATAGAACATGGAATGCCCTTCCTATTTTTGACCGGCGGTGAAATATCCGTGAGTGTGCATTGGAAATGCGTCCAGCCGGTCGGTTTAGGTAGTCGTAAATAATGAACAGATGCAACTATCCATAAGTGTATATCTTGTCAATTCGCCTATAGGTTTTATGGCGATAACCTAATGGATCGCAATTCCCTGCATCCGAGGAGGTTCCGCAAACTGCCGAGTATATGGGTGCATGAGGGCGAATTATCCATGAACGAATGCATTACCCAGGAGATGTAGGCAGGACGACGCCAGATTTTCCTTGTCTTTCCCAAGTGGCGCGCTTAGTTACACGGCCTGATCCCATTTCAGACGGAGACCTCAGATGGCCCGCGTGACGGTTGAAGATTGCGTTGACAAGGTTCCGAACCGGTTCGAGCTGGTGATGCTTGCCGCACATCGTGCGCGTGAGATTTCGACTGGCGCGCCGCTTACCGTGGATCGCGACAACGACAAGAACCCTGTCGTCAGCCTGCGCGAGATCGCGGAGGAGACTCAGTCGGCGGATCATCTGCGCGAACGCATGATCGAATCGCACCAGACGCAGATCGAGGTCGACGAGCCGGAAGATGACGCGATGGCCCTGCTTATGGGTGGCGGCGATTCTGACAAGCCCGCAGACGACGACATGAGCGAAGAGAAGCTTTTGCGTGCTTTGATGGAAGCACAGGGACAGCCGTAAGGGCTGGTCTCATCCCCCGGGGAGTGTGGGGCTAGCAATGATCGATGCCGATGACCTGATCGCGCTGGTCCAGAACTACAACCCGAAGACAAATGCCAAGCTGATCGCCCATGCCTACGAGTATGGGAAACGCATGCACGAGGGCCAGTTTCGCCACTCGGGCGAGCCCTATTTCTCGCACCCGGTCGCAGTTGCCGCCATCCTCACAGAGCAGCAGCTGGACGACGCGACGATCATCACGGCCCTGCTCCATGACACGATCGAGGATACCCGCTCGACCTATTCCGAAATCGAGAAGGAGTTTGGTCGTGAGATCGCGGATCTTGTCGATGGCGTCACAAAGCTGACCAACCTGCAACTGTCCTCGACCGAGACAAAGCAGGCCGAGAACTTCCGCAAGCTGTTTATGGCCATGTCCAAGGATCTGCGCGTTATCCTGGTGAAGCTGGCCGACCGGTTGCACAACATGCGCACGATCCGCTCCATGCGGCCCGACAAGCAGGTTCAGAAGGCGCGCGAGACAATGGATATCTTCGCGCCGCTGGCAGGCCGGATGGGCATGCAGTGGATGCGCGAGGAACTGGAAGACCTTGCCTTCCGCGTTCTGAACCCTGAAGCGCGCAACTCGATCATCCGCCGGTTCATCACTCTGCAGCGCGAAACCGGTGACGTGATCCAGCGAATTACCGCGGACATGGAGCTGGAACTGGAAAAGGCCGGGATCAAGGCCGAGGTTCTTGGGCGCGCGAAGAAACCGCATTCCATCTGGCGCAAGATGGAAGAGAAGAAGATCGGATTCTCTCGCCTCTCGGACATCTACGGCTTCCGCGTCATCGTCCCGACCGAGGCTGACTGTTACGCGGCTTTGGGTGCGGTGCATCAGCGCTGGCGCGCGGTGCCGGGGCGATTCAAGGATTACATCAGCCAGCCGAAGTCGAACGGGTACCGTTCCATACACACCACGGTTTCCGGCCGGGACGGAAAGCGCGTCGAGATCCAGATCCGAACGCGCGAGATGCACGAGGTGGCCGAGTCCGGTGTGGCTGCGCATTGGTCGTACCGTGACGGGGTACGCGCGGAAAACCCGTTCGCCGTCGACCCGGCCAAGTGGATTTCATCTCTGACAGAACGCTTCGATACCGAGGAGGATCACGACGAGTTCCTCGAGGCGGTCAAGCTGGAGATGTATACCGACCAGGTCTTCTGCTTCACGCCCAAGGGCGAAGTGGTCAAGCTGCCGCGCGGTGCGACGCCGCTGGATTTCGCTTACGCGATCCACACGCGCATCGGTGACGGTTGCGTCGGAGCGAAGATCGACGGAATCCGTGTTCCTCTTTGGACCCGCCTGAAGAATGGCCAGTCGGTCGAGATCATGACCGCCGAAGGCCAGCGCCCGCAGGTCACCTGGATCGACATCGTGGCCACGGGGCGCGCAAAGACCGCGATCCGGCGTTCGCTGCGCGAGGAGGACAAGGAGCGGTTCATCAAGCTGGGCCGGGAATTGGCGCGGGTGGCCTTCGAGCATGTCGGGCGGCGCATGACCGAGAAGGCCCTGACCACTGCGGCCAATCACCTGGGCGTCCACAACAGCACCGAGCTTCTTGCCCGGATCGGCTCGGCGGAACTTACTGCGCGCAAGGTGATCGAGACGCTTTATCCCGACCTGCCGCAGGAGACCGGGGACGAGATCGATGCCGCACGGGCCGTCGTGGGGCTGAATCCTGGCCAGACCTTTCGCCGCGCGGCCTGTTGTCAGCCGGTACCGGGCGAACGGATTGTCGGCATAAGCTATCGTGGAAAGGGCGTGATGATCCACGCCATCGATTGCCCTGCCCTGGCCGAGGTCGAGGAGGAATCGGGTCGCTGGGTCGATCTGCACTGGCAGGAAGGACGGCACCCGGCCGTTCACAATGTCAGCCTTGACCTGACGATCGCGAACGACTCGGGTGTCCTGGGCCGAATCTGCACGCTGATCGGCGAGCAGCGTGCAAATATCTCTGACCTGGTCTTCATCGACAGAAAACCGGACTTTTACCGTCTTATTGTTGACGTGGAGCTGCGCGATATTGAGCATCTGCATGCTCTGATGCTGGCGCTCGAGGCCGACAGCGACGTCGCCTCGATATCCCGGCACAGAGATCTGGAACGTAAACCGTGACGGAAAGGACGGGCTAGGTCGTGGTCTTCAAGCGCCGAACGCCAAGGACCTACTATCAGGCGGTCAGCCACAGCCTCTATCCGAAGGGGGGCTGGCGTCGGGCCGCGCGCTACGTTCTGCACCGTCTGCGCAGATTGCCCGATCCGGCGCACAAGATCAGCCGGGGCATTGCCTGCGGAGTTTTCGTCTGCTTCACGCCGTTTTTCGGATTGCATTTCGTCATTGCGGCCGGGCTGGCCTGGCTGATCAACGGCAACCTCATGGCGGCGCTGTTGTCCACGTTCTTCGGCAACCCGCTGACATTCCCGTTCATTGCTGCTGTCTCCATGGAGCTCGGGTCCTGGATGCTTGGCAAACCCCCGATTCCCCTGCCGTTCGTCGTCAGCGCTTTTTCGGATGCCGCTGTCGAATTGTGGCGGAACATGATCGCGATCTTCACAACCGATGCGACCCATTGGGATGGACTGCTGAGGTTCTACGACCGGGTATTCCTGCCCTATCTCGTGGGGGGCATCCTGCCAGGAAGCGCCACTGCGATCGCGTTCTATTTCCTGTCGAATCCGCTTTTGTCAGCCTATCAGAAAGCGCGGGTGGCCCGACTGAAGAAGAAATTCGCGAGGAAAAGGGAAAAGGTCATCTCACGGCGGATGGAGGCCGTTGAGGCCGAAGGACTCTCTGCGCCGGGTTCCGATCGAAAGGCCGCCGAATAGCGACACGCTTGCCCTCTCGCGCAAGTCGTGCGACGGGACATCATGGCAAGGAAGACCAAGAGCAGGAAGAAGACGCAACCCGCGGCAAGGCCGAAGCGGGGATTTCTCCGGTCGTTCAACCGTGCAATCCTGTCATTCGCGCTGGCGATCGTCCTCTCGGTTGGCATCTTCGCCGTCGTTTCGCCACCCACGACCCCCTACATCCTGTCCGAGGCGGCGCGCCTTGACGGGGTGCAGCGCCGCTGGGTGCCGATCGAGGATATCTCGCCTGTCATGGTTCGCTCCGTCGTTGCAGCCGAAGACGCCAATTTCTGCCTGCACTGGGGGTTCGACATGGCGCAGCTTCGCGCGGCTATCGCCGAAGGCGGGGACCGGGGGGCTTCGACGCTGACCCAGCAGACGGTGAAGAACGTCTGGCTCTGGCAAGGCCGAAGCTGGTTGCGCAAGGCGCTGGAGGGTCTGATGACCCCCGTGGTCGAAGCGCTCTGGAGCAAGCGCCGCATTCTCGAGGTCTATCTGAACGTCGCCGAATTCGACACCGGCGTGTTCGGGATCGAGGCGGCCGCACAGCATCATTTCGGCGTCTCCGCCGCGAGTTTGACCGCGCGGCAGGCGGCTCTTCTGGCCGCCGTTCTGCCAAATCCCAAGGAACGTCAGGCCGTGCAACCGTCTGCCTTCGTGCGCCGCCGCGCGCAATCCATTGCCGATGGCGCCGCGACAATTGCCGCGGATGGGCGCGCGGATTGCTTCGAGGATTGACCCTGTGCCGAGAAACGGGGCATTCAGGGCGATATCGGGGGTTAACAGATGATCCGGCTCTATCACGTTCCGCTATCTCCCTTCTGCCGCAAGGTCAGGTTGTCGCTTGCGGAGAAGAGGCTGGAAGTCGAACTCGTGGAAGAGCGCTATTGGGAGCGCGATCCCGATTTCCTGCGCAGGAATCCCGCCGGAAAGGTTCCGATTCTCAAGATCGACGGCCTGACCCTTTGTGAAAGCGCCGCCATCTGCGAGTACCTCGAGGAGCGTTTCCCCGAACCGGCCTTGCTGCCGAAGGATCCGGCGGGTCGCCACGAGGTCCGTCGTCTGATCGGATGGTTTGACGACAAGTTTCACAACGAGGTGACCTCCAAGCTTCTTTACGAGCGGGTGAACAAGAAGATCACCAAGGAAGGCTATCCGGACAGTTCCAACGTCAAGGCCGGTGCCAAGGCCATCAAGGTCCACCTTGATTATCTGGGGTCTCTTCTGGACGAGAGGCGTTGGCTGGCTGGGAACGAGTTGACGCTTGCCGATTTCGCCGCCGCGGCGCACCTGTCCGCGCTCGACTACATCTCGGATGTCGACTGGAACAGGAACGAAACCGTGCGCGACTGGTACGCCAAGATCAAGTCGCGTCCGGCCTTCCGTAGTCTTCTGGCCGATGCCGTGCCCGGTTTCCCGCCGCCTCAGCATTATGCCGATCTGGATTTCTGAGGGGGCGCTGCCCCCGCCGCCTTCGGCGTCTCCCCCGAAGTTTTTGAGCCAAGAGGGAAGACTGTTCATTTCAATTTGTCATTGGCCATGCTGAAGGAGCGGCTGGTCACCCAGGCCCTGGCCGAAGGCTTTGCCATGGCACGCGTCTGCGCCCCGGATGCGGTGCCCGAAGTGCCGGATCGTCTGGAGGCGTTTCTTCGGGCTGGACGGCAGGGCCAGATGTCATGGCTTGCCGATCGGGCGCACTGGCGGGGGAATCCGCACGCGCTCTGGCCCGATGCCCGGTCGATCGTGATGTTGGCGGAACCCTATACGCCCGGCCACGATCCTCTGGAGGATCTCGACCGGAAAGATCGGGGGGTTGTTTCCGTTTATGCGCGCAACAAGGACTATCACGATGTCCTGAAAAAGCGTCTGAAGCGGGTGGCGCGCTGGCTCGTGTCCGAGACCGGGTGCGAGGTCAAGGTTTTCGTCGACACGGCGCCGGTGCCCGAAAAGCCGCTGGGGCAGGCGGCAGGGCTTGGCTGGCAGGGCAAGCATACGAACCTTGTCAGCCGCGATCTGGGCAACTGGTTCTTTCTCGGCGCCATCTTCACCACGTTGCCGCTGGAACCCGACGAGGCGGAAGCCGATCATTGCGGAAGTTGCCGCCGCTGTCTGGATATCTGCCCGACCGATGCCTTTCCCGCGCCTTATCAGCTCGATGCGCGGCTCTGCATCAGCTACCTGACCATCGAACACAGGGGGCCGGTGGACGAAGCGCTGCGCCCGAAGCTGGGTAATCGCATCTACGGTTGCGACGATTGCCTTGCGGTTTGTCCCTGGAACAAGTTCGCCAGCGCGGCTCGCGATCAGAAATACGCGGCGCGCGAGGATCTCGAAGCGCCGCCTCTTGCCCATCTGGCGCGGTTGGACGATGTGGCCTTCCGCCAGAAATTCTCGGGCTCGCCGATCAAGAGGATCGGCAGGGACCGCTTCGTGCGGAACGTGCTTTACGCGATCGGCAACTCGGAAGATCCGTCGCTTATGCCCGAAGCGGATAAGTTGTCGAACGACGCCGATCCCACGGTTGCCGACGCCGCGCGATGGGCGAAGCAGCGACTTTTTGGGGAAAATTGATCTGTGTCAGGCAGGGGAGGCGGTCTCGTGCTATGGTCAGGCTTCTTAGACCTATGGAGAAGCACATGGCCAAGCACATCATCGATGGTCCCCGGACGCGCGACGATAGCGAGCGTCTTGAGCACTTTACCAAGATCGACCGCGAAAAATCGGGCAAGCCGGGCGAGCAGAGTGAGGCACTGAACCGCGAGCCGAGAACCCGTGACCCGGGAGAGAAGCTGCGCCGCTACACCGACATGGATCGCCGTAGCGAAGACTGATCCGCCACTTTCCGGCCCGGCAAGCCGCTGATACTGAGGGGCATGAGTTTTGCCCCGGAGAATCCGTTTCGCGCGATCGCGTTGAAGCTGACGTCAGTTTTGCTGTTCGTCATCATGGCATCCTTCATCAAGGCGGCCTCGATCGAGGTTCCGCCGGGAGAGGCGGTGTTCTTCCGATCGTTTTTTGCCCTGCCGGTCATCGTGCTCTGGCTTGCCTCGCGCGGCGAGTTGCGGACGGGGCTGAAGGCATCCGATCCGAAGGCGCATGTCGTTCGGGGCCTGATCGGCTCGATGGCGATGGGCATGAGTTTCGCCGGCCTTGCCATCCTGCCGCTCTACGAAGTGAAGGCAATCCAGTACGCGATGCCGCTGTTCGTCGTGGTTCTGGCCGCGCTGATACTTGGTGAAACGGTGCGCAAGGTCCGCCTGACGGCAGTGGCCCTGGGCATGGCGGGTGTTCTGATCATTCTCTGGCCCCGTCTGACGGCGTTCAGCGACGATACCTTGGACCCGCGTCTGGCCTTCGGCGCCCTGGTGGTGCTGACCGGTTCGCTGTGCGCGGCCTTCGCCCAGATCTTCGTCCGCAAGATGGTCGAGACGGAGGAGCCGGCTGCGATCGTCTTCTGGTTCTCGGTGACCGCCACCTGCCTTGCGTTGCTGACCTTGCCTTTTGGCTGGACCGTGCCATCGGGCCGCGTCACCCTGTTTCTGATCGGAGCGGGTCTTGTGGGCGGTATCGGACAGATCATGCTGACCAGCGCCTATCGCTACGGCGACGCATCCATCATCGCGCCCTTCGAATACGCCTCCATGCTGTTCGCCGTTGCCATCGGATATGTGGTGTTCAGCGAAGTGCCGACGCTGGGAATGCTGGGCGGATCGGCCCTCGTCATCGGCGCCGGCGTGCTGGTGATCCTGCGCGAACGGTATCTCCATATCCAGCGCGGCAAGGCCCGGAAGATCGTCACCAAGTACGGGTGATGAGCGGTGGTAGCTTCGCGGTGGATTAATTGCCGGGTTCGGGGCAGACTGAAGACATTGAATCAGGGGTATTCCGGGGGATGGCATGGGATACGACCTCTATATTACGCGCAAGGAAGACTGGTCGGATAGCGAAGGTCCTGAGATTTCACTTGATGAATGGGCGTCGTATATTCTGGCCGACAAGGATCTGGAGATCGACCGGGACAGGGCGGCCGCGGTTGATCCTCGGGTTGCATCCGAGGCCAAGGAACCGACGCATGCCCGCTGGCTTCTTTGGCCGGATCGCGAACCGGGAGCGAGGGAGGCTTGGGTCTGGCTGGAACGCGGCAATCTCGTCGCGGCGGAACCCGACGCGGCTTTCCGGCGCAAGCTGTTCCTGATCGCTGATGGGCTGAATGCGCACCTGATGGGGCAGGAGGGCGAGGTTTACAACTCGAATGGTGATCCGGAAAAGGGCCGATCCCGCCTTGCCCCAGATGGGCGGAAGCGACCCTGGTGGAAGTTCTGGTAGGGTGGGCGGACTTGGACTGGGCGCCGCCGCGCTCCTTCTGATCAACCTGCTGACCTACGGCGCCTTCGCCTGGGACAAGAGGTGTGCAACCACCGCCCGCCGCCGGGTGCCCGAGGCGACTTTGCTGCAACTGGCGCTTATCGGCGGGTCGCCGGCGGCGAAGCTCGCGCAAAGACACTTGCGGCACAAAACCCGGAAAATGCCATTCGCCGCTCGATTGAACGGTATCGTCGCTGTTCAGGTGTTTCTGCTGGTCGCCACCGCGCTCTGGACTTTGATTTCGGCGAGCGCGTAACGGGCTGGTCCGCTATGCGCGGACCAGTTTCTCGTAGCCTTCGGCGATGTCGCGCGCCAGCGCACCCACCTCGAAGTTATAGTCGCCGATCTGGCCGACCGGCGTGACTTCGGCCGCCGTGCCGGTCAGCCAGCACTGTTGGAAGCCCTCCAGTTCCTCGGGCATGATGTGGCGCTCGTGGACCTTGATCTGGCGATCCTTCAGCATGCCGACCACGGTCTGGCGGGTAATGCCGTTGAGAAAGCAGTCCGGCAGTGGCGTATGCACTTCGCCGTCCTTGACGAAGAAGATGTTCGCGCCTGTCGCTTCGGCGACATAGCCGCGATAGTCGAACATCATTGCGTCCGCGCAGCCCTTGGCCTCGGCGGCGTGCTTGGAGAGCGTACAGATCATGTAGAGACCGGCGGCCTTGGCGTGGCTGGGAATGGTCTCGGGGCTGGGACGCTTCCACTTGGAGATGTCCAGCTTGGCGCCCTTGAACTTGCTGTCGCCATAGTAGGCGCCCCACTGCCACGCGGCGATGGCTGTGCGCACGGGGTTGCGGACCGAGGAGACACCCATGTCTTCGCCCGAACCACGCCACGCAACCGCGCGCACATAGGCGTCCGTCAGTCCGTTGGCCTTCATGACCTCGTATTTCGCGGCTTCAAGCTCGTCGACCGTATAGGGGATCTTGAAATCCAACTGGCCTGCCGAGAAATGAAGCCGTTCCGAATGCTTGCGGCTTTCGAAGATCTTGCCGGCGTAGGCCCGCTCGCCCTCGAACACCGAAGAGGCATAGTGCAGCGCATGCGTGAGAAGATGCACGTTCGCGTCCCGCCATGGCACCAACTTGCCGTCCATCCAGATCCACCCGTCGCGATCGTCGTATGCGCCAGCCATGCCAGGCCTCCGTTTGCAAAAGTTGCGCGATTAAGTCCGCATCGGTCATAAAGTTGCGGAAAATCTGGGAATCGCTACCAGTTGCATCTTGGAATGTCAACAAGGCTGACATAAAGTCCGCAAGGAAAGCAGGGAGGTTCCATGCCAGACAGCGGAAGCGGTTCCAGCGGCGAAAGTCTGCTGTTCCTGACGGACGATCAGTTGCGGAAAGGTATCGAGGCAATGTTCTTTGCCTATCGTGGCTTTACCGCCGATCCGGACCGGATCCTCGCTGAAAAAGGATATGGACGCGCACACCACCGCGCCATCCATTTCATCAACCGGTCACCGGGAACCACAGTGAACAACTTGCTGTCGATCCTCGGTGTGACCAAGCAATCGCTCAATCGTGTCCTGCGCGCCCTGGTCGAGGATGGTCTGGTCGAAAGTCGGGTCGGTGCGCGGGACAAGCGCGAACGTCACCTGTTCCTGACAGAGGTTGGCGAGGCTCTGGAAAGAGAACTGTCGACGGCCCAGCGTGACCGCATGCGCGCGGCGTTTCGCGAGGCCGGCCCCGAGGCGGTTGCGGGATTTCGGCAGGTTCTGGAAGCCATGATGGACAAGGACCTTCGCCGTCACTACACCCGCCTCAAAGAGAGCAACGGATGAACGAACCCGACGCACACCTGCTGATCGTCGACGACGACGAGCGTATCCGGAGCTTGCTGCAAAAGTTTCTGATCCGGAACGGCTTTCTTGTCTCTGCGGCGCGTGACGCCGCCCATGCGGAGCGTATCCTGTCCGGTCTGGATTTCGACATGATCGTCCTGGACGTGATGATGCCCGGCGAGGATGGCGTGAGCTTCTGCAGGCGACTGCGCGAAAAGCGCGACCTGCCGATCCTGCTGCTGACTGCCAAAGGCGAAACCGAGGACCGCATCAAGGGGCTTGAGGCAGGCGCGGACGACTACCTGGCAAAACCGTTTGAGCCCAAGGAACTGCTGTTGCGGATCAACTCGATCCTGCGCCGCGTTCCGCCCAGCGAACCGCAGACCATCGCGCCGAAGGTACTGTCCCTCGGACCGCTTCGCTACGATATCGAGAAGGGCGTGATGTGGAGTGGTGACAAGACCGTCCGCCTCACCGCCACGGAAGCGCACCTGATGCGCATTTTCTCGGCATGCCCGGGGAAAGCTCTGTCACGCACCGAGCTTGTCGAGAAACTGGGTCGCGACGGGGGGCAGGCGCAGGAGCGCGCCGTGGACGTCCAGATCACGCGCCTGCGCCGCAAGCTGGAAGCCGACCCCAAACAACCGCGCTATCTGCAGACTGTGCGCGGTGCAGGATACATGCTGGCGCCGGACTAACTGTTTGTCTCGACCAGGCGGATGTTGGGATTGGCCCGGCGAAGTGACGCGGCGAACCTCTCGTATTTTTCCGATACATCTGGACGCCAGTTGCCCTGCGCAAAAGCGAACGACCGTCCGTCGCGCAGGACAAGACATGCCGTGTACCAGAAGCCGTCGTTGTCGGTCGTGTTGAATTCGATGCGGTCAACCTCGCCCACATCGGCGCGCGTGTGGTCTCGCCGTCCCGGCCGGCTTTCGATCACATGCAGGACGCCGGTCGCCGGATCAAACGAGATCTGCCGTGTCCGTGCCGCTCTCAACCGACCCGCCATGAAGGGAACCGCGACAAGAAAGACTAATGTGAAGGGAAGTGCGAAATAGACCGGCACCACCTCCGAACCCAGACGCCACAGGGCAACGATGGCGAATGGGAAGGCGATCAGGAAGACCAGAAAAATTGCTGCCTCAGGCCAATCCTTGCCATCGCGAAAGATGATTGGAGTGCGATCCGAATGCTCTGTCATGGCTCGCGTGATAAATCCCAACCATGACAGTTTCGTGACAGCCGGCGCGCAGCATAAAACGCGTGTGGCGCCGAAACCGCATTCAGGTCAGTGCCAGCTTCAAGCCCAAGAGAGCAAGGATACCCCCGAAAACCCGGTCGATGGCGCTTTTCATTCCGGCGTAGATCGCGCGGCTGCGTTCAAGCGAGAATATCCGGGCTACGCCGGCGGTGCACACGATCTCGTTCATGAACATGGTAAAGAGCAGCAGCGCGATGGCTTGGGGCGAGGCGTCCGGGGGCACGGTTCCCAGGAAGACGGCCCCGAAGAACAGGGCGGGTTTGGGGTTCGACAGCTGTGTCGCAAGGCCAAGCCTCAGGGCCGATAGCGGCGTACGCGCCGCGCCGCTGGCGGTGGCTTCAGGCAGCGGCTCAGAAGCGTGTCTCCACATCTGAAGGGCGATCCACATCAGGAACAGGCCGCCGGCGATCTTGAAGGTCCAGAACAGTGCTGGCGCCGCCTGGAACAGCAGAGCCAGTCCCGACAGCGCAGCCAGAGCCCAGACCATGATGCCGATCCCGAAGCCCAGGGACAGGAAGGCGGCCGAGCGCATCCCGTCTGTAACGCCAACCCTGGCGGCAAGAAGAATGGTGGGGCCGGGTGAGGCGGCGGCCAGAAGATGAATGAACCATGCGGCCAGGAATGCGCTTGCGGTCATGCGGCATCTCGGATCTTGGTTTGAAACACCTTGCTTTGCCCCGGCGATTTTGTGAACACAAGACATGACCCTTATCTTTTCCCATGATGCCGCGCTTTCCCATGTGACGCCTCCGGGCCATCCGGAACGCGTGGCCCGGATCGAAGCTGTCTGGACCGCTTTGCGACAGTTGGACGGTCTGGACTGGCGCGAGGCACCTCTTGCTGACCGTGCCGAAGTGCTGCGCTGCCATCCCGAAAGCTACCTGGAGCGAATCGAGGCGGCGATACCCGAGCAGAGTTATGTCTCGCTCGATGCTGATACCCATGTCTCGCCCGGTTCGCTGGACGCGGCGCTGCGCGCGCTTGGCGGATGCGCGGCCGCCGTGGATGCGGTCATCGCGGGCGAGGCGCGAAACGCCTTCGTCGCTATGCGTCCGCCCGGTCACCACGCCGAGACCGAGACGGCCATGGGTTTCTGCCTGTTCGGCAACGCCGCGATCGCGGCCAAGCGGGCGCTGGATCACCACGGACTGTCCCGCGTCGCCGTTCTGGATTTCGACGTGCACCACGGAAACGGAACGCAGGACCTCCTCTGGAACGAGGAACGGACGCTGTTCTGCTCGTCCCACCAGATGCCGCTTTATCCCGGCACGGGTGGCCCGCACGAGACAGGGGCGCACGACAATGTGGTCAACGCCCCGCTTGCGCCGATGACGGGCGGTACCGAGATGCGCCGAGCCTGGGGTGACATCATCCTGCCCGCCGTCGACGACTTCGCGCCCGAACTCATTATCGTCTCGGCCGGCTTCGACGCCCATGCGCGCGATCCTCTCGCAAACCTGAACTGGCTTGAAGAGGATTTCCGCTGGATCACCGAGGCGATCTGCGATGTCGCAGAGGCCCACGCCGGCGGGCGCGTGGTCTCGACTTTGGAAGGCGGCTATGATCTTGAAGCTCTCGCCGCCAGCGCGGCCGAGCATGTGCGGGTTTTGATGGAGCGAGAGGCATGAGCGACAAGGCAGTCAAGGACATGAGCTTCGAGGAAGCCATGAAGGAACTGGAATCGGTCGTGGCAAAACTCGAATCCGGTGACGTACCGCTGGAAGATTCGATCAAGCTCTACGAGCGCGGTGCCGCTCTGAAGGAACATTGTCAGGCAAAGCTGTCCGAAGCCGAGGAGAAGGTCGCCCAGATCACGCTCGACAGCGATGGCAACCCGAAGGGAACCACCCCGGTCGATATCCAGTGAGTTTCGAAAGCGATCTGAAGACCCACGCCGCCCGCATCGGCGCGGCGCTGGACGGCTATCTTGGCGTCTTCGGCGACGATCCGGTGGCGCAGGGCATGCGCTATGCCACAAATGGCGGCAAACGTTTGCGTGGTTTCCTCGTGATGTCCTCTGCCCAGCTCTTCGACGATCCGCGCGAAGGGCATCTTCTGGCCGCTGCGGCGATTGAGTGCATCCACGCCTATTCGCTGGTGCATGACGATTTGCCCTGCATGGATGACGACGACCTCCGGCGCGGTCAGCCGACCGTTCATCGCAAGTGGGACGAGGCGACGGCGGTTCTGGTGGGCGACGCGCTTCAGACCTTTGCGTTTGAACTGCTGGCGCGTGATGCGGTGCACCCCGACCCGCGTGTCCGGCTCGACCTTGTGTCCAGCCTTGCCAAGGCATCGGGTGCGCAGGGGATGGTCCTAGGGCAGGCGCAGGATATCGCAGCCGAGACGGCGGGACGTCCATTGACGTTGGACGAGATCACCGAACTGCAGGCGAACAAGACCGGGGCGCTGATCCAGTGGTCGGCCGAGGCGGGCGCAGTCCTTGGCGGTGCCGATCCCGGGCCCTTGCGGGCCTATTCCACGGCGCTTGGACTTGCTTTCCAGATCGCGGATGACATTCTGGATGTCACCGGCGACGAGACCAAGACGGGCAAGCGCGTCGGAAAGGATTCAGATGCCGGTAAGGCGACGTTCGTATCCTTGCTGGGCCTTGATGGCGCGCGTCGGAAAGCGCGGGATTTGGTCGCAGAAGCCGTTGACGCGCTCTGCTTATATGATGCACGAGCGGACAACTTGCGTCAGGCAGCTATGTTTGTAGTTTCGCGCGAGTTCTGAGACCGGAGTAGGCATGTCCGAGAGACCGACAACACCAACGCTGGACCGGGTCGTTTCCCCGGCCGACATGAAGCGTCTTTCGGACGACGAGTTGCGGCGTCTGGCCGATGAACTGCGCGCCGAGACGATCAGCGCCGTCAGCGAGACCGGCGGCCATCTTGGCGCGGGTCTGGGCGTGGTCGAACTGACCGTTGCGCTTCACGCGGTGTTCGACACGCCGCGCGACAAGCTGATCTGGGACGTCTCCCACCAGTGCTATCCGCACAAGATCCTGACCGGACGGCGCGACCGCATCCGGACCCTTCGCCAGAAAGGTGGTCTCAGCGGGTTCACGAAAAGGTCGGAAAGCCCATATGACCCCTTTGGCGCAGCGCATTCCTCGACCTCGATCAGCGCCGCGCTTGGTTTTGCTGTCGCGCGTGACCTGGGCGGCACGACCGAGACGGGTCTCGGAGACGCCATCGCGGTGATCGGCGACGGGGCCATCTCGGCTGGCATGGCATATGAAGCGATGAACAATGCCGGACATCTCGGCAAGCGGCTGATCGTCATCCTGAACGACAACGAGATGTCCATCGCCCCGCCCGTCGGCGCGATGTCGTCCTATCTTTCGCGGCTATATGCGGTCGACCCGTTCCAGGAACTGAAATCGGCTGCGAAAGGTGCGGTTAGCCTGCTTCCCGAGCCGTTCCGTGAAGGCGCCAAGCGGGCGAAGGATCTGCTGAAGCACACCGTGGTCGGCGGGACGCTCTTCGAGGAACTGGGGTTCAGCTATATCGGACCGATCGACGGGCATGACCTCGACCAGCTTCTGCCGGTCCTGCGCACGGTCAAGGCGCGCGCCACCGGGCCGGTTCTGATCCACGTGCTCACCAAGAAGGGCAAGGGCTATGCGCCGGCGGAAACGGCCGACGACAAGGGACATGCGACGGCCCGGTTCGATATCGTTACCGGAGAGCAGAAGAAGGCCCCGTCGAACGCGCCCTCCTACACCAAGGTTTTCGCCAAGGCTCTGATCGACGAGGCCAGCCGCGACGACAAGATCGTCGCCGTGACCGCCGCGATGCCCGATGGCACGGGGCTCGACCTGTTCGCCAAACAGTACCCAAGCCGGTGCTTCGACGTGGGTATCGCGGAACAGCACGGCGTCACCTTTTCGGCGGGACTTGCCGCGGGGGGCATGAAGCCCTTCTGCGCGATCTACTCCACCTTCCTCCAGCGCGGCTACGATCAGGTCGTCCACGACGTTGCGATCCAACGCCTGCCGGTGCGCTTCGCCATCGACCGGGCGGGACTGGTCGGCGCGGACGGGGCGACCCATGCCGGCGCGTTTGACGTTGCCTTCATGGCGAACCTGCCAGGCATGGTCGTGATGGCCGCCGCCGACGAGGCGGAACTGGTGCACATGGTCGCGACGGCAACAGCGCACAACGACGGCCCGATCGCCTTCCGTTATCCTCGGGGCGAGGGTGTGGGCGTCGAGATGCCCGAACGGGGCGAGGTGCTGGAAATCGGCAAGGGCCGCATGATCCGTAAAGGCTCGGGCGTGGCG
This sequence comes from Silicimonas lutimaris, assembly GCF_047314965.1. NCBI lineage: Bacteria > Pseudomonadati > Pseudomonadota > Alphaproteobacteria > Rhodobacterales > Paracoccaceae > Silicimonas > Silicimonas lutimaris. Next base: position 157,628 of record NZ_JBLBVK010000051.1, on the reverse strand, counting down.
ATCCTGTCGTTCGGAACCCGTCTTCAGGAAGTCGAGAAGGCCGCCGAGGCTCTTGGCCAGAGGGGGATCAACCCAACCATTGCCGACGCGCGCTTTGCCAAACCGCTGGATCGCGAGCTGATCCTGTCGCTTGCCGCCGAGCATGAGGCGCTGATCACAGTCGAGGAAGGCGCGGTTGGCGGGTTTGGCTCTCATGTCGCGCAGCTTTTGGCAGACGAAGGCGTTTTCGACACCGGCCTGAAGTTCCGCTCGATGGTTCTGCCCGACATCTTCATCGACCAGGCCAGCCCGCACGATATGTACGATGTCGCGGCCATGAACGCCGAGCATATCGAGGCCAAGGTTCTTTCGGTTCTCGGCGTGTCGGACATCTCGAAGCGGGCTTGACGTTTGGGGCATCTGCCCCTTCTCCGGGCGCGCCGAGCTTGACCCAGAGGGGCATTGTCCGGAACAATCGATGCCATGAAACCGCTCGCGCTTTTCCTGGCATTCGCTCTCTCGACGCTGCCCCTCCACGCGCAGGTCGCCCCGTCGGCCGCGCAAATCGCCGCCTATTCCGGCCTGCATCGCGCGGCGCATGAAGATGACACCGCAGAGATTGCGCGCCTGGTCGCGGCGGGTGCGGACCTGGAGGCGCGGGACGGCCGGGGCAGAACCCCGCTTCATGTGGCGGCCTTCGCATCGAACGACGCGGCGCTTCGGGCATTGGCCGAAGCGGGTGCTGACATGAACGCGCTCGAGGGCCAGGCTTATGACGCGGTCACCATAGCTGCGGTCGCCGACGACCCCGAGTTGATGTCACTGGCCATCGAACTGGGTAACGATCCGGGCCTGACCACCAGCCCCTATGATGGAACCGCCCTAATCGCTGCCGCGCACCTGGGGCATGACGAGGTGGTACGCCGGCTGATCGCGGCGGGTGCACCGCTGGATCATGTGAACAACCTTGGCTGGACGGCGCTTATAGAAGCGGTCATCCTTGGCGATGGCGGCCCCCGTCACCAGCGCGTGGTCAAGGCGCTTCTGGACGCCGGAGCGGACCGCGAACTGGCTGACCGGCAGGGGCGCACGCCGCTGGATCTCGCCAATATGTCCGGGTACGCCGCTATAGCTGAAATGTTGCGTGACTAGGACCGGTCCAGTTTCTTCTCGATCGCTTCCAGCCGCCGGAGGATCTCCTCGCGGTACTCGCCGGTCGCGGCGACCTCTTCTTCGGCATGGGCGTCCTGCATCGAGTTCACGATCAGACCGACAACAAGGTTCACAACCGCGAATGTCGTGATCAGGATGAACGGGACGAAGAACGCCCAGGCGAAGGGATAGACCTCCATCACAGGGCGCACGATCCCCATCGACCAGCTTTCCAGCGTCATGATCTGGAACAGTGAATAGGCCGACAGGCCCAGCGTTCCGAACCAGTCCGGGAACGAGGCCCCGAACAGCTTGGTCGCGATGACCGAGGCGATGTAGAAGATCAGCGCCATCAGCGCAAAGACCGAGGCCATGCCGGGCAGGGCGTTGAACAGGCCCTCGATCACCCGGCGCAGGCGCGGCACTGCCGACAACAGGCGCAGCACCCGAAGGATCCGCAAGGCCCGCAGCACCGACAGGCCGCCGCCTTCCGGCACATAGGATATGCCGACCACCGCCATGTCGAAGATGTTCCACCCGCTTCGGAAGAACGAGGGTCCGCGTGCGTAGAGCTTCAAGAGCAGTTCGACCGTGAAGATCGCAAGGCAGAGCCGGTCCAGCGCGATGATCGCCGGTCCGGCCATCTCCATCGCCGAGGACGAGGTCTCGAGCCCGAGGATGATGGCGTTGAAGACGATCACGCCGATGATCACGGCCTGCACGTCGCTGCGGTCAAGAAAGGTCCCGAGGCGGGATCGGAATGTCATCTGGCTGTCCCCTTTGCAGCCCAGATAGGTGCAAGGGGCGCGCGAACAAGCGGCCTAGCCCTGTTCCGCCGCCAAAACCGCCGCCAGACCCTCGCGGAACGTCGGATAGAGCAGCTTTACGCCCAGTTCTTCCTTGATCCGGTCATTCCTGACGCGTTTCGATTCCGCGTAGAAGGACCGCGCCATCGGTGACAGCTCTGCATCTTCGAAGTCGACGGCGGGGGGAACAGGAAGGTCCAGCAGTTCCGCGGCATGCGAGATGACATCCTGAGGCGGGGCCGGATCGTCGTCGCAGAGGTTGTAGATCGAACCGGGGTTCGGGCGTTCGATGGATGCGGCCAGCACCTGTGCGATGTCGTCCACGTGGATGCGGCTGAAGACCTGGCCGTCCTTGATGATCCTACGGGCGGTGCCATTGCGTACCTTTTCGAACGGGCCGCGGCCGGGGCCGTAAATTCCGGCAAGCCGGAAGATGTGAAGCGGCAAGCCCAGCGCCTGCCAGGCCGCTTCGGCATCGACACGCGCCTGTCCCCGCCGTGTCGAAGGCAGCAGTTCCGAGCCTTCGTCCACCCAGTCGCCCTCCCGGTCGCCATAGACGCCGGTTGTGGAAAGATAGCCTACCCATTCAAGATGGGTCGCCGCCCTCAGCGCCTCGCCCGCCTCGGCCAGAACCGGGTCGCCGCCGTCGTCGGGCGACACCGAGCTCAGCACATGTGTGGCGCGGTTCAGTGGCAGTGGATTGCCTGGCCAGATCACTGGCTCCACCCCCTCGGCGGCCAGCTGCATGGCCTTCTCACTCGAACGGGTGGTGCCGATGACATGCCAGCCTTCGGCGATCAGCAGCCGCGCCAGCGCGCGGGCGGAAAAACCGTGGCCGATGGAAAGAAGTGTCGGGGTCATGGGGCCAAGACTTGGCATGAGGTGGCCGGGACGCAAGAGCCTTTCGCGGGTTTTGCGTCGATTTTCAACGCGCCTCCCGGCAGGACGCGAATGCGTGCGGAACGAATCCATGCCCGGTTTCGGGCCAAGCGGTGCTAGGCTGATATCGGAGGACTTGCCATGGACATGCTCGGCGGAGGGTTGGCGGCCATCGGAAACACGCCACTGGTCCGGCTTGGACGGCTCGTGCCGGATGGTGCAGCAGAGGTCTGGGTCAAGCTCGAAGGCGGAAACCCCACAGGCTCCTACAAGGACCGGATGGCGGTGTCTGTCCTGATGAGCGCACTGGAGCGGGGCGACATTTCCGCTGGCGACACGATCGTCGAATTCACCGGCGGCAGCACCGGCACAGCGCTGGCCTTCGTCTCGGGCGTGCTTGGCATGAAGTTCACGGCGGTCTTTTCCGACGCCTTTTCGCATAGCAAGCAGCAGGCGATGGAAGCGTTCGGCGCGACGGTTCTGATAGAGAAAAGCGTGGATGGCGCCATCACCCACGAGCTTGCCGAGCGGATGAAGCAGCGCTCTCTCGCCATTGCCGATCAGCCGGGTCATTACTATGCCGACCAGTTCGGATCGCCGGATGTCCGCGCGGGCTACCATCCGATGGGCCGGGAAATCGCGGCGGCTCTGGAGGGTGGCCTGGACGTCTTCTGTGCCGCCGTCGGCACCGGGGCCGCGATGATGGGCACGCTCGATGGCCTTCACGAAAGCGGTCTTGCCCCGGATGCCATCGCGCTCGAACCGGCGGAGTCTCCGCTGCTGACCACCGGCGTGTCGGGCGGGCACAAGGTGGAAGGCATCGCCGTGTTCCCCGATCCGCCGTTTCTCGACCGCTCCGTCATCCGCGAGGTGCGCACCGTCGCGCAGGACCGCGCCTTCGAGATGTGTCGAAGGCTGGCCCGCGAAGAAGGCATCTTCGGCGGCGGTTCGACTGGGCTGAATGTCGCGGCCGCGATCGATATCGCCGTTGAGCTGGGCGCGGGTCACCGGGTCGTCACGCTCGGATGCGACAACGGCGCCAAATATATTGGCGGTCACATCTATTCGCCGACGGCGTGATTGCCTCTCCGGCACCTGGTCGGAGGACGCTGACGGGGGTTGCAGCTTCCGCGCGTTCGGGGTCATTTGCTGGCATGGAAACGCCGATCAAATCCTGGTCCGAAGTGGCCCCCGTCCTTGTGGCCGTGGCGGCAGGGCGTCAGGCAGCCGACAGCGTCATTCGCGGTGGGAAGCTGGTGAATGTTCAGTCGCGCGAAATTCTGGATGGCTGGCAGGTAGCCATTTCCGAAGGGCGCTTCGCCTATGTCGGACCCGACGCCTCGCATTGCATAGGCCCCGACACCGAGGTGACCGAGGCCGGCGGGCGCTACCTGATCCCCGGCCTCTGCGACGGACATATGCACATCGAGTCGGGCATGCTGACCCCGGCCGAGTTCGCCGCCGCCGTGATCCCGCATGGCACGACCACGATGTTCACCGATCCGCACGAGATCGCCAACGTGCTGGGCCTGCGCGGTGTCCGGCTGATGCATGACGAGGCGCTGATGCAGCCGGTCAACATCTTCACGCAGATGCCATCCTGCGCGCCCTCGGCGCCGGGTCTGGAGAAGACCGGATACGAAATATCGCCAGACGACGTGGCCGAGGCGATGACCTGGCCGGGCATCATCGGTTTGGGCGAGATGATGAACTTTCCCGGCGTCATCAATGGCGATCCCAAGATGCTGGCCGAAATCGCGGCGACGCAGGATGCGGGCAAGACCGTCGGCGGGCATTATGCCAGTCCCGACCGCGGCATTCCTTTCCATGCGTATGTTGCGGGCGGTCCCGCCGACGACCACGAGGGCACGGCGGAGGCCGACGCCATCGCCCGCGCGCGGCAAGGCATGCGCTCGATGCTGCGGCTGGGCTCGGCATGGTACGACGTCGAAAGCCAGATCACGGCGGTTACGGAAAAGGGCCTCGATCCGCGGAACTTCATTCTCTGCACCGACGATTGCCACTCGGGCACGCTTGTCAATGACGGCCACATGAACCGCGTTGTCCGCCATGCGATTGCCTGCGGCTGCGACCCGCTGATCGCACTCCAGATGGCGACGGTGAACACCGCCACCCACTTCGGGCTTGAGCGAGAACTGGGTAGCATCGCCCCGGGCAGACGGGCTGACCTGATCCTGACGTCGGATTTGCACAACCTGCCGATCGAACTCGTGATCGCCCGGGGCGTCACGGTGGCGAAGGATGGCGAGATCACCGTCGAGTGTCCGCATCTCGACTGGCCCGAGGACGCACGCGCGACGGTGCATCTGGGCAAGGCGCTTGCGGCGACCCATTTCGAGGTTCCCGCCCCTGATGGCCGGAACAGGGTGACGGCCCGGGTGATCGGGGTGGTGGAAAACCAGGCCCCGACCGAAGCGCTGACCGCCGAACTTCCCGTCATTGACTGTGTGGTCGAAGGCGAGAACGGAGTGGCCCAGATCGCGCTGGTCGAACGGCACCGGGCCACCGGTGAGGTGGTCAACGGTTTCGTCTCAGGCTTCGGATATGAAGGTCGCATGGCGATCGCCTCAACGGTCGCCCACGACAGCCATCACATGATCGTGGTCGGTACCGACCGAGCCATGATGGCCGCGGCCGCCAATCGCCTGGGCGAGGTCGGTGGCGGCGTGACCGTCTGGAAGGACGGCGCCGAGATCGCGCTTGTGGAGCTGCCGATCGCGGGCCTCATGTCCGACAGCCCGGCGCGCGATGTCGCGGCCAAGGCGCAACGCATGGTCGAGGCGATGGCCGAGTGCGGCTGCACCCTGAACAACGCCTACATGCAGCATTCCCTCCTGGCGCTTGTCGTCATCCCGTCCCTAAGGATCTCCGATCTGGGGCTTGTGGATGTCGATCGCTTCCAGCTGACCGACCTGTTCGAGGAACGATCATGACCGCCGACGGCCGCCTTGCCATTCACTCCCCGGACACGCCGGAACACGAGACGTTCTCGGACCCGGACGCCGCGGTCGGCCGACTTATCGAGCTCTACGACATGGCGGCGAACTATCTGTGCACGACCTTTTCTGACGTCCTGTCAAAGGGCATGCCGACCAATCGCTTCCGCGCCTTCTATCCCGAGATCCGGCTGACGACGACGACCTTCTCGCCGACGGACTCGCGCCTGAGCTTCGGGCATGTGGCCGAGCCGGGGCGGTATTCGACGACCGTGACACGGCCACGGCTTTTCGCCAATTACCTGCGTCAGCAGATCGGGCTCCTGATCCGCAACCACGGGATGCCGGTTCAGATCGGCGTGTCGCAGACACCGATGCCCGTGCATTTCGCCGTTGCGAACGATTCCGCGCTGACGGTTCCGCAGGAAGGCGCAATGGAATTCACGCTGCGCGACGTGTTCGACGTGCCGGACCTCTCGTCGATGCATGACGACATCGTCAACGGCTACGGCTACACCCACGAGGATGGTTCGCATCCTCTCGCGCCCTTTACCGCGCAGCGCGTCGATTACTCGCTGGCGCGCCTCAGCCACTACACGGCAACGGACCCGTCGCATTTTCAGAACCACGTGCTGTTCACGAACTACCAGTTCTACGTCGAGGAGTTCGAAGCCTTCGCCCGCAAGATGCTGGCGGATCCGTCAAGCGGCTATACCGCCTTCGTCGGACCGGGGAATGTCGAGATCACCGAGGCCGACGCGACTTTGCCCACCCCGTCGAAACTGCCGCAGATGCCGACCTATCATCTGAAGCGCGCCAATGACGGCGGGATCACGCTGGTCAATATCGGCGTCGGTCCCTCGAACGCGAAGACGGCGACCGACCACATCGCGGTGTTGCGTCCGCACGCCTGGCTGATGGTGGGCCATTGCGCCGGTCTCAGGAATTCCCAGCGGCTGGGTGATTTCGTTCTGGCGCATGGCTATCTTCGCGAGGATCACGTTCTGGACGACGATCTTCCGGTCTGGATGCCGATCCCGGCCCTGGCTGAGATCCAGGTCGCGCTGGAAGAGGCCGTCGCCGATGTGACCGAGTACGAAGGCTACGAATTGAAGCGGATCATGCGGACGGGAACCGTCGCTACGATCGACAACCGGAACTGGGAGCTTCGTGACCAGTCCGGGCCTGTCCAGCGTCTCTCCCAGTCCCGTGCCATCGCGCTGGACATGGAGTCCGCCACCATCGCCGCGAACGGCTTCCGTTTCCGTGTTCCCTACGGCACGCTTCTGTGCGTCTCGGACAAGCCGCTGCACGGAGAACTCAAGCTGCCGGGCATGGCGTCCGAGTTCTACCGCACCCAGGTTGCCAAGCACCTGCTGATCGGCATCCGCGCGATGGAGAAAATCCGGGAGATGCCGTTGGAACGGATTCACTCTCGGAAACTCAGAAGTTTCGAAGAGACGGCGTTCCTTTGACCACTTGTTTCGTCCTTCGTTATAAGGAAGAATCGCAAAAATGGGATTGAATGGGTCGCGCCGACGTGATCGGGGATCATAGCCGAATTTTGGGGAAAAGTCCCGTCCCCGGCAGAATGGACGGCGATTTCCGCCAGAATCAGCCGAAAAACGCCCACGAAATGCGCTGTGGCCCTTATTTTACTGACACAAAGCGTTGTGTCCCGACCCCAAATCCAGTTAAATTGCTCGAATGAGCCACAATAACGGGGCCAGAACGAGGAGATTCAACATGGCAAAACCAATGACCAAAACCCAGCTTGTCGCCGCTCTGGCCGAAAAGATGGATAGCGATAAGAAATCCGCAGGCGCTGCGCTGGACGGGATCATCGCGATCATCACGGAAGAAGTTTCCGGCGGCGGTGCCGTGACGCTTCCGGGTGTTGGCAAGATCTATTGCCGCGAACGTCCGGCTCGCATGGTCCGCAACCCCGCCACGGGCGAGCAGATCAAGAAGGATGCCGACAAGGTCGTGAAGATGACCATCGCGAAGGCACTGAAGGACAGCGTCAACGACTGATCCGAACCAGGATACGCGACAGGGCCGCCTTCGGGCGGCCTTTTTGTTTCTCGATGTCCGGTCCGCCACGCACCTCTGGTCCCGCCCGACAAGTCCTGCTAGGCGATGCGTAAAGACGACGGGGCGGGAATGGACATCAAGGCGATACTGGGCGGGCTGGCATTTGCCTTCATGTGGTCGTCCGCATTCACATCGGCGCGCATCATCGTCACCAACGCCCCCCCGCTCACGGTCTCGGCCTTCAGGTTTCTGGTCGCCGGTGTGATCGTGCTTCTCCTGGCCAGGGTATTCGGACAGTCGCTTCGGCTGAATGCGCAGCAGTGGAAGCTGACCATCGTGTTCGGCATCTGCCAGAACGCCCTTTATCTCGGCCTGAACTTTGTCGCCATGCAATGGGTCGAGGCCTCATTGGCGGCGATCATCGCCGCATCGTTGCCCCTTTGGGTCGGGGTTTCAGGCTGGCTGATCTGGGGTGAGAGGGTTCCGGCGCTTGGTACGGCGGGCCTGATCGCGGGCATCGCAGGGGTGATGCTGATCATGGGCACACGCATCAGCGCCGGTGTCGATCCCCTTGGCGTTGTGCTGTGCGTTCTCGGAGCGCTGGCCCTGACCTTCGCGACGCTTGCCGTCCGGGGCGCATCGTCGGGCGGCAATCTGCTGACGGTGGTCGGGTTTCAGATGCTTATCGGGTCCGCGGCCCTCTGGGTGCCGGCTTTGAGCTTCGAGACATGGCAGGTCAACTGGTCGCCCCTCGTGATCGGCGCGTTCCTTTACACGATCTTCGTTCCCGGCATCCTCGCAACGATCCTCTGGTTCTGGTTGGTGGGCAGGATCGGAGCGACCCGGGCGGCGACCTTCCATTTCCTCAACCCGTTCCTGGGCGTGGTCATCGCCTCGGCGCTGCTCGGCGAGTCCCTCGGTTGGCTGGACGCAGTCGGCGTCGCCGTGATTACCGCGGGTATCCTTGCGGTACAGATGTCGAAAGTGCGCGTCTGACGTCCTTGTGATCGTCTGTCACCTTCTTTTTGATGACAGGGCGGACAAGGCCCGCTCATAAGGCAGCATGGATTTGCTCCTTGGATACCTCGCCGGACTGCTGACGCTGATCAATCCCTGCGTTCTGCCGATCCTGCCAATCGTTCTGGCGACGGCCCTTCAGGCCGGGCGGGGAGGGCCGCTGGCGCTTGCCGCCGGGATGAGCCTGTCTTTCGTCGCGCTGGGCTTGCTGGTGGCATCGGCCGGCCGTGTTCTTGGGATCACCGAAGAAACGGTTTCGAACGCTGCCGCGGTTCTCATGATCCTCTTCGGTGCGGTCCTGCTTGTCCCCAGGTTCTCGGCGGTTTTCGCGACCGCCACCGCAGGCGTCTCGCAAGGTGCGGATCGTTCGATGGATACGATTGCCAACGACAGCCTGACCGGCCAATTCGTCGGAGGTATCCTGCTTGGCGCAGTCTGGAGCCCTTGCATCGGCCCGACACTCGGCGGAGCGATCGGCCTTGCCAGCCAGGGCGGTAGCCTCGCTACGGCTGGATCCATCATGGTGGCCTTCGCGCTGGGCGTGTCTTCGATCGTTCTTGCGCTGGCCTACGGCGCGCAGTCGGTGATCCGCCGCCGTCAGGCGCTCTTGCGCCGAGTGGCCGAAGTGAGCCGCCCGGTCATGGGCGCTGTCTTTGTGGCCGTGGGCCTGGCCATCCTTTTCAAGCTGCATCATGTCGTCGAGATCTGGGCGCTCGACAACCTGCCCGAATGGTTCACAGCCCTGTCTGTTTCGATCTGAAGGAGTCACTCATGCGTCGTCGTACCTTTGTTGCTTCCACTCTGGCCGCCGCGATGGCCGCGCCCGCTTTTGCCGCGAATGGGCAGTCCTATCGGCAAGGCCTTGTTGAAGAAGAACTGGCAGCGGGGAGAACGGTGTTTCTGGATTTCTATACCGACTGGTGCACGACCTGCCGCGCACAGGGCAAGGCGATCCGAGACCTGATGGACGAGAACCCGGCTTACGAGGCGAATGTCAGTTTCATCAAGATCGACTGGGATCAGCACGCGCAGTCGTCTATCGCCACCCGATTGAACATTCCCCGCCGCTCTACCCTGGTGGTTCTCAAGGGCGACAAGGAGCTTGGCCGGATCGTCGCAGGTACGCGCAAGGCCGACATCAAGGCTCTGATGGACACCGCTTTGGCGGCGGCGTCGGCCTAACGCGGGGCAAGCTGCCGGGACAGGAGCAACGTCAACAGTATCGGCGGGATGAAGGCGGCGAAAGCCGCGCGAAGGCCCGCCGTCTCAGCGATCCAGCCCATAAGCGCCGGCGCGGCAAGCATTACCAGACCCGTCAGGAAGATCACGGCGGATACGCTTTCTGCCGCGGGACGTGCGCCAAGCCGCGCCGCCGCACTGATCATCAGCGGAAACAAAACCGAGGTGCCGAGGCCGATCAGGGCGAAACCTGCAAGCGCCACGGTCACGCCGGGTGCTGCCGCCACAAGAACTGCACCAGCAAGGGCGAAACCCGCCAGGCTGAACGCCACGACAACCGGACCGAAGCGCTCTGTCAGCCGGTCGGCGAACATCCGTCCCAGCGTCATGCTGACCAGGAAGGCCGGCAACGTCAGTGTGTCGACCCAATCCGGGGCAGAGAAGGTGTCCCGCATGAAGATCACCGAGAAATTCTGTGTCCCGACCTGGCATATGCCGCCCGAGAGACCGAACAGGACAAGAAGAAACGTGCGCCGCGAGGGCAGCGCGATGCCCGGCCGTGTGCTACGGTCTCCGTCGGTTTCGGGGCAGGGACTCATGGAGACGGCAATCGTCGCGGCCAAAAGGCCCACCAGCGGCACGAACGCCATCAGGTGCAGCCCGGCCGGAACAGCCCATCCCCGCGCGCCCACGCCCAGAACGGCAGCCGTCAGCATCCCTGCGCTCCAGATCCCGTGACAGCGGTTCATCACGCGCCGGCCCGATGCGGTTTCTACCCGGTCGGCCTCTACGTTCATCGCAACGTTCGTCAGCGAGAACGAGACCCCCATGCCGAGGATCACGGCGAAGAGAACCGGTACGGTCGGCGCATAGGCGGTCAGTGCGGACAGAAGGGAAAGAAGGGGAAGCCCGATCACGAGGATCGGCTTGACGCCCAATGACCGCACGATGCGTCCTGACACGAGATTGATCGCCAGACCGCCCAGCGAGGCGGTCGTCAGAGCGAGGCCAAGCATGGCCTCGGACATCGCAAGGCCCTGCTGAATGTCGGGGATGCGGGTAAAGATACCGCCGCCGGCCACGGCATGTGCAAAAAAGACCAGAAGAATGATTTGGGTTCGACTCACGCGGCGATCATCCGACGAAAAACTGTCCTGCGCGACAGGAGAATTCTGGTTCCGCGTTTTTGCGTAATCGTCTCCAACCGCAGACCTGCATCTGCCAAGGCTCCGAGCTTGGGATCCGACAGAATGACAATCGGGACTGGGCCGGAGCTCAGCCGATTGGACCGCGAACGCCGCCAGTCTGAGCGCGGTCGAGCAGCAGGTGATCCAGCACCACCGCCGCCGCCATGGCCTCGGCCACCGGCACGGCACGGATGCCGACGCAGGGATCGTGCCGGCCCTTGGTGACAATCTCGGTTGCCTCGCCGGACTTGGTGATCGTCTTGCGCGGCGTGAGGATCGACGAGGTCGGCTTGACCGCGAAGCGCACGACGATGTCCTGCCCGGTCGAGATGCCGCCAAGGATGCCGCCCGCGTGGTTCGATGAATAGACCGGTCCGTCCGGTCCCATGCTTATCTCGTCGGCATTCTGCTCGCCGCGCAGCCGCGAGGCGGCCATGCCCTCGCCAATCTCGACGCCCTTGACCGCATTGATCGACATCATCGCCGCTGCAAGGTCGGTGTCGAGCTTGCCATAGACCGGCGCGCCCAGACCGGCCGGGCAGCCGCGCACGGTGACTTCGATCGTCGCACCCACGGACGAGCCGGACTTGCGCAGTCCGTCCAGGTATCCCGCCCATTCGGTCGCCGCTTCGGCGTCAGGTACCCAGAAGGGATTGCGTTCGATCTCGTCCCAGTCGAACCGGGCACGGTCGATATCCTTCTCGCCCATCGCCACCATGTAGCCTGTGATGGAAAGGCCGGGGACAAGGTGCGCCAGCGCGGCGCGGGCGACGCCGCCTGCGGCCACGCGCGACGCCGTCTCGCGTGCCGAGGATCGTCCGCCGCCGCGATAGTCGCGGATGCCGTACTTCTGCCAGTAGGTGATGTCGGCATGCCCCGGACGGAACTTCTCGGCGATCTCGCCATAGTCCTTCGACCGCTGGTCGGTGTTCCGGATCATCAACTGGATCGGCGTGCCGGTCGTGACACCCTCGAATACGCCCGAGAGGATCTCCACCTCGTCGGCTTCGCGGCGCTGGGTGGTGTACTTGTTCTGGCCCGGCTTCCGCTTGTCCAGCCAGACCTGGATATCCTCTTCCGAGAGCGACACGCCCGGCGGGCATCCATCGACGGTCGCGCCCAGTGCGGGCCCGTGGCTTTCACCCCAGGTCGTCACCCGAAAGACATGTCCGTAGCTGTTGAAACTCATGGGCCGCGCTCCTTTCGACCTCCTTAACCGCAGAGCGCGCCAAGGAAAAGACGGAGCGGGAAGATTGAAGCCGGCGGATTCGGCCTTGCCCTCTGCTCCCTCGCGCCCTAGTTTTCGCGTCACCTCGGGGTGCCCGAAAGGGCTGAGATGCTGATCCAGCGAACCCGTTGAACCTGAACCGGCTAATACCGGCGGAGGGAAGGTCGAGATCATCTCACCCCGATCCCCCGTCCGGCCAGACAAGGAGTGAGAGATGCGTTTTTCCATTCTTCTTGCGGCAGGGCTTTTGACGACCACCCAGGCGGTGGCGCAGGAAAAGCCAGTCCTGACCGTTCTGACCTATGACAGTTTCGTCGCCGACTGGGGGCCGGGCCCTGCCGTCGAGGCGGCTTTCGAGGCAACCTGCGGATGCGATCTGCAATTCGTGGCGGCCGGGGACGGTGCGGCGCTTCTGGCGCGCGTGCGCCTTGAAGGCACGCGCAGCGATGCCGACGTGGTTCTTGGCCTCGACACCAACCTCACCGCCGCCGCCGCCGAGACCGGCCTGTTCGCGGCGCATGACCTCGCAGTCGAGGGTCTCAGCCTGCCCGATGCCTGGGAGGACACGACCTTCCTTCCCTACGACTGGGGCTATTTCGCCTTTGTCCATGACAGCGACTTGGCGGAAGTGCCTTCCGATTTCCGCGCTCTTGGCGACAGCGGGCTATCGATCGTCATCCAGGATCCGCGCTCCTCGACACCCGGTCTCGGCCTGCTTCTCTGGGTCAAGGCGGCGTATGGAGACGACGCGCCGGCGATCTGGGAGAGCCTCTCCGACAATATCGTCACCGTGACGCCGGGCTGGTCCGAAGCCTATGGCCTCTTCCTCGAAGGTGAAGCCGACATGGTTCTCAGCTACACGACCTCACCCGCCTATCACCTTATCGCCGAAGAGGACGCCAGCAAGACCGCCGCCGCATTTGACGAAGGGCACTACATGCAGATTGAAGTTGCGGGCAAACTGGCGTCCACCGACCAGCCGGAACTGGCGGATGCCTTCCTGAAGTTCATGCTGACCGATGACTTCCAGGAGGTCATCCCGACGACCAACTGGATGTATCCCGCCAAAACCCCTGCAAAAGGCCTGCCGGAGGGCTTCGAAACCCTGATCACACCTGGCAAGTCCCTGATCTTCCCGCCGGCGGAAGCAGCAGCCATCCGTGATGAAGCTCTGGAAGAATGGCTGAACGCGCTCAGCCGCTGACCCCATCTGTCTGGGTCGGGATTCTTGCCGCATCCGCGGTCCCGGTCCTGATCCTGCTGACGGGCAGCATGGTTCTCATGACCGCCGAGCCGGGCGAAGGTCCGCGTCCAGCGGACTGGGCGGCGATACGCTTCACGCTTTGGCAGGCGGCTCTGTCGGCGGGCTTCTCCGTCCTTCTTGCCATTCCGGTGGCGCGCGCGCTGGCGCGCCGGCGATTTCCCGGCCGCGGCCTCCTGATCACCCTTCTCGGCGCGCCGTTCCTCCTGCCGGTGATTGTCGCCATCTTCGGCCTTCTCGCCGTGTTCGGACGAAACGGTATCGTCAACGCTGCCCTCGGCTGGCTTGGCCTGCCGCCTGTCTCGATCTACGGGTTGCACGGGGTGGTCCTTGCCCATGTGTTCTTCAACATGCCGCTTGCCACACGCCTGATCCTGCAGGGCTGGATGGCCATACCCGCCGAGCGCTTCCGCCTTGCCGCAAGCCTCGGGATGGGACCGTCTGCTGTCAGTCGGCATCTGGAGTGGCCGATGCTGAAGCAGGTCGTTCCCGGAGCGGCGCTTCTTGTCTTCGTGATCTGCACCACCAGTTTTGCGGTCGCGCTCATTCTCGGCGGCGGGCCGCGCGCCACGACCGTGGAACTGGCAATCTACCAGGCGATCCGGTTCGATTTCGACCTTGGCCGCGCTGCACTCCTGTCGCTTGTCCAACTGCTGATCACCGGTGTTGCGGCGCTTCTTGCGCTCCGCTACGCGGGCATTCCGGGGGTAGGCACCGGGCTTGATCGCCCGGTGCGCCGCTGGGATGCGGACCGGCTGGACTTGCGCCTGATCGACGTCGCGGCCATCGTCGCCGCCACCGCTTTCCTTATCGTCCCAATGGCGATGGTCGCCCTGCGCGGCCTGCCGGCCGTCGCCGGCTTGCCTCCTGTGGTCTGGTCCTCCGCGCTGACGTCGCTTGGCGTTGCCGCCTCCGCGACCGTTCTGGTGACGGCCTCTGCCCTCGTCATCGGCCTTGCGGCGGTCAGGCTCGGCGCGACCGGGCGATACCTCGAGACCGCGGCGCTTCTTGCCGTCGCGGCCTCTCCGCTTGTCGTCGGAACCGGGCTGTTCCTGCTGGTTTTTCCCGCCGCCAACCCGGCCCGGTTTGCGCTTCCCGTCACGGTCCTTGTGAACGCCATGCTGACGCTGCCTTTTGTCCTGCGCGCCTTGATCCCGGCGATCCGGAATGCCGAGGCGGATTATGGCCGCCTGGCCGACAGCCTTGGCCTTTCGGGCTGGGCGCGGCTCCGTCTGGTGATTCTCCCGCGCATCCGCCGCCCCCTGGCCTTCGGTGCTGGCCTGTCCGCCGCGCTGTCGATGGGCGATCTCGGTGTGATCGCCCTGTTCGCCGATCCTGAGACGGCTACGCTGCCGCTACAGGTTTACCGGCTCATGGGAGCCTACCGCATGGAGGATGCGGGCGGCGCTGCAGTTCTCCTGCTGGCGCTGACCTTCGGAGCGTTTTACCTGTTCGATCGGGGGGCTGGCCGCGATGCTGACGCTTGAGAAGATTCTCTTCGAACGGGACGGGTTTTCCCTCACGGCCGACTGCGCCATGGAAGCGCCGGGCCTCGTTGCGGTGATCGGGCCATCCGGCGGAGGGAAGTCGACACTTCTTTCGCTTATCGCCGGCTTCGACCTTCCCGACAGCGGACGGATCCTCTGGCAGGGCCGCGACCTGAAAGACGATCCGCCCGGGAAACGCCCGGTGGCGGTCCTGTTCCAGGACCACAATCTCTTTCCGCATCTGGACGTTCTGACCAATGTGTCGCTTGGGGCCGATCCCTCGGCGCGACCCTCCGAGGAAAGCCGGGCGAGGGCGCGCGACGCCCTCGCACGTGTCGAGCTTGACGGGTTCGAGGCAAGGCGTCCCGCAGAACTGTCCGGTGGTCAGCAAAGCCGGGCCGCGCTGGCGCGTATCCTTCTGACTGACCGTCCCATAGTGCTGATGGACGAAGCGTTCTCGGCGCTGGGTCCGGCGCTCAGGGGCGAAATGCTGGCCCTCGTGCAGGAGCTTCTGTCAGACGCACTGGTCCTTATGGTCACCCATGATCCGCAGGATGCGCTTCAACGGGCGCCCAGGACGATTTTCGTCGAGGATGGCCGTGTCCACCCGCCGATGCCGACGCAGGAGCTTTTCGCCGACCCGCCCGAAGGGCTTTCAAGGTATCTCGCCTAGTCTTCGACCTTGCCCCGAAGCGCCTTGACCTCGCCGCGTTTCTTTTTCTCGGCGACGCGTTTGCGTTTCTGGTTCAGAGATACCCGCGTCGGAATCCGGGACTTCGGCTTTTCGGCCGCCTTTCGGATCAGCTCCGCCAGTCTCTCGCGCGCGATTTCCCTGTTGCGTGCCTGACTGCGCTCCTCGCTCACCTGAAGCACGATGGCGCCTTCCTTTGTCCAGCGCCGCCCGGCCAGACGTTTCAGCCGCCGCTTCACGGGCTCGGGCAGGTTCGGAGACCGCTCGGCCTCGAACCGCAACTCGACCGCCGAAGACACCTTGTTGACGTTCTGGCCACCCGGACCGCCCGAGCGCACGAACTGCTCGGTGATCTCCCAGTCGGCGATCTCGATACTTGGAGTGATCTTCATTGCGAATGCATGGGCCCGAAATCGAAGAAGGGTCGCCTGCCGTGGCGACCCTTCCGAGTTTCTCAGAGATGGGCCAGTTAGGGAACTGAATGCCCAATCAGGAGTGTTCTGTCCTCGGGTCTGCCCTCAGACGACGGCCCCCCTGACTGTTCCGACACCTCTCTCCAATATCACTCTAGACACTGGACCACCTCCTTTCATTGCGTTGCCGATATCTTGAGGTTGGCACAGATTTTGTGTCTGTCAAATTAATTTACGCAATCGTTGTGGTCATGCGCTTCACGATAAGGCGAAATGGCACCAAAGCGATCAAAGCAAGGGCAAGTTTCACACCCCAGTCAGCGACGGCTAGGGAAACCCATAGCGGGACGATCGGGCCTGCGCCCAGAAGGGGCAGGGCTTCTCCGGCCCAGGAAACGTCGTTCGCCGGTTCGATCCAAGACAGCGATGCCGAAAACGCGATGGTGAAGAATAGCGCCGTATCGACTGCCGATCCCACCAGCGTCGAGACGAGAGGCGCGCGCCACCAGTTGCCCTCGCGCAAACGATCGAAGATCGACACGTCCAGCATCTGCGCGGTAAGGAAGGCCAGCCCGGAGCCAAGCGCGATGCGCCACGTCACCAGGGGGCCGAACTCGCCCATGATCTGCGTACCGACGACCGAACAGGCGACGCCGGTCAGGAAGCCGGCAAAGACGACCTTTCGGGCAACCGAAGCTCCATAGACGCGATTCATCACGTCGGTGACCAGAAACGCCAGTGGATAGGTGAAAGCGCCCCACGTCAGCCATTGGCCGAAGAGGAACTGGACGAGGATGTTGGAGGCCACGACGATAGTGGCCATGGCAAGGATGCCGGGAAGAATGCGGGTCATGTCATGGTTCCGTTTTGACAAGGTGGCCGGAGACTTGGTCCCGTCACGGGACGCGGCGCTCTAACGCTCCTGCGTCACTCGGTCAAGCGGAACTCGACGAATTGCGCCGGCTCATTCTCTTCCCCGTTGTTGTCCGAGACGAGTGTCAGGCGAAGTCCCGAGTTATCCCGCCAGACCGCGATCCCTTCGAGGTTCAGGTACTCACCCCGCTCGCCCGTCCAGAGAACCCGGTCCTCGCTTCCGTCAAGGCGCACCCTGCGAATGCGGTTCTGCCACCAAAGCCCAACAACCAGCTTGCGCTCCAGGATGTAGAGGTCGCCATTTTCGTCGAAATCCGCCCCGACGATCGCAAAAAGATCGTTTTCGGGCAGGTATCCGTCAATCGTCCAGGTATCGCCGTCGAGCCGATAGATCGGGAAGCCTGCATTCAGGGGCTTCTCCGAGAAAGCATACAAAATGCCGTCCGGTGACAGGGCCACCGCTTCAAGCTCCCAGTTGTCCGCCAGATCGTAGAAGGTCGGGTGATCCTTGATCCACTGAGGAACGGCGTGCAAGCCGCCCTCGTAGCGTGAAACGCGCGCCCACCGCTCGAACGAAACCCAGGCCGTCCCGTCAGGCGCGATCGCCAGGCCTTCCGCGTCCGACCAGTCCCCGACCCGACGCGCACTGACAGGATACCCGTTCTGACCGTAAAGCGCCTCGAGCCGGTCGAGCTCGATGTCGACGATGACCTCTCCATCCCGCTCGAAGCGGCCCGTCATCCAGAAGCCGCGATCCCCGACCGCGTGAAAACGGCTGCCGTCCTCGGAAACCTCAAGCCCGGACAGTCCGACGATCAGATCCGTGTCCCAGTCATAGCGGCCGATCGGAACGAGTTCTTCCGCGAATACCTGCTGAGCACCTGCCGCGAGGATCAGCGCGACAAGACTTGCGCGCATTGCTTCGGCAAATCGGCCAGAACGTACTCGCGGCGTGGTTTCGGAGGCGGTGCATTCGGGTCCGGAGGCGGCGGGTTGAGGATGTCCTGCACCCATTTTTCCGCGTCCGCACACCCATCCCCGGCTGGCGGCTCCGACTGGTTTTCGCAGCCTCGCGTACCCCGCGGACAGGTCAGCCTCACATGAAAATGATAGTGATGCCCCCACCAGGGACGGATCTTTCTCAGCCAGCTCCGGTCACCTTTCTCATCCTTGCACATCTGCACCTTGGCGCCGGGGAAAACAAAAATCCGGGCGACGGCAGGATCCTTTGCCGCCTGTTTCAAAATGCGATGATGCGCAATGCTCCAATTCCCGTTCACATAGGCGCCGTTTGCCCGGCGCATAGAGACGGACGAGATCTTTTCCCGCTCCGAACGCGTAAGGTTCAGATTCCCTGCAGGCAACATCCATATATCGACATCGAGGCCCAACTGATGGCTGCTGTGCCCGCTCAGCATCGGTCCGCCCCGCGGCTGAGAGATGTCCCCGATGTACAGCCCGTTCCAGCCCGGCTGCGTTGCGGCAAAGCTTGAAAGCCGCTCGATGAACTCGATCGTTTCCGGGTGTCCCCAGTTCCGGTTCCGGCTCAGCCGCATGGCCTGCCAGGTGGGCCCGGTCTCGGGTAATTGCTCGGCTCCGGCCAGACACCCCTTGGCGTAACCGCCAAGAGGCGCGGGCTTGTGCGGCGAAGCCGTGCGCTCCGATCCGAAAAGCTCTTTCGCCAGAGGTTGGCTAAACGCTGGCGTACAGGCCAGCACTGCCGCAGTCAAAGCGGCTGCTATCAGACGCAGGTTCATTCTTCTGCTCGATCTCCGTCCGGTTTCACCCAGAATAGCAGAACCAGCCCCAAAAGAAACAAAAGGATCAGCGGCGCCACTCCAAGTCGGACACTGTCGGTCGCGACCGTGACGGCGCCGATCAGCATCGGCGCCAGAAAAGCAGTGGCGCGCCCGGACAAGCCATAAAGACCAAAGCTTTCCGTCGGCCTCTCGGGATCCGCGTGGCGCACCATCAGCGACCGGCTGGCGGCTTGCAGGATTCCGCCGAGACCGCCGATGAACACGCCGCAGACCAGAAAGACGACGTCGGGAAGGGACGAGCCCGGCGCGATAGGGACACCTGCGATCGAGACAGGCGTCATCGACAGGATCAGCGCGCAGACCGTCGATAGCCCAATGATGCATCCCACGATCACCGGCTTGGGGCCGAATGTCCTGTCGAGGCGACCGCCGAGGAACGAGAAGGCGGCGGCGGCAATCACGCTGATCACGCCGAAAACGCCCACCTTCGCGATCTCCCAGCCCAGCACCAGTGTGGCATAGGTGCCTCCGAAACCGTAAAGCCCGTTCAGCGCATCACGGTACAACATCGATCCGCCCAGATAGGCAGCAAGGCTGCGCCGTTCCGCGACGGATTTGAGTGACCGGCCAAGGCCCGCCATGGCGTCGGCCATGGTGCCGTGCGTCGGCGGCGGGGCGACTTCCCGGACCCAGAGGAAATAGGGGACCATGAAGATGGCGAACCAGAGTGCGACGAAGGGTCCGACGAAGCGCGTGCCCTCGCGCGCCTCGGGATCGAGGCCGAAAACGGGTTCCAGACCCGCGACGGTCAGCCCGTTCGGCTGTTCGACCAGGAGAACAAGTGCGATGATCAGCGAAACCAGCCCGCCGAGATAACCGAACGCGAAGCCCGAGCCCGAGATGCGCCCGATTTCCTTTCTCGGTCCCAGCGTCGGAAGCTGGGCGTTGGTGAAGATCAACGCGTATTCGGCGCCGATGAAACCCAGCCCGAAGAAGATCAACGCCCACCCCAGGTTCGACCCGTCCGGCATGACCCACCAAAGGCCGGTGGCGCCGGTGGCGCACATGACTGAGAACCCCACGACCCACGGCATGCGCCGGCCGGCGGTATCGGCCAGCGCACCCAGCAGGGGCGCTCCGAAACCGATCATCAGGCCCGTGGCGAGAAGCCCGAACGACCACATCCCCTGCGCGTCGGCCTTGGCGACCTCTTCGGCCAGACCCTGTTCCCGAAAGGCGTTCTGGGCAACGGATACGAAATACGGGCCGAAGATGAAGGTGACGAGAAGCGTGTGATAAGGCTGGCTTGCCCAGTCGAAAAAGTACCAGCCCCAAAGTCTCTTTCGTGTCACGCGGCTGATCCCCTGTCGCCCGTGCACACTAAGACAGCCACAGTGGCCAAGGGCAATGGTCAACGCCGTTCCGGTGGCCACGTCCGCTGGATTTCTGCATCCCGCCAGTGGAGAATCCACTCCGGCAGGGGCGGGCTTTCCGCCGGCATCCCAAGCGCCTGGGCCGCCTCGGCCGTCGGGATGATCCCCTTGCCGCCGGTGATCGCCGTCCGCAGCACGGCATGGGCCATGCAGGTCTCTCCGCGCCAGAAGGACTGTTCGAAATAGGTGAACCGTTCGTCCCAACCCGTCACGCGTGTCCGCATCTCCAGTTTCTGGAACACGGTGATGCGCTTGCGGTACCGGATCGCCGTGCCCGCGACCGTGCCGTACCAGCCCTTGCGCTTCAGCGTGTCCAGAATGCCCATGCGCCGGAACAGCCCAAGACGTCCGATGTCGAACAGGGTCAGAACCCGGCCGTTGTTCAGCTCCAGGAACACGTCCAGATCCCAGGGCCAGACGATCAGCGAGGTGACATGGTCATGGCCGACCGCGACCGTGCCGGCCCTGCGCGTCGACCAATACTCTTTCGCAGCTCGGATCGCGGGATACATGGCGGCACCTCCTGGGTGCGGTGCTTTCGATGAAAATGCCCCGTGCTTCAAGCACGACGCTGCGGCAGCTTGGACTTGCACTGCGGGCCTCCCGGGCTTAGGTCGATGCACAGCAAAAAATACGGATCGGCAGAGCATGATCACCATTCTGAAAATTCTTCAGCTTCTCTTGGACGTGGCCTTCTTCATCATGCTGGTCCATATCGTCATGAGCTGGCTGATCAACTTCAACGTTCTGAACCTGCGTCAGCCGATCGTCGCCCAGATCTGGGACGGGCTGAACAGGCTGCTGGAGCCGATCTATACGCCCATTCGCCGGATGCTGCCGAACACGGGCGCGCTCGATCTCGCGCCGCTGGTCCTGTTCATCATCATCATCATCCTGCGCGACATCGTGATCCCCGATCTCGCGCGTGCCGTCCTGATGTGATCCTCTCCCGCGCGATCTGTTCCGTCTGACACAGCGCCTTCGGCTTGTTCACGCCCCGTTCACGTGCGAAGGTATAGCCAACAAGAGCAGGCGACATAATCGAGGCACTTCATGGACGGGTCGCAGCCGACCGCCCAATCCCTTCTGTCCGACATCTTCGGGTTCAACGCGTTCCGCCCTATGCAGGCCGATATCGTCGATGCGGTGTCCGGCGGCGAAGACGTATTGGCGATCCTGCCCACCGGCGGAGGCAAGTCGCTGTGCTTCCAGTTGCCGGCGCTGCTGCGTCCCGGTGTAACGGTGGTGATCTCCCCCCTGATCGCGCTGATGCGCGATCAGGTGCGTGCGTTGCGCGAAGCGGGGGTCGCGGCGGGTGCCCTGACCTCCGGAAATACGGATGACGAGACAAACGCCGTTTTCGACGCTCTGCACCGGGGCGAACTCAAGCTCCTCTACATGGCGCCCGAGCGTCTGGCGTCCGGTGGCACAGAGCGGCTGCTGAACCAGGCCGGCGTGACGCTGATCGCCGTTGACGAGGCCCATTGCGTCAGCCAGTGGGGCCATGATTTCCGGCCTGACTACCTGCGGATCGGGGCGCTCCGCCGCGCGCTTGACGTGCCGCTGGCGGCCTTCACCGCCACGGCGGATGCCGAGACCCGGGACGAGATCGTCCAGCGTCTGTTCGGCGGCGGCGCGCCGCGTATCTTTCTCGGGGGCTTCGACCGCCCGAACATCCATCTGGCCTTCGAACCCAAGAACAAGCCTCGCGACCAGATCCTGGCCTTTGCCGCCGCGCGAAAGGGGCAATCCGGCATCGTCTACACCGGCACCCGCGCCAAGACCGAAACGCTCGCCCGCGCGCTGGTCGAGGCGGGTCACGAGGCGCTGGCCTATCACGGCGGCATGGAAGCCGATCAGCGCCGCGAGGTCGAGCGCCGATTCCAGACCGATGACGGGCTGATCGTCTGCGCGACCGTGGCCTTCGGCATGGGCATCGACAAGCCCGACATCCGCTGGGTCGCCCACGCGGACCTGCCGAAATCCATCGAAGCCTACTACCAGGAAGTGGGCCGCGCGGGGCGTGACGGCGCTCCGGCCGAGACTCTGACGCTCTACGGCGCCGACGATATCCGGTTTCGCCGAATGCAGATCGACGAAAGCCTCGCGCCACCCGAACGCCGCATGGCCGATCACGGCCGTCTGAACGCGCTTCTCGGCCTTGCCGAGGCGCAGTTTTGCCGCCGCCAGACCCTGCTGGCCTACTTCGGCGAAACCATCGAGCCCTGCGGCAAGTGCGATCTCTGCGACAACCCGCCCGAGACCTTTGACGGCACCGAAGCGGTCATGAAGGCCCTGTCAGCGGTCCTGCGGACCGGCGAAAGCTTTGGTGCCGGGCACCTGACGGATATTCTCGTCGGCACGGCCACCGACAAGGTGTGCCAGCGCGGCCATGATGCGCTGCCCACCTTCGGTGTGGGGCAGGACATCGATCGCCGCCAATGGGCCGCGATCTTTCGCCAGATGATGGGGTTCGACCTCGTGCGACCAGACCCCGAGCGTCACGGCGCACTGCGCATGACCGAGCGGGCGCGACCGGTCCTGCGCGGCGAGCAGGCCATCACTCTGCGCCGTGACACTCTTGTCGCCGCCGCCGCGCGCCGCCCCTCTGCCCGGGCGCTTGTTTCGGAAGAAGACGCTCCTCTTCTCTCTGCCCTGAAGGCCAAGCGCCGCGCGCTGGCCGAAGCCGCCCGCGTTCCGGCCTATGTCATCTTCAACGACCGCACGCTGATCGAGATGGCCGAAAAGCGGCCGAATACGCTGGACGAGATGGCGGCGATCGGTGGTGTCGGCGCCAAGAAGCTTGAACGCTACGGCGCGGCTTTTCTCGAGGTCATCTCGGGCGAGGCGGCCGCACCCGCGCACCCGGCGCGCCGCAAGCTGGCGGGCCGTGCCGCTGGCGCGGTTTACGACCGCCTGCTGGCCGCGCAGGCCCGGCTTCAGCGCGGCGAAGACGGCACCGGAAAACCGATGAGCTGCTCCGCCGCGCTGCTGGCCAAGGTCGCGGCGCTTGGGCCGGATGCACGCGAACAACTGGACCGCATCCTTGGCGATCGTCTTGCCGACCGGTTCGGCGACGCCTTTGCCGAGGTGCTGGCCGAGGGCTGATTGTCGCGTCTGCGGGTGCTGGACGCGCCGCCGCGACATGCTAGTTGGGGAGGTCAAGGAAAAGGGGGACCGAAATGCTTCTCGTCGTATCACCTGCCAAACGCCTGGACTGGTCCGAGCGGCCGTTCGCCACCACTGATCCCGCCTTCACGGACGAGGCCGCCCGCCTTGCCGCTCACGCGCGTCAACTGACGCTTGGCAAGCTCAAGTCTCTGATGGACCTGTCCGATGACCTGGCGAAATTGAACCGCGACCGCTTTCGTGACTTCAGCGAGACGCCCGCCCCCGAAGCGACCCGCCCGGCGCTCTATGCCTTCGCCGGGGACACGTTCCAGGGATTTGACGCCGCATCTCTCGATGACGAGGGCCGCGAACGGGCCCAGACCTACATGCGCATCCTGTCCGGCCTTTACGGCGTCCTGCGCCCGATGGACGCGATCCAGCCCTACCGGCTGGAAATGGGCAGCCGTCTCAAGACACGCCGGGGCAACAATCTCTACGATTTCTGGGGCGACAGCATCGCCCGCGCCCTGAACGAGGCCGCCGAGGAGGCGGGCACGGATATCCTCGTGAATTGCGCCAGCCAGGAATACTTCGGCGCGGTCGATATGAAGGCGCTGAAGTTGCGGGTGGTCACGCCGGGCTTCTACGAAGTGAAGAACGGTACACCCAAGATCGTCAGCTTCTTCGCAAAGAAGGCGCGCGGCGCCATGGCGCGCTTCATCGTCGAAAACCGGGTCACGACCGAAGAGGGACTGCGCGATTTTGATCTTGGCGGGTACCGTTTCGTCGAAGCCAGCGAAGACGGGGCACACCTGACCTTCCATCGCGATGCCGAGGCCGCCGAGCGTGCCGCGTAAAGGCTAACCTGTCGCCGCGATATCGTGGGCCGGTTCAGGGTTTTGGACATGATCATCCGCAACGGCGGCGATATGCGCGATCAGTTGTGCTTTCTTGACCGGTTTTGACAGGTAGTGGTCGATCCCGGCGTCAAGGATTTCCTCCGCATCGCCCTCCATCGCATGCGCGGTGATCGCTATGATCGGACAGCGTACCAGTCCCTCTGAGGCTTCCAGCATCCTGATCCGGCGCGCCGCCTCCTTTCCGTCCATCTTCGGCATCGAGATGTCGGTGAAAAGGATGTCGGGCTGGCGCCACTGGTACTGATCCAACGCATCCTTTCCGTTCTCGGCAAAGGCCAGATCGATATTCATGTGCTTCAGCATCTTCTCGATGACCAGCCGGTTCGTCCGGTTGTCCTCGGCGACCAGCACGCGCAGGCGCCGAAGTGGAGATGTCACCGGCAACCCCCAGCCGTCGTCCGCTTCCGATGTTGGTATAGGTCCGGCCTGCGTATCGACGATTTCAGCGCCGACATGCTCCTCCGCCACTGGGGCGAACATGCCCGTCCCGATTGCGTTGTGAAACTCAGACGCATCCGTCGGTACGGAAATTTTCCCGCCGACGAATGCCACGTCGGCTTTCGGTTCCGGGATCGAGCGAAGGCAGTTGCTCAGCCCTGCGCGCAAAACCGGCCGTTGCAGTACCACATCATACGGCAAGCTGCCCCGCGCCTGACCTGTCGGAGCTGTGGCCAGCAGGATCATGGCAGCGGGGGTGAACCTGTCTCGCACAACTCTGGCCGCGACCCGCTCATCGCCGCCCAGAACCGATGGATCCAGGAAGATCAGGTCGGCTGGGCCTGCCCGGTGCAGCGCCAGTTCCTCGATCGACGAGACCGGGACCGGCCGCAGTCCCATCAGGTTCAGTTGCTTCTCGATGATCGAGCGGTTCAGGCCCTCGCTTTCCATGACGAACGCCCTGTTCATCCAGGCCGGAGCTGCGATATCGTCTCCTTCGACCTGCTCGACCGATTGCATTGTAACCGTGAACCCGAAGCCAGACCCGTCGCCTTCGCTGGAATCGACCCAGATCTCGCCACCCATCAATTCGACCAGCCGCTTGGTTATGGCAAGGCCAAGCCCGGTGCCGTCATGTGTCCGGTCCCTGTCGTTCTCGACCTGGTGGAACTCGCGGAAGATATCCTCCAGCTTGTCCTTGGGTATCCCGATGCCGGTGTCCTCCACGGTCACATGGACGCGGTATACCTCGTTGTTTTCGCCCGGCAGGCCTACTACTCGGATCACCACGTGGCCCGTCTCGGTGAACTTGATGGCATTGCCCACGAGATTGGTCAGAACCTGTCGCACACGCCCGGCATCGCCGATGTAGGTGGTGGGCATGAACAGGTCATAGTCCACCGCCAGCTGCAGACCCTTGTCATAGGCACCGGGACCAAGAAGCGTGACCACCTCGTGGATGCACCGCTCCAGATCGAAGGGCTTGGTCTTGAAGCTGATCTTCTCGGCCTCGATCTTGGAGTAGTCCAGCACATCGTTGATGATCACCAAAAGCGCTTCGCCCGAGGACCGGATCGTGTCGATGAAGACGCGCTGCTCTTCTTCCAGAGGCGTCTCCGCCAGCATGTCGGCCATGCCAATGATTCCGTTCATCGGCGTCCGTATCTCGTGGCTCATGTTCGCCAGAAAGGCAGACTTTGCCCGGTTCGCGGTCTCGGCCCTCTGTCGCGCGTCCTGCAACTGCTGCTCGCGCGCGATCTGATCGGTGATGTTCAACGCAAGGGTGACAAGGTCGCCGTCGCGGGTGCGCCGGTCGATCAGCTTGACGTACTGCCCGTTCCAGATCTTCAGCACGGAGGATTCGATGCGTGGCGCCTGCAAACGCTTCAGCATCTTGGCCTGCCAGTCGCCCGCTTTCAGACCGCCGGTGTCAACGATGCCCTCTTCGGCCAGAAGCAGCAGAAGCTCGGTCATCGCGATGCCCGGCCGCACCATCTCCAGCCCGTCGAAAATGGCAAGGAAGGCGCGGTTTGCGGCGATCAGAACGTCACCGGGATCGAAGACGGCAAACCCGTCCCGGATGGTTTCCAGAGAGTCCCAGAGACGCCGTTCGGCGATCATGATCGCGCTTTCGGCATGCGCAAGGCGCTGCTGCGCCGTATCGAACCGTGCCCGAAACTCGGCCGCTTCGTGCCGGGCGGTGACAAGGCCCTCCTGCGTCGTCGCGATTTCCTTCGACAGCGAGCGGGCATGTATCGAAAGTTTCTGGTTGGCCTCGTAAAGCTCGGTCCTGTTCTGCTCCAGCAACCGTTCGGCGGCCAGTCGCGCGCGCCGCTCGGCGGCAAGCTGTTCGGCAAAATCCATTTAGAGGCGCTCCGGATGAACCAGCGCCTTATGGCCAGTATGAGGTAAATGGTGCGTTAAGAAACGGACGCCTCTCAGGCGTCGAAGCGGCCCTGCTCGGTGTTCTTGTTCAACTGTCCGGCCTCGAAGACGCGGCCGTTCATCACGCCATAGATACCTTCGGGCAGGGTCTGCGCGGCAATGATCGCGCCGCCCAGGTTGAAGGGACCGTCCGAAAAGCTCAGAGAGTGCGGCCGCATCGCGCCGGTCAAGACCACCGTCTTGCCGCTGACGCGCCGGGCCAGCCAGCGCGCGCTTTCGCCCATGGTGCCGGTTCCGTGGGTCACCACGATGGCGGTTTCCTCCGCCGCCAGCACGGCAGCGGTGATCGCATCCCGGTCCGTATCGTCGAAGTCGAGACTGTCCTTCAGCATGATCCGTTCGACCTTCGGAAAATCGCAGCGTCCGATCGACAGGATCTCGGGGATATGCGTAGACTGATCCTTGGCAAAGGCCAGCCCTTCGGTCATCGGGTCGTGCACCTTGTCGATGGTGCCGCCCGTCACGATGATACGCACGTCTTTCATGAAGCCTCCCCTGTTTTCGGGCACCCGCGATCTTCGCGGATGCCCGGCGTTGCGGTCATGTTCGAAGCACCGACCGGAGCCTCGGCGTTACACCCGCTCGATGGCCAGCGCGATGCCCTGTCCGCCGCCGATGCACATGGTGATCAGCGCCTTCGAGCCGCCGGTCCTCTCCAGTTCGTAAATCGCCTTGACCGCGAGGATCGCGCCCGTGGCGCCCACGGGATGTCCCAGCGCGATGGCGCCGCCGTTCGGATTGACTTTGGCCGGATCGAGGCCAAGCCCCTTGTTCACCGCGAGTGCCTGGGCTGCAAAAGCCTCGTTCGACTCGATCACGTCGAAATCGCCAACCGACAGTCCGGTCCGGGCCAACAGGTTCTCGACTGCGGGAACTGGGCCGATCCCCATGACCTCGGGCCGGACACCGGCATGGGCATAACCCAAGACGCGCGCGCGGGGCGTCAGACCTGCCGCTTCGGCGGCTTCCGCCGTCGCCAGAGCCAGCGCGGCGGCACCGTCGTTGATCCCGCTGGCATTGCCTGCGGTCACGGTTCCGTCCTTTTGGAACACCGCGCGCAGACCGGCCAGCTTGTCCAGCGAGGTTGCCTTCGGATGTTCGTCCGTGTCGAAGGGAACCATGTCGCGCTTCACGCGCACCTCGACCGGAACGATCTGGTCCTTGAACCGGCCCTCGGCGATCGCCTTCGCCGCCCGTTCCTGGCTCTCCATGGCAAAGGCGTCCTGCGCTTCGCGGCTGATGTCGTGCTCCGCGGCGACATTCTCGGCGGTCACACCCATGTGCCCGGTGCCGAAGGGGCAGTTCAGTGCGCCCAGCATCATGTCCGCGCCTGATGTGTCGCCCATCTTCTGCCCCCAGCGGGCGGCCGGAAGGATATAGGGAGACCGGCTCATGCTTTCCGCGCCGCCGGCCAGACCGAACTCTGCGTCGCCCATCGCCAGCGACTGGATCACGCTGACGATCGCCTGCGCGCCCGATCCGCAGAGCCGGTTGACGTTCATCGCCGGCGTCGTATCCGGGATACCGGCTTCCATGGCGGCCACCCGGCTCAGGTACATGTCGCGCGGCTCGGTGTTGATGACATGCCCATAGGCAACATGACCGATCTGGCCGCCGTCCAGGCCTGCGCGCTCCAGCGCCGCCCGTGCGACGGTCGCAGCAAGCGTGATCGGCGCGGTGTCCGCCAGCGATCCCCCAAAGGTTCCGATCGCTGTGCGTGCGCCCGAAAGTATGACGATGTCTTTCATGCCTATTCCTTCCAAAATCTGCTAATCGTGGACAAAGCCACAAATCTGGCCGACCTTCCAGTTGCAAAGCCCGAGCCGGCGCGCTTTGACGCGGGTTTCGCCTGCAAGTCCGGTTGGCAGGATGGCCGGTCGGACCGCTTGCACGTCGGGCACTGTTCGGGCGATGCTGGACCTGCTCGGAGCGGAGTACACCATGGCCGATTTCGAATCTCATCTCGACGCGACGCTCGCCGACATCGAGGCGCAGGGCCTGATGAAGCGCGAGCGACAGATCACCTCTCCGCAGGGCGCGCACATCCGTGTCGGGGATCGCGAGATGCTGAACTTATGCGCCAACAACTACCTCGGTCTCGCCGATCATCCTCGCCTGATCGCGGCGGCAAAGGCGGCGATGGATGACCACGGCTTCGGCATGGCCTCGGTGCGGTTCATCTGCGGAACGCAGGACCTCCACCGTCAGTTGGAAACCGAATTGGCGCGCTTCCTCGGCATGGACGACTCGATCCTCTTCGCCGCCTGCTTCGACGCCAATGGCGGCGTGTTCGAGCCGATTCTTGGACCCGAAGACGCCATCGTCTCGGACGCGCTCAATCACGCGTCGATCATCGACGGTATCCGACTCTGCAAGGCAAAGCGCTATCGCTATGCGAACAGCGACATGGACGATCTCGAGGCGCAACTGAAGCAAGCCCGCGCAGACGGCGCCCGCTTCGTCATGATCGCAACTGATGGTGTCTTCTCGATGGACGGGTATCTCGCGAAGCTGAGGGACATCCGGTCGCTGGCCGACCGCTATGACGCGCTGATCATGGTCGACGACTGCCATGCCACCGGCTTCATGGGGCCAAAGGGTGCCGGCACCCCGGCCCACGCGGGAGTGAAGGTCGATATCCTGACCGGCACCCTCGGCAAGGCGATGGGCGGTGCCATCGGAGGCTATGTCGCCGCCAGCCGGCGCATCGTCGATCTCCTGCGCCAGCGCGCGCGGCCCTATCTCTTCTCGAACGCCCTGCCGCCCATGGTGACCGCCGCCGGGATCGAGGCGATCCGGCTGGTCGAGGAAGGCGACAGCCTCCGCGCCCGGCTTTTCGGAAACACCGCCTACTGGCGGGGCAAGCTGGAAGCGGCGGGTTTCGATCTTCTGCCCGGCGAACACCCGATCGTGCCCGTCATGCTGGGCGACGCGCGCCTTGCGCAGGACATGGCCGCAGCCCTCGACAAACTCGGAGTCTACGTGGCGGGGTTCTTCTTCCCCGTGGTCCCCAGGGGGCAGGCTCGAATCCGGACCCAGATGAACGCGGCCCTGACGAAAGACGACCTCGACCATGCTGCTTCCGCCTTCGCCGAGGCCGGCCGCGAAACAGGTGCAATTTGACCGAAAACCAGCTTCTTCTTTTCCCAAATACTCCTGGGGGAGCGCAGCGGGGGGCGGAGCCCCCCTCCATCAGGGACATCACGCGATGACCAACGAAATGAAAGCTCTCGCCAAGACCGCGCCCGCGCCGGGCCTCGACATGATCCGCGCGCCGGTGCCGGAGATCGGCCCGGACGACGTGCTCATCAAGATCAACAAGACCGGCATCTGCGGCACCGATATCCATATCTGGGACTGGGACGACTGGGCGGCGCGCACTGTGCCCGTCCCCCTGATTACCGGCCATGAATTCGCGGGCGAGATCGTCGAACTGGGCAAGAACGTCGACGATCTGCACCTCGGCCAGCGAGTCTCGGGCGAAGGACACCTGATCGGCAAGCACTCGCGCCAGTCCCGCTCCGGCAAGTTCCACCTCGATCCGGAAACGCGCGGCATCGGCGTGAACGAGCAGGGCGCCTTCGCCGAATACCTGCGCCTGCCCGCCTTCAATGCCGTCCCCTTGCCCGACGCCATCGACGACGAGATCGGCGCGATCCTCGATCCACTTGGCAACGCGGTCCACACGGCACTCAGCTTCGACCTCGTGGGCGAGGATGTACTGATCACCGGGGCGGGCCCCATCGGCATCATGGCCGCCGCCGTCGCCCAGCATGTGGGTGCGCGCCACGTGGTCATCACCGACGTGAACCAGGCGCGCCTCGATCTTGCCGAGAAGGTGACCGAGGTCGTCCCGGTCAACGTGGCGACCGAGGATCTCAAGGACGTCATGGCGCGGCTGAAGATGAAGGAGGGCTTCGACGTGGGCCTCGAGATGTCGGGCAACCAGCGCGCTCTTGACCAGATGGTCGAAGCCCTCGTCATGGGCGGCCGCATCGCGCTCCTTGGCATCCCGCCAGGCAAATCGCCTGTCGACTGGTCCCGCATCGTCTTCAAGGCGATCACGATCAAGGGCGTCTATGGCCGCGAGATCTTCGAGACCTGGTACAAGATGATCGCCATGCTGGAAGACGGGCTCGATATCCGTCGCGTCATCACCCACCGGATGCACGTCGACGACTACCGCAAGGGCTTCGAGATCATGAAGTCCGGCCTGTCCGGCAAGATCGTTCTGGACTGGACCTAGCCTTCGTATCCCCTTGGCAGCGCCGGCTCGCCTTCGTTCAGCCATGCCAGTTCCTCGAACACTGTCTCGCGGAACCAACGATGTGCGGGATTTGAAGACGAGGTCGCTTTCCAGACCATGATCAATAGGACAAGCGTCACCTTGATCGGCGGACGATAGACGTCGAGACCAACCCGGTCCGCGACCTTTTCCGCCAGCTTCGTCGGCAGAAGCGCGACGAGGTCGCTCTCCGACACCGCGTGATAGATGGACGAGAAATAGGGCATCGACATCACCACGCGCCGGTCGCGTCCCATCGCCCTTAGCGTTTCGTCGCTCAGCGTCTCCAGTCGTCCCTCGGGTGACATGACGATGTGACCGAGATCGCAAAACAGGTCCAAAGGGACTTCCTCGCCGGGCCTTACCCCCGCGCGCGCCAACCGGGGATGCCCCTTGCGGGCAACAAAGACAAAACTGGCCCAGGCGAAGGGCCGCCAGTGGAAGCGCTCGGGAATGTCGCCGATCTTTGGCATCAGGGCGATATCGACCCCGTGGGTCTCGATCGACTCGATATAGGCCTCCGTTACCAGGTCCACGAGAATGGTCTTCACGCCCGGCGCCTCATGCGACAGCCGGTCGGCAAGGCGCGGCATCATCAGTTCCGCAAAGAAGTCGGTGCCCGAAAGCCGGAACACGTCCCTCGACAGGGCGGGATCGAAGTTCGGTACGGTCAGGGTCTGTTCGATCTTCTCCAGAAGCGCGCGAACATCGGGCGCGATCCTGCGCGCGAAGTCGGTAGGCTCCAGCCCGCTGCCGCTTCGGATGAACAGGGGATCGCCAAGCGCCCCGCGCAGCCGGCCAAGCGCCGACGAAACGGCTGGCTGCGACAAGCCGATCCGCTGCCCGGCGCGCACCGTCGAGCCTTCTTCGAGAAGCGCGTCCAGCACGCGGAGCAGGTTCAGGTCGAAGCTTTGTAAATTCATTCTGTCAATATGAATAATACAATCAATCGATTTAACAAATTCAATTATCCATGGCAGGTTCCAAACGCGTCCGGAAGGTCACAACAAACTGAAACTAAAGGAAAGAACGGCTCTGGCCAAACAGGAAAGGTTTGCCCGATGAAGGATACTCTCAGCCGCGAAACGCTGCACTGGAACGGTACCACCTATCGCACGATCCTCGATGCGTCCGAAACCGGGGGCGCGATGTCGATCTTCGATAGCGTCTCGCCACCCCGTAGCGGCCCACCCCGCCATGTCCACGACGCGGAGGATGAAACCTTCATCATCCTCTCGGGCGAAGTCGAGCTTTGGATGGAGGGCGAAAGCTTCACCCGCGGGCCCGGCGAAACCGCCTTTATCCCGCGCGGAGCCGAGCATACGTTTCGCGTGATTTCCGATCATCCCTGCCGCCACCTCGTCATTCTCACGCCGGGCGGGTTCGACGCCTTTTTCACAGAAATGGCTGAAGGCGGTTACGCGATCCCCGCAGATATGGCCCAGATCGTCGAGATCGCCGCGCGCCACAACCTGCGCTTCACCGGCCCGCCGCTTTGACACCGGAAACCAAGGAGGACCATCCCATGAAAGGTATCGCATTCGCCTTCTTCGCAACCGCCACCCTTGCCGTCACCCTCGGCATGGGATGGGGCATCCAGATGTCCGCAAGCGGCGACCACAGCCTGTCGGCGGCCCACGCCCATCTCAACCTCGTCGGGTGGACGACGATGGCGCTCTTCGGCATCTACTACGCGATGACCCCGCAGGCGGCGCGGGGCACGCTTCCGAAGGTGCATTACGCGATTGCACTGGCCGGCCTCGTTGCCATGGTGCCGGGCATCGTGATGGCCGTGACAGGGCAGGGTGAGGCGCTGGCCAAGATCGGATCGGTTTTGACGATCCTGTCGATCCTGATCTTTCTCTTCTCGGTCCTGCGCCACGGCTTCGGCGCAAGTCAGCCCGCCTAGAGGCGTCCGGCAAAAGCGCAACGCGCCGGGACATCCGTCCCGGCGTTATCGCTTTATTCTCGTCAAGCCGCCGGACCATGGCTAGGTACGCCGGCAGGCAAACGCGGAGACCCCATGAGCGACCTCATTTTCTGGATCGTCGTCCTTGTCGTCCTGTTCATCCTGTTCCGCTGGCTGCAGAACCGGAAGAAATAGAATGCAAGGCGCCCGGGAGCCGGAACAGGCACCCGCGAGCAGTCGGGCGATGGCGCACGGAACGGCGTGCCCCGGGTTAAGGAAGACCGGTTTCGCCGAAAAAGCAGGTGGTCAAACCGGGCGTTCATTGCTTTGATTTGAGAGAGATTCTCTGACGGCCAAAAAACGCGGGTCTGCTGCGCTCAGTGTGGCTCGGCGACCTTGGATAGGACGTGAAATGACTGTGGACACAAAAAGTGAGTGGCATGCTGATCCTTTGATCTGGGGGCACGGACCAAGTCTGTTCGAAGTCTTTCTGGAACCCACTTGCCCGTTCTCCAAGATCGCATTCGGAAAACTGGACAATCTTCTGGATCGCGCTGGCCGAGACAGGATCACCGTCCGCATCTGGCTTCATTCGCAGCCGTGGCACCTTTTTTCAGGTATCGTGACCCGCTCTGTCATCGCTGCTTCGACCGCGCCGGAAGGGAAGGAAGCCGCAAGGAAAGTGCTGGCAGCCGTGTTCGCCGCACGCGAGGAGTTCGAGTTCGAGGATCATTGCTCGGGTCCGAACCTCGATACCTCTCCCAACCAGCTGATCGCGAGGATGGAAGCGGCAAGCGGCATCGATCTGGCCGACAGGTTTCGGATCGCGGGCCTTGATCGGATCGTCAAGCAGCACACCCGCTACGCACGGCAGAACGGGATCCATGTCTCGCCGAGCTTCATGGTCGACGGATTGGTGAACGACAGGATGTCGAGCGGGGACAGTGTCGATGACTGGGCGCGGATGATCGGCGTCTAGCCATCGACCAGACGGCTTCCGGCGTCTGGCCTAGACGCCCGACTGCCACTCCATCACGCTTTCCAGCGGCCAGAGCAGCATCAGCACGTTCAGCGCCAGCCCGTCCCGGATCACGATGCCCGTGCCGATCTCGAAGGCCAGGGCCAGAGCGATGCTGGCCCAAACCGGCAGCACCCGCGCCAGCCAGAACCCAAGCAACATGGCCAGCACATCCATTACCGAGTTCAGAACGCTGTCGCCAAAGTAATCCAGGCTGATCGTCACTGACCGATAGCGCTCGATGATCGCTTCCGAGTTCTCGATGATCTCCCAGACACACTCGATGGTCGTCGCAATGGCAAGCCGCCAGCCCACGGGTACACGCCGGGCGACCAGCCAGAGACCGGCATAGAACAGAAGACCGTGGATGATGTGGCTGGGCGTGTACCAGTCGGCGATGTGCTGACTGTTCTCGCTCGACATGGTCTCGCCGTGCCACAGCTTTATGGTGCCGCAGGTGCAGATCGGAACCCGCCCGATCCACAAAAGCCAGCTGGCCGTCAGAAGGATCAGAAACCCGGTCAGGACATATGGCGTATGGCTGCGCTGCATGTCGCGAACGCAATCATGCGGAAAGGCATCTGTCCATCAGCTGTGGCAGCCGGGCGGCGCATTGCCGAAATGCGTACCCGGAAAGCTACTCTTTGTTGGGACGGATCCGTGCGGCGGTCTTGTTGGCGAAGGCCTCCAGGCGTTCCCGCGCGGCGGGCTGCGTGTTGACCACGCCGGCCACCACGGCCTCGGCATAGGCCGCGTCCAGACCCGACATGTTCTGCATATGGCTGATCGCCGAGCAGATGGCGAAGTTCGTCAGCGGCAGGTTCGCCGCCGCGTGCCGCGCCAGTTCCTTGGCCTTGTCCATGCTGGAGCCTTCGACAAGGTACTGCGCCAGCCCGATGTCGATGGCTTGCTGCCCCTGGTAGACCCGCCCCGTCAGCATCATGTCGATCATCCGCGCCTTTCCCACCAGGTCGGCGACCCGGATCGTCGCACCCCCGCCGGTGAAAATCCCGCGCTGACCCTCGGGCAGGGCGAAATAGGTCGTCTGGTCGGCCACGCGGATGTGCGCCGCGCTGGCCAGTTCCAGCCCTCCGCCCACAACCGCGCCATGCAGGGCCGCAATCACCGGCACGCCGCCATATTCCATCTTGTTGAAGGCCTCGTGCCAGCGCAGGCACAATTGCCAGAACTCGGCCGGCGAGCGGTCGGCCTCGTGATGCTCGACAAGATCGAGCCCTGCGCAGAAATGGTTGCCGGCCCCCGCCAGAACGATGGCCCGCGCCCCGTTGCGATGCGCGTTCGAGAACAGGTCCACCAGTTCCTCGACACCGGCCGCGTTCAGCGCGTTGCGTTTCTCGGGACGGTTCAGGGTGACGATCAAGACCCCATCTTCCTCCTCGGCGACGGCAAGTGTCTCGAAGCGGTTGAAATCGCGGGTCGTCATCAGGCAAGCACTCCGTTACGGTCTCAGGTCCAGAATTTCTCGTGCACGATGGCCCGTCGCGTCCCGTCAGGCAACTCGATATCCACCTCGGTGCCCTCGTCCCAATGGGTCATCCGCACCATGCCGATCGCCACGTTCGTCCCGAAGTCCGGCGACCATGCAGCGGAACTGACGCGCCCCACCGTCTTGCCCCGCGACGTCACCGGCCACCACCGGTCGCAGGGCGGCACCCGATCTCCCTCGATTGCGATGGCCCGAATCTGTTGAACCGGGCCTTCCTTCGCCACCCGCAGCAGCGCGTCGCGGCCGATGCAGCCGATCGCTGTCTGCGTGTTGCAGAACCGGCCCAGCCCGCATTCGTGCGGCGTGTTGTCGTCGGTCATGTCGTTGCCATAGCTCAAGAGCCCGCCCTCGATCCGCTCGATCAGGTTGGGACATCCCGCTTGGACATCCAGATCGCGCCCGGCCTCGAACAGGGCGTTCCAGAGCGGCATCCCGATATCGCCGCCCTCGACGTAGATCTCGAAACCGCCCTGCTTGGAATAGCCCGAACGGGCAATGACCAGATCGCGACCCTGGAAATCGAAGATCCCGTAGCGGAAGAACCGGATATCGCGCACCCCGTCGCCAAAGACCCGTGCCATCAGGTCGTCCGACTTCGGCCCCTGGATCGCCAGCGGCGACACGTCCGGCTCGTCGATCAGCACGTCCAGCCGCCAGCCGTTCGCTATGCCCTTGATCCAGTACAGAAGATCGGAGTCCGCAATCGATATCCACCAGCGGTCATCCGCCAGCTTGACCGCGACCGGATCGTTCAGCATGCCTCCGGTCTCGTCCACGATGGGCACGTAGTAGCACTGACCGGGCAGCATCCCCCTCAGGTCGCGCGGCGTCAGCATCTGCATCAGCCGCCCAGCATCCGGCCCGCGCAGTTCTACCTGCCGCTCGCAGGCGACATCCCACACCTGAACGGCGTTCTTGAGGTGATGATAGTCCTCCTCGACGCTCCGGAAGACGGTCGGCAGAAGCATGTGATTGTAAACGGTATAGCCCTTGACGCCCGCGGCTTCGACGCCGTCCGAAAACGGGGTCCGGCGCAGGCGGCGCGAGATCGACAGAGTGGCCATGGGGATTCCCTTTCGTGCCAGGGCTGGAAGTATCTCCGCGCGCATAGCTGTGACGCCTCGAATGAAACCACTCCGATTGCGTCACACCGGTTCGCTTTCGCGACATTCCCGCAAGAATTGAAGAATGACGGCTCTGATCTCGCCGCCGCTGGATACCGCCCCGCGAACCCTCGTGGGGTGTGCCGCCAGTCGCCCCGAGCTGCCAGAACAACCGGACGCCGCGAGGGGAAGCTTATTGGTAGTACTGGTCGGGAGCCTTGACGGGAACCCGCCCATCGGTCGTCAGCGCGAAACAGGCACCGTTGTCCAGGACGACGGGCACCAACTCGTTACCCCAGCCGGCGCCGCAATCGATGTTGATGCGGTTGCCATAGTGGGTTGGCTCCTCGACCGGGGTATGCCCGTGAACGATCAGCGTCTCGTGCGGCCCCATATGCCAGAGAAAATCGTTCCGGATCCACATCAGGTCGTCCTCGTCCTGCGCCTCGATCGGAAAGCCGGGCCGGACCCCCGCATGGACGAAAAGAAGGCCGTCGGCCCTGAACCAGAACGGCAGGCTCCCGAGGAAGTTGCGGTGGGCCTCGGGAACTGCAGCCCGCGCCCGAGCCTCGTAGGCCGAGCGGCGCTCGATCATCCGTTTGGCAACACCGTACGAGGACAACGTCGCCTCACCGCC
Source organism: Silicimonas lutimaris (assembly GCF_047314965.1). Lineage (NCBI taxonomy): Bacteria > Pseudomonadati > Pseudomonadota > Alphaproteobacteria > Rhodobacterales > Paracoccaceae > Silicimonas > Silicimonas lutimaris. The sequence continues at coordinate 120,420 of NZ_JBLBVK010000051.1, read as the reverse complement.
CATCACGTTGCTTTGCCATGTGACGCCCGGTTTCAGATGCGGGTCGTCACCGTCCGATCCTTCAAGGAAGTCGAGGAACAACTGGTCGTGATTTCCGCGCAGAACCACCCAGTCCTCACCGATATCGCGGCCCCGGATCAGAAAGTCTAGCACGCCGCGGCTGTCCGGCCCCCGGTCCACGAGATCGCCCAGATGGACCACCGCCGCATGGGGCACGCCATGCGCGGCCTTGTCGGCCGCGATCAGGTCATGCGCATGCTGAAGTCCGGCAAGCTGACCGTGGATATCCCCAATGGCATATATCATGGGCCTGCAATAATGCCGTTCTGATTCCGTCGCCAGAGTGAAGCGGTGAAAATTGGAAATTTGCTCCCGAAACGGTACTGCGCGCCACCCGGCTGGGGAAGCGCGCAGTCGGGAAATCGTCTCCCGGGGATGATCAGGCCATGTCGAAACTCAGCGGGCGCACCTGCTGGAACAGGCCCGTCGCCTTCAACGCTTCGATCGCAACGGCCGGCACCGGTTCGTCGACATACAGGAGCGCGATGGCATCACCGTTCTTGGCGCTGCGCCCCAGCGTGAAGTTCGCGATGTTCACACCGTTCGACCCCATCGTCTGACCAAGCGCGCCGATAATGCCGGGCACGTCCTCGTTCGTGGTGTAAAGCATGTGCTCGCCGATTTCGGCATCGATCGTGATGCCCTTGATCTGGATGAACCGCGGCTTGCCGTCGCTGAAGACCGTCCCGGCGATGGAGCGCTCGCGCTGGTCCGTCACGACGGTCAGCTTGATGTAGGCGTCGAACACGCCGCTCTTTTCCTGCGTCGTGGTCGAGATCTTCACTCCACGGTCTTTCGCGATGACCGGGGCCGAGACCATGTTCACGTCCGGGTTCGTCGCCTTCATGATCCCCGCGACCGCAGCGGCATTCAGGGCGGCGGTATTCATCTTGGATACTTCGCCGTTGTAGAGGATGTTGATCGCCCGGATCGGCTCGTCGGTGAGCTGCCCGACGAACGACCCCAGATGCCCCGCCAGCTTCACCCACGGTCCCATGACCTTGGCTTCTTCGGCGGTGACCGACGGCATGTTCAGCGCGTTTTGCACGGCCCCCGTCAGCAGGTAGTCCGCCATCTGCTCGGCCACCTGCAGCGCCACGTTTTCCTGGGCTTCGGTCGTGGATGCGCCAAGGTGCGGCGTGACCACGACGTTCGGCAGGTTGAACAGCGGGCTGTCCGTTGCGGGCTCCACGGCAAACACGTCAAACGCGGCTCCGGCGACCTTGCCTTCCTTCAGTGCATGGGCAAGGGCCTCCTCGTCCACGAGGCCGCCGCGCGCGCAGTTGATGATCCGGACGCCCGGCTTCAGCTTGGCGATGGCCTCGGCCGAGAGGATGTTCCGCGTCTTGTCGGTCAGCGGCACATGGAATGTGATGAAATCGGAACGGCCGAAAAGCTCGTCCAGTTCTACCTTCTCTACGCCCAGCTTGTCGGCGCGCTCTTCGGACAGGAACGGATCATAGGCGATCACCTTCATATGCAGGCCGTGCGCCCGGTCGATGACGATCGAGCCGATGTTGCCCGCTCCGACCACGCCCAGTGTCTTGCTGGTCAATTCCACGCCCATGAAACGCGACTTTTCCCACTTGCCGGCGTGAGTGGAGGTGCTGGCCTCGGGGATTTGCCGGGCCACGGCGAACATCATGGCAATGGCGTGCTCGGCGGTGGTGATCGAGTTGCCGAACGGCGTGTTCATAACGATCACGCCCTTCTTCGAGGCAGCGGGGATATCGACGTTGTCGACTCCGATCCCGGCCCGGCCGATCACCTTCAGGTTCGTCGCGGCGGCCAGCACCTTGTCGCTGACCTTGGTGGCCGAGCGAATGGCAAGGCCGTCGTACTCGCCGATCACTTCCAGCAGCTTGTCCTTGTCTTTGCCGATGGAGGGGTCGAACGTCACGTCGATGCCGCGATCGCGGAAGATCTGAACGGCGGTTTCGGAGAGTTTGTCGGATACAAGTACCTTGGGAGCCATCTCAGGCAATCCTTCTCAAATGGGGGAAAGGCGGGGCCAAGCGCGGCCCCGGAATGTCTTGCAGGATCGGTGTCAGGCGGCTTGCGACTGCGCGGCGATCTCGGCTTCGAAAGCCCAGTCGATCCAGGGGCAAAGCGCCTCCAGGTCCGAGGTCTCGACCGTGGCGCCACACCAGATGCGCAGGCCGGCGGGGGCATCGCGATACGCGCCGATGTCCAGCGCCACGCCTTCGGCCTCCAGCCGCTTGGCGACAGCCTTGGCAAAGGCCGCGCCGTCCACGATCCGGGGATCGGTGAACTTGAGGCAGACGCTCGTGTTCGACCGGATTGCATCCTCCGTCGCCAGGTTCGCGATCCAGTCGCGCGCGGCGCAGAAATCCCAAAGCACCTTCGCATTGGCATCCGCCCGGGCGATCAGCCCGTCGAGCCCGCCCACGCTTTCCGCCCAGTCCAGTGCAACGAGGTAATCCTCGACACACAGCATCGACGGCGTGTTGATCGTCTCGCCCTTGAAAATGCCCTCGATGATCTTGCCGCCCTTCGTCATGCGGAAGATCTTCGGAAGTGGCCAGGCAGGGGTATAGCTTTCAAGGCGTTCCACGGCACGGGGGCTGAGGATCAGCATCCCATGCGCCGCCTCGCCGCCCAGCACCTTCTGCCAGGAGTAGGTGACGGCATCCAGACGGTCCCATGGCAGGCGCTGCGCGAAGGCGGCGCTGGTCGCGTCGCAGATCGTGAGGCCCTCGCGGTCAGCGGGGATCTCGAACGTGTCAGGTACGCGCACGCCAGAGGTCGTGCCGTTCCAGGTGAAAACCACGTCGCGGTCCCAGTCCACTGCGGCAAGATCGACGATCTCGCCGTACTCGGCGGTGGTGACCTTGGCATCCAGCTTCAGCTGCTTGACGACATCCGTCACCCAGCCCGCGCCGAAGCTTTCCCAAGCCAGCATCTCGACGGGCCGCGCGCCCAGAAGATTCCACATCGCCATCTCGACCGCGCCGGTGTCCGACGCCGGCACGATGCCGATCAGGTAATCGGCGGGAATGCCGAGGATATCCCGCGTCCGCTCGATCGCGGCGCTCAGCTTGGCCTTGCCGACAGCGGCGCGATGCGACCGGCCCAAAGGCGCGTCGGAAAGAGACTCAAGCGTGAAAACGGGGGGTTTGGCACAGGGGCCAGAAGAGAACCGGGGATTGACCGGCCGCGATGCCGGGGTGTTCGTAACCATCGATGCTATCCTTCCAGATAAGCGCCCCTCGTTGGGGAGGGGTGTCCCACCGCCGCCAATACTCTCGGCGAAGGGCTTTCGCAAGTGCAGAAATGACGGTAAGGCGCTTGAAACCGTCGCTTTCGAACTTTCGGGTCCCATGTACGTCATTTCACTCATCGCGCCGCCCTCGGCACTCGATCCCGCGCTTGTCGCCAGCCTTCAGGGCGCCTGGGGCGCCGTTGGCGATGCAGTCTGGTTGTCTCCCGACGAGGCGGCCGAATTTCCGGTTGCCGCCCGGCCCGGAAATCTGACGCAGGTTCAGGCCGATCTCGCCGGCATGCGTGTCGATGTGAACTGCCTTGCGGCCGATAACCGCCGCAAGTCGCTTCTGATCGCCGACATGGATTCCACGATGATAGAACAGGAATGCATTGACGAACTGGCCGACGAGGCTGGAGTGGGCGCCCGAGTCGCCGACATCACGGCCCGCGCGATGAACGGCGAGCTGGATTTCGAGGCGGCGCTGACCGAACGGGTCGGGCTTCTCCGGGGTCTCTCGTCGTCAATCATCGACAAGGTGATCGAAAGCCGGATCACCCTCGCACCGGGCGGAGAAGCTCTGGTGCGCACCATGAATGCCAACGGCGCACGGACGGCGCTCGTCTCGGGCGGTTTCGTTCAGTTCACCGGCAGGATCGCCCAGCGGCTTGGCTTCCATGAGACCCGCGCGAACACGCTCATCGAAGAAAACGGCGTCCTGACCGGCGAGGTCGCGCGGCCGATTCTCGGACGGGAAGCGAAAGTGCAGGCGTTGCAGGAGCTTTCGCCAGACCCGGCCGACGCGATCGCGGTCGGTGACGGCGCCAACGACCTCGGCATGATCGAACTGGCAGGTATCGGCGTCGCTCTGCACGCAAAGCCTGTTGTCGCGGCCGCCGCGCCTGTGCGCATCGACCATGCCGATCTGACGGCGCTCCTGTTCCTGCAGGGTTACAGCCGCGACGAGTTCGTCGCCGGCTGACCGTCAGCTCAGCATGCCGGGAGCCGCTCGTTCGAACCCGGTGGTCAGCCCGGCCCAGTTGAGCACGGGGCGCTGCATGTAGCGAGAGACGACGGGATGGTCCGCGTCCAGAACCCCGAGGCGCACGAGGAGTCCGACGATGGCCAGCTCCGAGGCGCGTCCCGCGCCGTCGGCGATCTTCAGCGCGATCCCGAGCCCAAGCTCTGGCAGGATGGCGATATAGACGCCCTCCGCACCGGTCTTGACCACCGCGCGCCCGTCGGCGGCGGTGATGATCTCGGCGCAGGCCTTGCCCTTGCCGGACATCCATTCCGGGTGTTTCATCATCGCGTCGCGCAGAGTCGCCGCCGCCCTGTCCCGCGCGCCACTGCCCTTGCCCGAATCGGCGAACCGCGCCATGGCGCGCGCGAGCCCGGCCAGCGTGGTCGCATAGTTCGGGGCCGAACAGCCGTCGATGGCGAAACCTGGACTTGGCTGCCCGGTCACGTCCTCGAAGGCCTCCTTTACGGCTTTCTGCACCGGGTGCTCCGGATCGACATAGTCGAGCCCCGCGCCCAGGTGCCGCGCCAGGGTCAGGAAGCCCGTGTGTTTGCCCGAGCAGTTGTTGTGCATCCGTGTCGGCGCTTCTCCCCGGCGAATCATTTCTTCGAACAAGGCCGGGTCACGCGACGGCTGAGGTCCGCAGCACAGCGCATGTTCGTCCAGCCCCAATGCCTCCAGCCACGCGGCAACGGTCTCCACATGGCGTTTTTCGCCGGCATGCGAGGCACAGGCCAGCGCCAGTTGCTCGCCCCGCAAGTTCGCCCCGGCGCCGCTCTCCATCAGCGGTAGTGCCTGGATCATCTTGATCGAAGACCTTGGCAGAACCACCAGATCCGGGTCTCCCCAGACCCGTTCGAGGCTTCCGTCAGCGCGTGCGACAACGGCATGGCCAAGGTGTACGGACTCCAGAAAATCGCCTCTATGGACTTCAGCCATGGGGACGGGACGTGTCATGGGTTCGACCTCTTTTGCGTTCACGGCGATTTTCCGCCAGAGGGGGGTTTCATCCATCCGCTCAGATACGTTATTCATCTGCGGAGGGACAGGGGCATCATCCGCCCCGGCAGCGTGCGAAGACAGGGCGCCGGGTCAGAGGTAAAAGGCAGGAAGATGACGAAAGTAGCAGGGGTTTACACAGCACTGGCAGCCTTGATGCTGGGCACCGGCCCGGTTTTGGCCCAGGAAGAAACCAACCGCGTTGCGGCGGATACCGATTGGGCCGTGTTCGAGGGAAATGATCCCAAGGAATGCTGGGCCGTCACGGCGCCGAAAAGCACGGTCAACACGCGCGACGGGCGTGAAGTGTCGGTCCGTCGAGGCGATGTTCTTCTTTTCGTGACCTATCGACCCCAGCAGAACATTGCCGGTGAGGTCAGCTTCACCGGGGGCTATCCGTTCGCCGACGGGTCTACGGCGACGATGGAAGTGGGTGGTACGACGTTCGAACTGTTCACCGAGGGCGAGTACGCCTGGCCGGCGACGCCCGCCGACGACGCCAAGATCGTGACTGCGCTCAAGCGTGGCTCGGACGCAGTGGTCACGGCGCGCTCTTCGCGCGGCACCCAGACCAAGGACACGTTCTCGCTTCTCGGCGCGACCGCGATGATCGAAGACGCCGAAGCGCGCTGCGCACAGTAACGCGCGCCTCGAGGCGGAGAACCTTTCTGGAACCATGGGAACGGCAGAACTTTCTGCCGTTTTTCTTTGGCAATTCCTGCGTGATCGCCTATATCCCGCGTCTGATCCATGAAAGCCAGGCCGATGACCGCATCCGCACCGATCACACAGGACGTAGTGACCATCCCGCGCAAGGACGCGCCGGGCGATGGCCGGGTCAACCTTGTCGGCCTGACGCGCGAAGGTCTGCGCGACGCCCTGATCGCGGCGGGTACGCCCGAGAAGCAGGTCAAGATGCGCGTCAACCAGGTCTGGCAGTGGGTCTATTTCTGGGGTGTCCGCGACTTCGCCCAGATGACCAACCTGTCGAAAGACTATCGCGCGATGCTGGCCGAGAAATTTTCGATCTCGCTGCCCGAAGTCGTTTCACGGCACGTCAGCGCCGACGGCACGCGCAAATATCTCGTCCGGATCGCCGGCGGGCACGAGGTCGAAACCGTCTACATCCCTGAAGAGGATCGTGGCACGCTCTGCATCTCCAGCCAGGTCGGATGCACGCTGACCTGCTCGTTCTGCCATACCGGAACGCAGAAGCTGGTGCGCAACCTGACCGCGGCCGAGATCATCGGACAGGTCATGCTGGCCCGCGACGATCTGGGCGAATGGCCCGAACCCGGCAAGGGTACGGGCGAGACGGGTCCGCGCCTTCTGTCGAACATCGTGCTGATGGGGATGGGCGAGCCGCTCTACAACTTCGAAGCGGTGCGCGACGCGATGAAGATCGCGATGGACGGCGAGGGCATCGCGCTCTCCCGCCGCCGCATCACGCTGTCGACTTCCGGCGTCGTCCCCGAGATCGCCCGCACCGCCGAGGAAATCGGCTGCATGCTGGCGGTCAGCTTCCACGCCACCACGGACGAGGTGCGCGACAAGCTCGTGCCGATCAACAAGCGCTGGCCGATCGCCGAACTGCTTGATGCGTTGCGCGCCTATCCCAAGGCGTCGAACTCCGAGCGGATCACCTTCGAATACGTGATGCTCAAGGGCGTCAACGACAGCGACGACGATGCGAGACGACTGGTCAAGCTGATCCAGGGCATCCCTGCAAAGATCAACCTGATCCCGTTCAACGAATGGCCCGGCGCCCCCTATGAGCGCTCTGACTGGTCGCGGATCGAAGCCTTCGCCGACATCGTCTACAAGGCCGGCTATGCCTCGCCCATTCGCACGCCCCGTGGCGAGGACATCATGGCCGCCTGTGGCCAGCTCAAGTCCGCCACCGAGCGCGCTCGCAAGAGCCGCGCCGAAATCGCCGCCGAGGCCGGGCTCGGCTGACCGGGCGGCAGGGTCCCTAGGTTCTGACCTTGCCCAGAACCCACAACAGTATCACTGCGCCGATCGTCGCCATGACAATGCTGCCGACAAAGCCAGTTGCCGTCAGCCCGATCGCGCCACCAAGAAATCCGCCGATATAGGCACCGACGATCCCGACCACGATGTTCATCAGGATGCCCTGACTCTTGTTCATGAAGATCGACGCCAGCCATCCCGCGATGCCGCCGACGATCAGAAATGCGATCAGTCCCATCTTTCAAATTCCCTTTGCAGTTCTGGTTTGTTTCGGTCTTCCGGGTCAGCGTCCCGGGATGCCCCCGCGCTTGGTCCTCGGGTGATGCCAGTCATCCATGGCCGCCAGCGCCTCCTCGGCCGTCTCGACGAAGCGGAACAGGTCCAGATCGTCCTCGGAAATCGTGCCCGCGTCGGCAAGCGCGTCCCAGTCGATGATCTTCTCCCAGAACGCGCGCCCGAACAGCAGGAATGGCACCCTGTGCATCCGTCCGGTCTGGATCAGCGTCAGGCTCTCGAACAGTTCGTCCAGCGTTCCGAACCCGCCAGGGAAGACGACGATGGCCGAGGCGCGCATCAGGAAATGCATCTTGCGGATGCCGAAATAGTGGAAGTTGAACGACAGGTCCGGCGTGACATAGCCGTTCGGCGCCTGCTCATGCGGCAGGACGATGTTCAGGCCGATCGACACGCCGCCCGCATCGGCTGCTCCACGGTTGCCCGCCTCCATCACCCCGGGACCGCCTCCGGTCACGATGATGTTCTCGCCCTTGCCTTCCTTCAGTGACCGCTCGGTGACGATCCGCGCGAAGGTCCGTGCTTCATCGTAGAACTGGCTCAGATCTGCCAGCGTCTTGGTCCGGGCGGAGGCCTTTTTGTCGGGCGCTGGAATGCGCGCGCCTCCGAACAGAACCACCGTCGACTCGACGCCGTACTCGGTCATCAGCATCTCGGGTTTCAGCAACTCAAGCTGAAGCCGGACGGGCCGCAACTCGTCCCGGCACAGGAAGTCCGGGTCGGCAAAGGCAAGGCGATAGGCAGGTGACCGCGTCTGCGGCGTGTCGGGAAGTTCCCGCGTCTTCTCGATGTCCTCGTGGGCGTCCGGGAAAATCCGGTGGCGATCGTCCTTCATACGCATGCTCCTTGTCGTCGCAGGTATTTGCATGGCAGGAAGGCCACGATTTGTCCAATCCCGGAGGCGTGATGATCGATCCAGCAGAGATAGCTGTGGCCCATGAGCGCGTCCGAGACCGCATTCACCGCACGCCTGTCTTGATCGCGCGTGATCTCGGTCTCGATGCGCCGCTCGAGGTCAAACTCGAAAACACGCAACTGACTGGCAGCTTCAAGGTCCGTGGCGCGTTCAACTCGCTTCTCTCACGCGCCGTTCCCCAAGCGGGCATCGTCGCCGCATCCGGCGGCAACCACGGCGCGGCCGTGGCATATGCGGCGCGCGCGCTGGGTCATCCGGCCCGGATCTTCGTGCCAGAACTCGCCGGTCCGTCGAAGATCGCCCTGATCCGCAGCACCGGCGCCGATCTCGTCGTGGTGTCCGGCACCTATGCCGAGGCCCTGGCAGCCGCGCGCGAACACGAGGCCCGGACCGGGGCCATCCAGGTTCACGCCTACGACGATCCTGCGACGGTCACGGGGCAGGGTACGCTCATGCGCGAATGGGAAGAACAGGGGCTCGACGGCGTCGATACCGTGCTGATCGCCGTCGGCGGGGGCGGGCTGATCGGCGGCGCGCTCCTGTGGCTGCAAGGGCGGCGCAAGGTCGTTGCCGTCGAGCCTGAATCCTGCGCGACGCTCGGCGCCGCGCGAAAGGCGGGCCAGCCCGTCGATATCGAGGTCGGCGGCATTGCGGCGAATGCCCTTGGCGCGAAACGCATCGGGTCGATCTGCTTCGACCTCGCACAGCGTTTCGATACGCCGGTCGTTACCGTCACCGATGACGCGATCGAGGCCGCGCAACACCGGCTTTGGCAGGGTCTCCGGCAATGGGTCGAGCCGGCCGGCGCGACGGCTCTCGCTGCGCTCGCAAGCGGGGCCTACACCCCCGAACCCGGCGAACGTGTCGCGGTCCTGGTCTGCGGGGCAAATCCGGCGCCCGGACCGTTCGACTGATTGCCCTGACGCACCAAGGGCGCTATGTGCGCGGGGAACGACCCCGAGGGAAGGATACCAGCCATGTCGAACGCCCAGCTTGAAGCAGCCATCGAAGCCGCGTGGGAAACCCGCGATCAGATCACGCCCGCCACCAAGGGCGAGGCCCGCGAGGCGATCGAGGACACGCTGAAAGCGCTCGATTCCGGCTCGCTCCGCGTGGCCGTTCGGCAGGACGACGGCGCCTGGCATGTCAACCAGTGGGCCAAGAAGGCGGTTCTGCTCGGCTTCCGGCTCAAGGACATGGAAAAGCAGTCCGGTGGACCTCAGGGCAGCGACTGGTGGGACAAGGTGGACTCCAAGTTCGAGGGCTGGAAGAAGAAGGATTGGAAAAAGGCCGGCTTCCGCGCCGTTCCCAACTGTATCGTGCGCCGCTCGGCCTATATCGCGCCGGGCGTGGTGCTGATGCCCTCCTTCGTCAACCTCGGCGCTTATGTCGACAGCGGCACCATGGTGGACACCTGGGCTACCGTCGGGTCCTGCGCGCAGATCGGAAAGAACGTCCACCTCTCCGGCGGCGTCGGCATCGGCGGCGTGCTGGAGCCGATGCAGGCGGGTCCGACGATCATCGAGGACAATTGTTTCATCGGCGCCCGCTCCGAAGTGGTCGAAGGCTGCATCGTCCGCGAAGGCTCGGTTCTCGGCATGGGCGTCTTCATCGGCAAGTCCACCAAGATCGTCGACCGCGAAACCGGCGAGGTCATGTACGGCGAGGTGCCGCCCTATTCGGTGGTGGTCGCGGGCTCGATGCCTTCCAAGAACGGAATCAACCTCTACTGCGCCGTGATCGTGAAGCGCGTCGACGAGAAAACCCGCTCCAAGACCGGGATCAACGAGCTTCTCCGCGACTAGGCGGCCGGCGTTCCGGGCTTTCCGCCACTCGACCGCGGGTCGATATAGACTTCGTCCGCGCCGGGGCATATGGCCTTGGCCATGACGAACGAAAAGACAAAACGCCCGCAACGGGTCTTTACCCTGCTCGTGCAGGTCGGTCGCAAACCGGATGACGGATTGCCCGACGGCGCGACCGGGGCCGGATTGCTCTGCTACTCCAGCGGCGTGGACGAGGCCGAAGCTGTGCGCGAAACCGTCAAGATCCTGAAAGAGGCCGGTCTCGCGCCGCTCGATGTCTCAGGCTACGGCACGCTCGAGGACCGTGAGAAGCTCGGGCACGAGATCGGCGAGGAGGAGCGCGAACTTATGGACCGCGCGCTGGCCGACAACGCCGTCATTGTCGCCGAGATGACCCCTTTCTATGGCGAAGAGGACGACGAGGCATGACAGCGGTCTTTCTTGATCTCGACGGCACGCTCATGGATTCGCGTCCCGGCATCCTGGCTTCGCTGGGCCACGCGTTTTCCAGCAATGGCCGCGATGACTTGGCCCGATCCGATCTCACATGGATGATCGGCCCGCCGTTCGTCGACTCCTTCGCGAAGATCGGCATCACAGATCCCGACCCGGTGCTCGCCGCCTACCGCAGCCATTACAAGGCCACCGGCATGTACGACGCTCAGGTCTACGAGGGCGTTCACGATGCGCTTGACGCTCTGATCGCGGCCGGGTTCCGGCTCTACCTCGCCACCGCCAAGCCGCATGACTACGCCCGGCTGATCACCGCCCATTTCGGCCTTGCTCCCAAGATGGTCGCCGAATTCGGCCCCGAGCTCGATGGCACCAACAACTGGAAGGGCGATCTTCTCCGCCATGCTCTGGCTACCACCGGCGAAGACCCGGCCCGCGCCGTCATGGTTGGAGACCGCCACCATGACCACGCGGCGGCGGCCGAGGTGGGCATGGCCTCTATCGCGGTGCGCTGGGGCTATGGCCAGCCCGACGAATGGGAGACGGCTCACAGCATCATCGATCACCCGCGGTCCCTGCCCGAGGCCATCGCGGCACTGGGCTTCTAGCCCCGTTGCAGAGGCCCTCGCGGCACGCTAGCACGGGGGCATGACAATCGACGCCGCAGAACTCACCGCCCGCCTCGTGCAATGCGCCTCCGTCACTCCCGAGGAAGGCGGCGCGATCCGGCTGCTCGAACGGATGCTCTCCGAGGCCGGGTTCGAAACCCACCGCGCAGACCGGGGCGGGGTGGCGAACCTCATCGCGCGGTGGGGCGAAAAAGGCCATCCCCGGACCTTCGGTTTCAACGGCCATACCGATGTCGTACCCGTGGGTAACCCGGCGGACTGGAGCGCCGACCCATTCGGCGCCGAGATCCGCGACGGCTGGATGTACGGGCGCGGCACGACCGACATGAAATCCGGCGTCGCCGCCTTTGTGGCCGCCGCCATCGAAAAGGTCCGGCAAGCGCCGCCCGACGGAGCGATCCTGATCACCGTCACCGGCGACGAAGAGGGAGACGCCACCGACGGCACGACCGCGATCCTCGACTGGATGGCGGCGCACGGAGAGGCGATGACCGCCTGCCTCGTCGGCGAGCCCACATGCCCCGACACCCTCGGCGACATGATCAAGATAGGCCGCCGCGGCTCGATGACGGCATTCTTCACCGCGACCGGCATCCAGGGCCACGCCGCCTATCCGCACAGGGCAAAGAACCCGGTGCCCGTACTGGCCCGCCTGATCGATCGCCTGGCCTCGGCGACGCTGGACGAAGGCACCGCGCATTTCGACCCCTCGACGCTGGCCGTCACCACCTTCGACACCGGGAACCCCGCGACCAACGTGATTCCCGCGAGCTGCCGCGCCACCGTGAATATCCGCTTCAACGATACCCATACCTCGGCGCTTCTGACCGAGTGGATGGCGGGCGAGGCCGCGCGTCTGGCCGAAGAAACCGGCGTTACCATCGACATGACCACCAAGGTATCGGGCGAAAGCTTCCTCACGCCTCCCGGTCCGCTCTCCGACTTGGTCGCGGCGGCTGTCCGGGCGGAGACAGGCGTCACGCCCGAGCTTTCGACGTCGGGCGGCACTTCCGACGCGCGCTTCATCCGGTCCCATTGCCCGGTGGTGGAATTCGGCCTTGTCGGCCAGACCATGCACCAGGTCGACGAACGCGTCGAAGTCGCGCAGGTGCACGCGCTCAAGAAAATCTATCGGCGTATCCTCGACGACTGGTTCGAGGGATGACCATCTCGGTGACCGACGATCTTGAGACGGTTCTCGCGATCCGCCGCACCGTTTTCATCGAGGAGCAGGGCGTCACCGTCGAGGACGAGGTCGACGGGAAGGACCCTCATGCGATCCACCTTATTGCCACGTCGAATGGCAACGCGGTCGGCACAGCCCGCCTTCTGATGTCGGGCAAGGTCGGCAAGATCGGCCGCGTCGCGGTCCTTAAAGAGGCGCGCGGCACTGGGCTTGGCAAGGCGCTGGTGCTCTTCGCGGTCGAGGAACTTTCCCGTCGCTGCGCCGCCCGTGCGATGCTTGGCGCCCAGACTCACGCCATCGGGTTCTGCGAGGCGCTGGGCTTTTCCGTCTACGGCCCCGAGTTTCTCGACGCGGGCATCCCGCATCGGGAGATGGTGCGCGAATTGTGAGACGCCCGACCCTGATCGTCATGGTCAAGGAGCCGCGCCCAGGCCGGGTGAAAACGCGTCTCGGAGCCGAAATCGGAATGACCGAGGCCGCCTGCTGGTTTCGCCGGCACGCGCTGTCGCTTCTGCGCCGCCTGCGCGATCCGCGCTGGGACATCGTTCTTTCCGTTTCCCCGGACCGCGAAGGACTGGCCAGCCGTGTCTGGCCCTCCGACCTGCCGCGCCTTGCGCAGGGGCGGGGCGATCTGGGCCAGCGCATGGCACGCGCGTTGGGTGCCTTGCCCGGTCCGGCTCTTCTGGTCGGTGCCGATATTCCCGGTATCGAAAAGGTTCATATCGTGCGCGCATTCCGGGCGCTGGGCCACGCGCCATCCGTCATCGGACCCGCCGCCGACGGCGGCTTCTGGCTGGTCGGTCTGCGCCATCCCGGCCAGCAGCCAGCCGGAATCTTCGCGCCTGTGCGCTGGTCACACCCTGACACGCTGGCCGATGCGCTGCCCACCCTGCCGCAGCCGGTGGCGCTGATCGACGAACTCAGCGATGTGGACACGGCGCGCGACCTCGCCAAGGGACGTTAACGCTCTGGTCACAAAACGGGCGTTCGCCGAGTTCACCCGCGAATCCGCTGACGCTTTGCCATACGGAACGCATACACAACGCATACGGAACGCCGACAGCGCCTTGTGTCCAAAATCTGAGGAAATGAACGAAACAGCCCGAGTCGCGGAGTTTCAGCGTTCGCGCCCCACCGAACGTTGCATCTTCAAAGCTCCGGCGGCGCGTGATAGCGCGGAGATATGGCTCGTATCCCTTCCAGAGACGAGATCCTCGAATGGATCTCCGAGAATCCCTCCCAGACGTCGAAGCGCGACATCGCGAAGGCGTTCGGCATCAAGGGATCCGACAGGATCGAGTTGAAACGCATCCTGCGCGACCTCGAAGCCGATGGCCATCTCGAGAAGCGCCGGAAGACCTACCGCGATCCCGACCGCCTCCCACCCGTCTCGGTTCTGCTGGTGACCGGTCCCAACCGCGACGGAGACCTCTTCGCGCGCCCGCTGGAGTGGCAGGGCGAAAGCCCCGAGCCGGTGGTCCTTGTCATCCCGCGCGAGTCCGATCCGGCGCTGGGCGAAGGCGACCGCATCCTCGCTCGCGTGACGCTGGTCAAGGCCGAGGACCACGCCTACGAGGCACGCCTGATCCGCCGCATCGGAACCAACCCACGGAAAATACTGGGTGTTTTTCGAAAGTCCGCTGAGGGCGGCCGCATCCTGCCCATCGACAAGGGCGTCGATCGCGAATGGCGCGTGGCCCCGGACGCGACTCATGGCGCGAAGGATGGCGAACTGGTCGAGGCCGAGCAATCCGGCCCCAAGGACCGCATGGGCCTGCCGCGCGCGCGGATCGTCACGCGCCTTGGCGATCCCTCCCAGCCAAAGGCCGTCAGCCTGATCGCGATCCACCAGCACGGCATTCCCGACGACTTCCCGGACGCCGCCATCGCCGAAGCCGACGCCATGACGCCAGCGGGCCTTTCGGGCCGCGAAGACCTGCGCGACATGCCGCTGCTGACGATCGACCCCTCGGATGCGCGGGACCATGACGACGCATGTTTTGCCCACGCCGACGACGATCCGAAGAACAAGGGTGGCCATGTCATCTGGGTCGCCATCGCCGATGTCGCTCATTATGTCACGCCGGGAAGCGCGCTGGATCGCGAGGCGTGGAATCGCGGCAACTCCACCTATTTTCCCGACCGCGTCGTGCCCATGCTGCCCGACCGTCTGTCGGGCGATCTCTGCTCCCTCCACGAAGGCGTGCCAAGGGCCTGCGTCGCCGTCCGGATGCAGATCGATGCCCATGGAAACAAGGTCTCTCACCGCTTCGTGCGCGGTCTCATGCGCTCGGTCGCCTCGCTCGACTACGAGGAAGTCCAGGCCGCCGTCGATGGCGCGCCCAACGACCGGACCGCCCCGCTGCTGGACGATGTGCTGAAGCCGCTCTTCGACGCCTACGAGGCGCTGAAACAGGCCCGCAACGCCCGCCAACCTCTCGATCTTGATCTGCCCGAACGCCGTATCGTCCTCGATGACGAAGGCAAGGTCCGCTCCGTCGCGTTCAAGGACAGGCTCGACGCCCACCGTCTGATCGAAGAGTTCATGATCCTCGCCAACGTCGCCGCCGCCGAAACCTTGGGGGCCAAGCGCCAGCCGCTCCTTTACAGGGTCCACGAGGAACCCGCGCCCGAGAAGCTCGATGCACTGCGGGAAACCGCGCAATCGGCCGGGCTGGTCCTTGCCAAGGGCCAGGTCCTCAAGACCGGCCATCTGAACCGCCTGCTTGCCCAGTCCGAAGGCACCGACTATGACGAACTGATCAACATGGCGACGCTGCGCGCCATGACGCAAGCCTATTACGCACCGGAGAATTTCGGTCATTTCGGACTTGCTTTGAAGGCCTATGCACACTTCACCTCCCCAATCCGCCGATATTCCGACCTTGTCGTACACCGCGCGCTGATCAGGGGGCATGGCTGGGGCGATGACGGCCTTTCCCTGGAAGAGATCGAGCGTCTGGACGCCACCGGCGAACACATCTCCGAGACCGAGCGCCGGTCGATGGCGGCTGAACGGGACACCACCGACCGTTATCTTGCGGCCTATCTCTCCGAGCGGGTAGGCACCGAGCTGACGGGCCGTATCTCTGGCATCCAACGCTTCGGCGCCTTCGTGAGACTGGACGAAACCGGGGCCGACGGTCTCATTCCCGTCCGTACGATCGGCAGCGAGTACTTCCATTTCGATGCGGACAGCCAGACCCTGATGGGGGCCGATACCGGTCTGACGCTTGGACTGGGCCAGAAGGTTACCGTTCGCCTGACCGAGGCGGTACCCGTGACGGGCGGCTTGATGCTGGAACTTCTGGAGGTCGGCGGCGGTACGATTCCTCAGGGCCGAAAGGGTGCGCGCGGCCGGCCTGTCCGGCGAAAGATCGCTAAGTCGAAGAAGAAGGTCCAGAAGGTCAAACGCAAGGTGACGCGTAACCGGCGCTAGTAACCGGCAAGGCGTCGCGCACAACTCTGAAGTGACTTCCTGAGCGTTGCGAATCCGGTTAGCCTGTATTTGAGCAGACTAAAAAAACAGGTGTCCCATGCGATCAGTCAAGGTCGCGCTTCTGGGGCTCTTACTGGTAATGGCAGGCCCTGCCAGTTCAGCGCCCGAAGTGTCGAATCCCCCGAAACCCAGGCCATCGGAGGAGGGTTCCATCATGCTGGCCCAGTCTTCGACTTCCAACCTTGCCTTCGCGCGGTGGATCGACGGCTTCCGGTCGCGCGCCCGCGCCGCCGGTATCCGCGACAGCGTGTTCAACGCCGCCTTTCAGGGGGTTCGCTACAATACCGACGTGATCCAGAAGGACCGGAATCAATCCGAGTTCACCAAGCAGATCTGGGAGTACCTCGACAGCGCCGCCTCGGAAACGCGGGTCAAGAACGGCCGCGAGGCGCTGCGGAAGAACAAGCGCGTGCTGGCTGAGATCGAGTCGCGCTATGGCGTCGAAGCCGAAGTCGTGACCGCGATCTGGGGGCTTGAAAGTGCCTACGGCACGTATCGTGGCGACCGGCCGCTGATCGAGTCGCTCGCGACGCTGGCCTTCGATGGCCGGCGCGGGCGCTTTTTTGAGCAGCAGTTGATCGCGGCTCTCAAGATCATACAGTCTGGCGATGTCGCGCCGTCGCGGATGACGGGCAGTTGGGCCGGCGCGATGGGCCATACCCAGTTCATCCCGACCTCGTACCTGTCCTATGCGGTCGATTTCCGAGGCGACGGCAAGCGCGACATCTGGTCGGACGATCCGACCGACGCGCTGGCCTCGACAGCCGCCTATCTGAACCGGTTCGGCTGGCGCAAGGGTCAGCCATGGGGCGTCGAAGTGGCGCTACCGCGCGGCTTCGACTTTCGCCAGACCGGTGAGCGCATCAAGAAAAGCCCGTCCGAATGGGCGGCGATGGGCGTTCGGGACGTAAACGGTCGGCAAGTGCCGAACCACGGTCCGGCGTCGATCCTTTTGCCCGCCGGCGCTCAGGGCGCGGCATTCATGATTTTCAACAATTTCCATGTGATCGAGCGGTACAACACGGCGGATGCCTATGTGATCGGCGTAGGTCACCTGTCGGATCGGATCAGCGGCGCCGGGCCTTTGAAATCAGGCTGGCCACGCGACGACCGCAACCTCAGGTTCGTGGAAAAACAGGAGATGCAGCGCCTCCTGACAGCGCGTGGTTTCAACACCGAGGGCGTGGACGGCATAATCGGACCGAACACGATTCAGGCGATCCGGCGGTTCCAGGCCTCGGTCGGGATGACCCCGGATGGTTACGCCAGTTACGAGATCCTGCGACGCCTGCGGTGAACACTGGGACAATCGCCTGCTAGGCACCGTGGCGCCAGCAGCCCTTCCAGTGGTCGTTCACAATGCCCACGGCCTGCAGATAGGCGTAGATGATCGTCGTGCCCACGAAACTCATGCCGCGTTTCTTCAGGTCCTTCGAAATGGCATCCGACAGTGCTGTCGACGCGGGGATGTCCTCAGGACTATCCCAATGCCCGACGATCGGCCGACCATTCACATGCGCCCATAACCAGTTCGAGAAACTGCCGAACTCCTCTTGCATCGCCAGATACACCCGCGCGTTGCTGCGTGCCGCTGGAACCTTCTGCCGGTGCCGCACGATCCCTGGGTTCTGCAACGCGGCTTGCAGCTCGGCATCGCTCATCTCCGCGACGCGCCCGATGTCGAAGCCGTGGTAGACTTCCCGGTATCCCTCGCGCTTGTTCAGGATGGTTTCCCAGGAGAGACCGGCATGCGCGCCTTCGAGGATCAGCATCTCGAATAACGTCCTGTCGTCGTTCACCGGCACGCCCCACTCCGTATCGTGATAGACGGCATAACGCTCTGAATGCGAACCGAAACAGCGTATCTTGTCGTCGACCGGATGAGTCATTTCACCAATCTAGCCCGAGGCATCTTCAGGGTCGATACACACTACTGACATCTTGTGGCAGCAGCTTTGAAATCAGGGTCTGGATGTCGTCGAAGGGGGGGCCGAAATGAGAATGCTGTGTTGCGGTTTTGTCTACAATTCGCCGACTCGTGAAACGCCCTTTTGCGAAGGCCGGGGATTTCGTGATTTAGTCACGCGCAAGTCATCCGGGACCAAAAAAGAAGCGAAGCAGACCGATGAAACTATCTGGCATAATCGCATTCCTGTCAGCTACGGCGCTTGGCGCGTGCTCCGCAAACTCTGTGTTATTGGGAGCGCCGGAGCCGCTGTTCATCGGTACCCGTGACGCGAGCAATTCCGCGAACGGGCAGCCATTCGCGGTTTCGGATTCGGTTCTTGAAGATCTCGAGGAAGCGGGGACGATCAAGGTCAAGGTCGTGCGGGCATTGACTGATTGGGATTCAGGGGCGACGAGGCTGCAGATCTCTAGCGAGACCTTAACTCTGGCCTCCGGGGATTTCTCCGATAATCTCAGCAGTATCACGCTTACCCTAGGTGGGAAAACTCTGATATTCGACGAAGGTTCCACGCCCGTTTCCACGAACCCGTCCAACAGTTGGTTTTCCTATCTGAACACGGGCGGCCCCATAAATACTGTCTATATCACTAGTGAGGTGTCGGCAACGGGAGCGGTCTACGCCTATGAAGACGCAGAGAACCCGGCCCTGACCGGCGAATTCGACACCGAGGCATTCTTCGCCTTCGGGTTCGAGACCGACCCGGACGAGATCGCCGTACTTGTGGGGACGGCAATCTATTCAGGTGATTTTGCGGGCTATGGTCAGGTCATCGATCCTTCGACAGGTGATGTGATCCTGAGCGAACGAGAATTTTCAGGAACGATAACTCTGACGGCTGAATTCGGCGCGACCACCCCTGATGTCAGCGGCGATCTCGATGGAAACATCAACTATGCCGATGGCTCCTTCACCGACTTCACGGCCTCGTTCTCCGCGCCGATCGAAGGTAATGGGTTCGCAGGCTCTCTTGATAACATGACCTGCGCCGATGCGGTTTGCCTGTCCGATTCCGAATTGGCGGGCGCGTTCTACGGCACCGACGCCCTCGAAAGCAGCGGCCTTCTCGGCATGAATGTTAGAGTCATTCCTGACGCGGATGACGAATACCAATTCATTTCTGGCGGTGGGTTCACCGCAACCCGGCCCTCGCAGCCTTAGGTCCGCCTTATCAGGCAGCGGCGGGCCGCGCCGGCCCCCGCAGCAGCAGCCAAAAGGCAAAGCCCACTTCCGATATCGTCACGATGACAAGAAGGGCGACACGCACCTGGCCAAGGGCGGCCGCTTCAGGGAAAGCGAAGGCATGGGCGCTATCCAGAAGATATCCCATGCCGCCCAACATCAGGCCATAACCAAGCAGCTTTGGATACTGTCCCGAGGCCACGATCAGCCGACCAAGGATCAAGAGATGGATGGTGAAGAAGATCTGCCAAATCCAGACGCCAGCGTCGTGGATCGTCAGCATGAGGTAGGCGAGTGCGTAACGCTGTTCTTCTTCGAATGCCGAGAAGGGCGACGATGGCTCGGCCAATGCCACAAGCCCAGCATGGAAGAACAACATCGCGGCCATAACCGCGACCATGGCAAACCGGGCCAGCGCGGCCGAGAGCGACAACGCCGCGTGAACGTGGCGGAACATGAGAAACAGCATCGCCGTGACCATCACCTCGGCGGCCATCATCACGATGTCACCTCCGATACCGGCCAGGAATAGCCCTCGATGCGTCGCGATCATCTCAAGTGTCGCGGCAGGATCGCCTGGCACATGCAGCACGCTGGGCACGTAGGCGATCGCGAAACCGCCCGAGACGGCGATGGTCAGGTAAAAGGCGCCCGCCCAGGCGGCGAAAGCGCGCGATTGGGGATCGTTCGGGAAGTGCATGGGATGCTCCTTTCTGGCGCGTCATTTGGCTTGGCCGTTCGATACGCGGTTTCGGATATCGAAAGAATTGTCTGAATCCGTACTCGATCCATGCAGAAACGCATGGATCGGAAAGGCTGCGTCAGGTGCGCGAATGATCGCGCCGCATGGCTCCGTGGGACTCCGGTCCCCAGACGTCGGTGCGGATCAGGCCGCGTGCGCGCTCCAGCCCCTTGCCCGTGGGCGCGCCCTCGACCTGAACGATGGGCGCCATCCCCGGTGTCAGCCTGTGACGCAGAAAGGCCATCGGATGCGCACGGAGCGTCAGGCGCATGGCGACGAAATCCTCGACCACATGCTCGCCCTCCGTCATCTCGGGCAGAAGGGCCGCAGGTTCGACGATGCCTTCGCCATCCATGTCGCCGGCGAAAAGCGGCAGTGGCCTGGCGGCCCCGATCGCGGCGGCGGCCCAAAGGGCATCGCGGCGGCTCAGCCCCAGCGAGGCAAACACATCCGCCTCGGCCAGCATCCGGAGCAGCCGCGGCTCCACCCCCGCGCGGCGCCAGACGTCCTCGACGCTCAGATAGCCGTTGCCGCGTGCGGCGGCGATCCATGTCGCCTCTTCCTCGCGCATCGACTTGATCTGCCGGAACCCAAGCCTCAGGGCCAGCCCGCCCTTGCCGTCGGGCTCCATCGTGCAGTCCCAGGTCGAGGCGTTGATGTCGGGCGGGCGCACCTCGACCCCGTGCTCGCGCGCGTCGCGCACGATCTGGGCCGGCGCATAGAACCCCATGGGCTGCGAGTTCAGAAGCGCGCAGGCGAAGATGCCGGGATGATGGCATTTCAGCCAGGACGATGCATAGACCAGCAGCGCGAAACTGGCGGCATGGCTCTCGGGAAACCCGTAGGAGCCGAAGCCTTCGATCTGGCTGAAACACCGCTCGGCGAAGTCGCGCTCATAGCCGTTGTCATGCATGCCCTTCAGGAAACGGGTCCGGAACTCGCTGACGTTGCCGTGCTTCTTGAAGGTCGCGAGCGACCGGCGCAGGCGGTCGGCCTCTTCGGGGGTGAAGCCCGCCCCAACGATGGCGATCTGCATCGCCTGCTCCTGGAACAATGGCACCCCCAGTGTCTTGCCCAGCACCCGGCCCAACTCGTCCGAGGGGAACGACACCTCCTCCTCGCCATTCCGGCGGCGCAGGTAGGGATGCACCATGTCGCCCTGGATGGGACCAGGCCGGATGATCGCCGTCTCGATCACCAGGTCATAGAAACAGCGCGGCTTCATCCGGGGCAGAAAGTTCATCTGCGCCCGACTTTCCACCTGGAACACGCCCAGAGAGTCGGCCTTGCATAGCATGTCATAGACGCGCGGATCCTCGGGCGGCAGCGTTGCCAGCGTATACTCCGTCTGGTGATGCCGTCGGATCAGGTCAAAGGCCTTGCGGATGCAACTGAGCATCCCCAGCGCCAGAACATCGACCTTAAGGATGCCCAGCGTGTCGATGTCGTCCTTGTCCCAGCAGATGACCGTGCGGTCCTCCATCGTTGCGTTCTCGATCGGTACCAGCTCGTCCAGCCGCCCCTCGGTGATCACGAAGCCGCCGACGTGCTGGCTCAGATGCCGGGGAAAGCCCTGGATCTCGAAGATCAAGTCCAGCGTCTGGCGCAATCGCCGGTCGGTCGGGTCCAGCCCGATCTCGCGAAGCTGCTGTTCGGCCATGCCGGAGGTGTCGAAGAACCCCCAAAGCTGGGACGAGATCGCGCCGATTGTGTCCTCGGAAAGGCCCATCACCTTACCCACCTCGCGGATCGCCCGCTTGCCGCGATAATGGATCACCGTGGCGCAAAGACCCGCCCGGTGACGGCCATAACGCTCGTAGATGTGCTGGATTACCTCCTCGCGTCGCTCATGCTCGAAATCGACGTCTATATCGGGCGGCTCGTCGCGCGCCTCGGAGACGAACCGCTCGAAGACCATGGTGCCGATCTCGGGCGAAACGCTGGTGACGCCCAGGCAATAGCAGACCACCGAGTTCGCCGCGCTACCGCGCCCCTGGCAGAGGATGTTGCGCGCTCGGGCAAAGGCCACCACGTCGCGGACGGTCAGGAAATAGGGCTCGTAGTTCAGCTTGGCAATGAGCCGCAGCTCGTGCTCCAGAAGCTTTTTCACATGATCCGGCGAACCCGATGGATAACGCCATTTAAGCCCTTCATATGCCAGCCGCCGCAATCGCTCTTCCGCCGTTTCGCCCTTGGCGATTTCGGACGGATATTCATAGCGCAGTTCTTCCAGCGAGAAACGCAGGCTCTGGGCCAGCGCCGCCGCGCGGTCTACCGCATCTGCATGAGAACCCAGAAGGCGCCGCATCTCGTCTTCCGACCGAAGCCGCTGTTCGGCGTTCGCCAATGCGGCGCGGCCCAGATCATCGACCTTCACGCCGGTACGGATCGCGGTCAAAACATCGCCCAGCTTGCGGCGCGATCCGTGATGCATGCGGGGCGAGGCCGAGGCGACGGTGGGAACCTTCAGCCGCTCCGCCAGCCGGGCCAGGGCGTCGAACCGCTCGGCATCCCGCCCGTCATAGACAGGCGCCATCAGCAGGTGGCAATCCGATCCAAAGCGGCGCGTCAGCCGGTCCGCCTGTTTCAGCCATTGATCTGCACCGCCCTCTGCCGTGCCGCCCTGTGGCGGGTGCAGTACAAGCGCCAGCCCCTCGCCGAACTCGATCAGGTCCTCCAGCCGTAACAGGCAGGATCCCTTTTCCGCCCGCAGCCGCCCGCGCGAGATCAGGCGGCAGAGCCGTCCCCATCCGGCGCGGTCGCGGGGCAGGGCGGTCGCGGTAAACCCCGTGTCCAGTACGATCCGGGCCGCTGGCAGCAGCCGGGGCACGTTCAGTATGGCCGCGCTTGCATCCATCGGGGGCGGTGTTACCCGGGTCTCGAACGCGGCCTTCGGCCCGTCCATGAAGTCGTCAGTTTCCTCCGGCGACAGTGTGCTGTTCTTCCGCCGTGCCGTCCCGCCGGGATAGCTCTCGTGCACCGGAGGAAGCGGTGCCCAGCCAGCCAGGGGCGCAGGCGGTCCGATTTTTTCGGTTTCCTGCAATTCCCTGACCTGCCGGGCGATCTCCTTCCTCCGCGCATACGCCCGCACGATGCCTGCAACCGAGTTCTCGTCGGCGATCGCAAGCGCATCCAGCCCCAGAAGCGCGGCCCGATCCACGTATTCCTCGGGATGGGACGCTCCGGTCAGGAACGTGAAATTCGACGTGATATCCAGTTCGGCGAAAGCCAAGTAGATGGGTTCCCTCGGTGTGCAGGTACATCGTCCACGACTCGATGAGGTGACAGAATATTCACGTTTTGTTCTATTTTCCAGCAGAAGCTGCGATTGGTTCTTCACGCAAGGCGCCCGGGATTCACGATGCGCTCACGCAGACTTTCCCCAGGTGATTGCGCTGTGTCACCCAGTAGGCCAGTTTCATTCCAGCGGCGCTGGTTCGCCGATGTCGGAAAGACCTTTTGAGCTCGCTAACTGGTGGTGGATCATTCTTCGCCTAATGGCACCCACTGGTCGGCATCAGCGAAAAATGACGAGTGACACAGTTCAAGTCAGGGGCGCAAGACGAACGAGTGGTTGGGTGCGATCACGCCTCAACAAGGTCCGGAATGGGAGCCAATGTCCCCATTCACTTTCCTCCATTCCGGACCATACTAGTCGCGTTGGCACTTGCCGGAGCGATGACAAGCCAGAAGCGCCTTCAGGTCCGCCTGCTTCAAGGGTATCGAATTCCCGCCGCAGGGTCCGATCTCCAGAACCGGAACATCGTCGGTGAGTCGCAACGCGCCGAGGATGTCGCGGTCGGTGACCGGGTCGCCGCACCAGACCGACAGGCAAGTTACGCTGACATCCACGTCACCGTCGAAGGCCTGGCTGAAATCCTCTTCGCCCAGAAGATGGCCTGTAATGCGAACGCGCGTAATGGCGGTCTCGCTCTCTGAAAGCGTGCCATTTTTCGGAATCTCAGGGATGGTAATCGGCTTCGCCGGGTCGAGTCGCCCCTTCACGATGACGAATCGCTCATCGCTCTCGGTCGCCTGCGAGTAGAGCCGAACCGCATCAGGAGGAAGGCAGGACAAGGCGTTCGCCGGTGACGCCAGAAATGAAAGCAGCGCGATCCGGCGGATCATGGGGCAAGACGGTCCCGGAACGCGTCAATGACCCGTTGGTAGACCTGACGCTTGAATGGCACGATATGCTCCAGAACCTCGTCCGGGTTTGACCAGCGCCAGCGGGTGAATTCCTTGTGATGGCGCGCGATGTCGATATCGGCATCTTCGCCACGGAAGCGCAGTAGAAACCACTTCTGCTCCTGCCCGCGATACCGGCCTTTCCAGACCTTCCCAAGCAGATGCTCCGGCAGGTCGTACCTGATCCAGTCGCCGGTCTCCGCTTCGACGGAAACCAGCGTCTCCGACACGCCTGTTTCCTCCTCAAGCTCCCGCAAAGCGGCGATCCGAGGGCTCTCTCCCTCGTCAATCCCGCCCTGCGGCATCTGCCACGCGCCCGGCGTGTCGGCGCGTTCACCCGTAAAAACAAGGCCATCAGCGTTGGCGAGCACGACGCCGACACAGGGGCGATAGGGAAGATCCGTGTTCATGGGCTGCATCCTAGAGCGTCGCTGCAATAAGTTTAAGAGGTGCCGCGGTCCTTCATTATCTGGCGGAACTCAGGCTAGGTCCGCGCTTCCAGTCGATGGAACAAATGCGTGAAGGCCGCCACGCCCACGATCGGTACCAGAAGGTTCAGAATTGGAACGGTCAACGGCACGGCCATCAAGGCTCCCGCGGCCCATATCGTCGTGAAGTTCCGCTTGTAGGCCGTCTTTGCGCCCATGCGGCCCAGCCGACGCACCGCGATCATCCGGTAGTATTCCCGGCCCAGAAGAAAGCCGTTCAGGCCGTAGAAGACAAACGGAGCAAGAGGCGTGAAATAAAGAACCAGGGCGGCGATGTTCGCAATGATGATGACGCCCAGGAAGCCCATCGATTCCCGGATGTTCTCTCCCAACGGGATGCGTGGCGCAGGGGGCAGCGACGGATAATGCCTCTCTTCAACGGCGTCGGCCACGTCATCGAGAAACAGACCTGTAAACGCCGACGCGACCGGCACCATCAGGAACACGGAGAGAACCAGCATCAGGAGCACCGAGCCCCAAGAAAGCAGGGCCTCGACGAAACAGATTTCCCCAACCCACGGCAGGCTGAAACAATCGGGAAGCAGCCACTGAACGCCTTGGAATATGATGAAATACGCCGCCAGCAAGAGAGCCAGCGTCAGCCCCACACCCTGGATCAGCACCCAGCGAAACCGCGGATCGCCCAGCTGCCCGATGGCGGCGAGGAACGACGCAGGGATCATGCCTCGATCCATTCGGTGATGCTGTCCATATCGGGCCGAGGCCGCTCCGGAGGCGCGCTTGTCTCGGTGCCGATATGGATGAAGCCTGCGATCCATTCGTGTGGCATCAGGCCAAGGTTCTGTTCTCGCCACGACGCATCGTGGCTGGCCCACCCCGAAAGCCAGTTGGCGCCCCATCCCGCAGCGAGCGCAGCGTTCAAAAGTTGCATGCACACTGCGCCCGTAGACAAAGTCTGTTCGATCTCCGGGATTTTTTGCGACGGCTTAGGGCTGGCGATCACCGCGACGGCCAGTTCGGCATCCGCGAACTGGGAGACTGCCTTGTCGATCTTCTCCGGCTCAATGCCCAGCCGCGCGCCCGTCGACGGTATCGACTTCGCCAAGCGGCCCATTGCGCTCTTGCCAAGCACGATGAACCGCCACGGCTCCAGCTTGCCATGATCCGGGCAGCGTGCTGCGACAGTCAGCAGGCGTTCCACCTCGTCACGCGATGGCACGGGACCGGTCAGCGTCTTTGCAGGTCGGGATCGCCGTTGCTCAAGAAATCTCAGCGCCGAAGGATTGGGATCAGGCATGCTGCCTCCACGTCTATTCTCTGCCAGCTAGCTAAGGCATCGCCAACCCCATTTCCAGAGATCGCGGCTACATCGCTACCGCCATCTCGCCCAGCATGTCATCCAGCCATCGGTCGAACGCCTTGCCCGGCTGCCGTTTTGCCAACGTATCAGCAAAAGGATCGACGGCCCGAATGACACTGCCGGACATTTCCTCCAGTACGGCATGGCCGAGGAATGGCACATGCATCTCGGAGTATCCGCCCTCATGCACCATCACCAAGCGCCCCTTGCAGACGTCGTTCGACAGCGCCATCACGGCGCGGGTCATTTCGCGGAAGGTCTCTTGCATCGCCAGCATCCGGCCCAGCGGGTCGAAGGCGCCGGCATCGAACCCGCAGGCCACGATGATCGCATCCGGCCGGAACGCTCGGATTGCGGGCAAGGCAAGCCGGTCCAATGCCATAAGATAGCCGCGATGCCCTGTTCCGGGCGGCAGTGGCACGTTCAGGTTCGCCCCCGTGCCGCGTCCGGTGCCGCGGTCGGCGAAATCGCCGGTGTCCAGAGGATAATTCCGCTCCTGGTGCAACGACACCGTCAACACGTCGTCCCGTCCATAAAAGATTGCCTCGGTCCCGTTCCCGTGATGCACGTCCCAGTCCAGTACCGCGATGCGTTCCGCCTTGCCCTCGGCCAGCGCGGCTTCGATGGCGATGGCGATGTTCGCCAAGAGGCAGAACCCGTTCTGCCATTCGGGCAGGCAGTGATGTCCCGGCGGACGCGAGAGCGCGTAGGCATTGGCAGTCGCACCCTCCAGAACCGAGAACAGCGCGCCTTTCGCAAGGCCCGCCGAGACCTTCGCGATCTCATAGCCGTCGGGCCCATAGGGTGCTCGAAGGCCCGTTTCGCCGCCGCCCGCCTTGGCGATGGCGCGAAATTCAGACAGGAAACCCTCGGGGTGTATGCGCCTCAGGTCCTCCTCGGTTGCTGGTTCCGAGCTACGGGTCGTCAGTTCCGCCCAAAGTCCGCTGACATGCAGCAAGTTCTTAAGCCGTCGTTTGGTCTCCGGGTTTTCCGGCAATCCGCCCGAGGAGGCCGGCTGCACCATGCCACCAACGGGGGCCATGAAGCTGTAGTTGCCGCCCGAGTGCCAGAAACACCGTTCGTCCCAGAAAAACCCCGTCGCCATGTGCGCCTCCCCAATTTACTCTTGGCCACCATGACCGACCTTTCCGACAGGGTGAAGCCCGGCGCGACGATTGCCGTGCGCGCGACACCGAAAGCCTCGCGTGACCGGATCGACGACGGTATCGATCCGCTGCGCGCCTACGTCACCGCGCCGCCAGAAGATGGCAAGGCGAACGAGGCGATCCGACGCCTGCTGGCCAAATCGCTCGGCATCGCGAAGTCCCGGCTCACTCTCGTCCGGGGTCAGAGCGCGCGCGACAAGGTGTTCCGAATCGACTGATCCTTCCTCTTGGCGAAAATACTTCGGGGGTTCGAGGGCAGAGACC
Source organism: Silicimonas lutimaris (assembly GCF_047314965.1). Lineage (NCBI taxonomy): Bacteria > Pseudomonadati > Pseudomonadota > Alphaproteobacteria > Rhodobacterales > Paracoccaceae > Silicimonas > Silicimonas lutimaris. The sequence goes on along the minus strand of NZ_JBLBVK010000051.1, from coordinate 93,047 downwards.
CCGAGGGATAAGGTTCATGCCTCAGCTGAAGTGGTTCCGAGTCCTGTTCGCAAATGCCACCAGCGAGAGCATGACCGGCACCTCGACCAGAACGCCCACGACGGTGGCCAGCGCTGCGCCCGAGTTGAGTCCGAACAGGCTGATCGCAACTGCGACGGCAAGTTCGAAGAAGTTCGATGTTCCGATCAGCGCGCAGGGTGCTGCGATCCTGTGCGGAACCTTCATCGCGAAGGCGGCCGCATAGGCCAATGCGAAAATCCCGTAGCTTTGGATCAGGATCGGAACGGCGATCAGGAGAATGATGAGCGGCCGTTCAAGGATGGTTTGTCCCTGGAACCCGAACAGGATCACGACAGTCACGATCAGGCCGAGAACCGAGAATGGCTTGGCCTTGCCCCGGAACGCTTCGATTGCGGGAGGAGTCCCCAGCCGTCTCCGCGTGGCAATCCCGGCGACCAGCGGCAAGGCGACGAACAGGGCCACGGACAGCACCAGCGTCTCCCACGGAACCTCGATGTCGGTCACGCCCAGCAGCACGGCGACGATGGGCGCGAAGGCGAAGACCATGACCAGGTCGTTCACCGAGACCTGCACCAGCGTATAATTCTCGTCCCCGCGAGTTAGTTGCGACCAGACAAAGACCATCGCCGTGCAGGGCGCCGCACCCAAGAGGATCAGCCCCGCGATATACATCTGGGCGTCGTCCGGCGCGATCAGATCTGCGAAGACCACGTCGAAGAACAGGACCGCCAGGGCGGCCATCGTGAAGGGCTTGATCAGCCAGTTCACCACCAAAGTGATCGCCAGACCTTTGGGCTGGCGAAAGACACCACCCAGCGAGCCGGGATCGACGCCAACCATCATCGGATAGACCATGGCCCATATCAGGACGGCGACGACAATGTTGACCTTCGCGATCTCGGCCGCTGCCGCCAGTTCGACCAATCCGGGAAACAGGTTTCCGATCGCGATTCCTGCCGCCATGGCAAGGGCGACCCAAAGCGAAAGGTAGCGTTCGAAAATACTCATGCCCGATGGCCTTGCGTTCAGGCCGAATGCGCTCCGTCGGCCAGTCCCTTTACGAAGGCGCAGACCTCCGCTGGTGAGAGGCCGTCGGCGATCTTCTCGACGATGGCTGAACCCACGACGGCGCCGTCCGCCACGCTGGCGATCTCGCGTGCAGCCTCGGGCGTCTTGATTCCAAAGCCGACGATGACGGGCAGATTGCCTGCCGCCTTGATCCGGGCAACTTCCGGTCCGACTTCGCCCGCAACAGCATTGGCGGCGCCGGTGATGCCGGTGATCGAGACGTAATAGACGAACCCGGACGTGTTCTGCATCACTTTGGGGAGACGACGGTCGTCTGTCGTCGGAGTGGCCAGCCGGATGAAGTTCAATCCGGCTTTCTGCGCCGGGATACAAAGCTCTTCGTCCTCTTCCGGCGGCAGGTCCACGACGATCAGACCATCGATCCCTGCCTGTTTGGCGTCGACGAGAAAACGGTCGACGCCGTAAGAATAGATCGGGTTGTAGTAGCCCATCATCACGATCGGAGTGGTGTCGTCACCCTTACGGAACTCCCGCGCCATTTGCAGCGTTTTCGGAAGCGTCTGTCCCGCCTCCAATGCGCGCTGTCCGGCCAGCTGGATCGTAGGGCCGTCTGCCATCGGGTCGGTGAAGGGCAGGCCCATCTCGATGATATCCACACCGGAGCCGGGCAGGCCCTTGATGATCTCCAGTGACCTCGCATAGTCCGGGTCGCCCGCCATCACGTAAGAGACGAACGCCTTCCGGCCCTCGGCCTTCAGCGCGGCGAATTTCGCTTCGATACGGGTCATGGCAGCCTCACCGGTTTGGTTCGACGCCCCATCTGCACCAAGCGGCGGGCAAGATCAATCACCGCCGTCGAAAACCCGTTCCGCCGTCCACTCTGCACGAGGGGCGGTGTGGGCTTGCCAGAAGACCTCAGCGATCCTTGCCGGATCGAACCGGGTGCCTCCCTTGATTGCCCCGTTTATGGTAATTGTTCCAAAGTTGATGCCCCGCTCGTGAAAGGCAGGCGCGGCGGCCAGAGCTAGACCTCTCAATGCCACTTTCGCCGTGGCCAGTGCTGGGGCCGCGCCCTGCTGTTCGGGCACCAGTGCCATGCGGCTTCCAGTCCAAAGGATTGTGCCACGACCCGCTGCCTCCATCGCGGGCAGAACGGCCTGCGCCCCTGTCAGCGCAGCCCCCGGGCCAAGAGCCAGTTCGCTCAACATGACCTTAGGGTCCAGTTCGGGTGCCTTGGCTGCGATCCAGCGGCTGACGTTGTGGATGAAGACGGAAGGCGGCCCCATGGTCGCCATCACCCGGTCCATCGCTGCGCGAAATTCGTCAAGATCAGTGCCATCCGCCGAGAAGCCCTCGACGCGCCGTCCGCTCTCTGCCTCGATCTTGCCGGCGAGTTTGGCCAGCCGGTCGCCATCACGCGCCAGCAGCGCCACGTCGCATCCTCCGGCAGCAAAGCGTCGCGCCAGCGCCTGCCCTAGGTTCGGGCCCACGCCCAGAATGATCGCCAAGTCCGCCATTGTCTTCCTTCGGTTCGGTACTGTGCAGACACTAGCGGCAGATGTATGATTGTCGACACCACTGGACAGAAGGCCAAGCCTGCCCCACATATTTGGCCATGAATTACATTGTCGCGCTTTTGCTGCCCCCCATTTCGATCATCGCCGCCGGACGCCCGTTCCTCGGCGTGGTCGTCTTCATGATCTGGATTCCGGCGCTCCTTTTTTCGGGCGGGCTGACCCATCCAATGTTCATCCTGTTGGCCTGGTTCATCATCTTCCAGGCACGTGAGGACAAACGCGAACGCGCCTACCGCAACGGCGATTGACCGTTTCGCCAATAGCAGCCAAAGGGCAATGTTCTTGACTTATCGACGATGACCGGCGATAGGCGCTGCAACGTCGACGTTCTGCCGCGTGAGCAGAGGGTTCGAAGAGACCCGAAGCGCGAACGTTATTCGACAGTTTCCCACATCACGCAGGGAATGACGCGACCGGCAGCGGGCCACGAGGGCCTGACCGTCGCGCACCTGAGATAAACCCGCGCATCGCAAGCCCGCGATGCGGGGAACCGATTCATCCGGTCAAGAGCACCGGAGAAAGACCGAATATGACTTTTGAGACCATGGGCCTTGCGCCCCGACTGACGGCCCGTCTGGCCGAACAGAACATTACCACCGCCACGCCGATCCAGACCGAGGCCATTCCTCACGCCATGAAAGGCCGCGACGTGATGGGCCTTGCCCAGACCGGGACCGGCAAAACCCTGGCATTCGGATTGCCCTTGGTTCACACGCTGAACGCGCGGGGCGTCAAGCCTGCGCCGCGTCATGCACACGGCCTGATCCTGGCGCCGACCCGCGAACTGGCACGGCAGATCTTCGACACGATGGTTGGCCTCACACGCGGTTCGCACATGAAGGTGGCGCTGGTCGTCGGCGGCGGATCGATCAACCGCCAGGTCGAAACCATGAAACGCGGCTCCGACCTGCTGATCGCAACGCCCGGCCGCCTGATCGACCTGCTGGACCGCAAGGCCGTTCAGCTTGGCGCAACCCGCTTCCTCGTCCTCGACGAGGCCGACCAGATGCTTGACATGGGTTTCATTCATGCGCTGAGGCAGATCGCGCCCCTTCTGCCGAAAGAACGTCAGACGATGCTGTTCTCGGCCACGATGCCCAAACTGATGGCGGATCTCTCACGCGACTACCTGAAAGATCCCGTTCGCGTGGAAGTCGCGCGGCCGGGTGTCGCTGCGGACAAGATCGACCAGTCGGTGTATTTCGTGGCGCAGCCCGACAAACTAGGACTCCTGTCCAAGCTTTTGTCGCAGAAGGGCAATGCACGCTCGCTGGTCTTCGCCCGTACCAAGCACGGCGCCGAGCGACTCATGAAGCAGCTCGAGAAAGACGGCTTCAACGCCGGCTCGATCCACGGCAACAAAAGCCAGGGCCAGCGTGACCGGGCGCTGAAGGCGCTGAAGACCGGGGAGATCGACGTTCTGGTGGCTACGGATGTTGCTGCCCGTGGGATCGATATCGATGGCATAAGCCATGTCTACAATTTCGACCTGCCAAACGTTGCTGAGAACTACGTCCACCGCATCGGCCGCACGGCGCGCGCCGGGGCATCGGGTCGTGCGATCGCGTTCTGCTCGTCTGAAGAAACCTCGGAACTGCGCGCCATCCAGAAGCTCCTCGGGGCCGACATTGCCGTTGCCGGAGGCACGCCTTGGGAGGCATTGCGCGCACCCTCGAAAACTACCCGGCCGCAAAAGTCGCGCCGGCGGAGCGGAAACAGAGGCGGCAAGCAGATGAAACGGGCGGCCTAGTCCCGTTGCGGGGACTTGCCCCCCAACGGTACGGACGATACAGGCTCCGTGCTAATCAAGGGAGCGGCCAATGGGCTTCAAGACCGGAATCGTCGGATTGCCGAACGTCGGGAAATCGACGCTGTTCAACGCGCTGACACGCACGGCGGCTGCGCAGGCCGCCAACTTTCCCTTCTGCACCATCGAACCCAATGTGGGCGAGGTGGCGGTGCCCGATGCCCGGTTGAAGAAACTCGCCGAGATCGCGGGCTCGAAACAAGTGATCCCGACGCGCATGACTTTCGTCGATATCGCAGGCCTGGTGAAAGGCGCGTCAAGGGGCGAGGGTCTTGGCAACCAGTTCCTCGCCAACATCCGCGAATGCGACGCCATCGCTCATGTGGTGCGTTGCTTCGAGGATGGTGACGTGACCCATGTCGAGGGCCGGGTCGATCCCATTGCCGATGCCGAGACGATCGAGACGGAACTCATGCTCGCCGATCTCGAATCTATCGAGAAGCGGCTCCAGAATCTCGTTCGTAAGGTGCGCGGCGGTGACAAGGAGGCCGTCGCCCAGGAGCGTCTCCTGAAACAGGCGCGGGAGGCGCTGGAGCACGGTCGCCCAGCCCGTACAATCGAGGTGGCGGACGAAGACCGCAAGGCATGGGGCATGCTTCAGCTTCTGACGTCCAAGCCCGTGCTCTACGTCTGCAACGTCGCTGAAGACGAGGCGGCCACGGGCAATGCGCATTCCGAGCGCGTGGCCCAGATGGCAGCAGAGCAGGGGGCGGCCAGTGTCGTGATCTCAGCGAGGATCGAGGAGGAGATCAGCCAGCTCGACCCGGAAGAGGCCGAGATGTTCCTGGAAGAACTTGGGCTTGAAGAAGCGGGTCTCGACCGGCTGATCCGCGCGGGGTACCAGCTTCTCGGTCTGCAGACCTATTTCACCGCCGGCCCGAAAGAGGCCCGTGCCTGGACGATCGCCAAGGGCACGCTGGCCCCTCAGGCCGCAGGCGTCATCCATGGCGATTTCGAAAAGGGCTTCATCCGCGCCGAGACCATCGCTTACGACGACTACGTTGCACTGGGCGGCGAGCAGGGAGCGAAGGAAGCGGGCAAGATGCGCGCCGAAGGCAAGACCTACATGGTCAAGGACGGCGATGTCCTGCATTTCCTGCACTCGGCCTGATCCGCGACCCAGGGGTCAGACAAATTGCCGCCGGTCAGCGCCCTGACCGGCGGCGCATTAAACTCAGAAGGCGTTCTTCACCGCGTTCGCGAGGAACAAGAGCACTCCGACGAAGATCAGCAACTCCGCAATCGGCGCTATCGGGAACATGCTGGCCTCGGTGATCGATCCCGCGAGAAGCAGGAACAACATCACCAGCAGCACAGCTGACGGCACGATGTGCAGCCAGAAATGGTAGCCTGCCAGCTTGCTTTCGCCCATTGCCGGATAGCTCCGGTAGGTCAGAGCGAAAACCATTGGCAACACAAACCCAAGAAGGTTCAGGTGAGCGTGCAGCGGTGCGAAGTCGTGTTTGCCGCTGGCACCCATATGAATTCCGAACCCGATACCGATCACAAGAAAGACCGTGCCCGCAAGCACGAAACTGCGTGAAATGTTCATGATTGTCTTCCCATCCCTTGGTGCCGGTATTCCGGTCACCTGCCCAAAATAGCATCAATTTTCAGGATGGGTGGAAATTGTTGATCTTTTCGAATGGGATGCCTGGAACAAAAAAGCCTAAGCCTCCTTTCTGTTCAGACGACTTATCCGCGACTTGTCGTCACCGGGCCGCACCAGACGCTTGAAGCGCTCGCCAATCGTCTCTGGGACCTGTCAGGTCTTTTGGATCAGCGGTTCACTGATCCTTCACGACAACACGTGAACGCCTTGCCATGACAGCCCGAACGGAGTGTCGGCCCTGCATTCCAACCCAAGCCAGGCCTTTTGGTGCTCGCTTCGTCACGTGGAACAGTTAGCGACGATGCCGAAATAAGCCATTTCCTGGCAACGCGATTCCTAGAAGACATGTCCAACGATTGCAAAGGCTCAGCTTTTTCCTTGCCGTGCCCCGCCACCTTCGCTAGACCCGCCAACGGAGACGTGGCCGAGTGGTCGAAGGCGCTCCCCTGCTAAGGGAGTAGACGGGAAACCGTCTCGAGGGTTCGAATCCCTTCGTCTCCGCCACCACATAATGCATTGATTTTTAATTGCTTCATGTCTCTGGTATTGTGGCTTTTTTCCCGCGGATTGCGTGATCCGATGCCCTTAGAGACTTGAAGTTGCAGATTAAATAGCTGCGTAAAGCGGCCCGAGTCTCTGTTTAGCTTTTGGCGCGATGCGGTTATCGGGTGCGGCTTCAGGCGTTGCACTTGACTTCTGGCGGTTTCGAAGCAGGCGAAAGCCTCGTCGCGCGACTGCATCCGAATATTCTTGTCGACATATGTGATGCCAGGTCGTGGGGAACCGGTAAAACGGGATGCCAGGAGATCGGCCTGCATCTGCTTCACCCTGCGGCGTGACATGCGGGGCACTTTCAAAAGAACGTGGATTGAGCGGCTATAGGGTGGTTTCGTAAACGTCCGGCATGTCCAAGCGCGTCCCTTTCAAGTTCCTCAAGACCAGTCCCGAGATCATCCGTCTTGCGGTAATCTTCCACGTCCGTTCCCCGCTTTCGCTTCGCGACGTCGACGACCTGCTGCACGAACGGAGCGTCGATGTGAGCCACGAAACGACCCGTTATTCGCGGCATCGACTGGGGCCGATGTCCGTCTCCGCGGTGCGCAAGCGAAGCATCCAGGGCGTGACTCAAGCGAGTGGCGTTGGCACCGCGACGAGACGTCCGTGAAGGTCCACGGCAAACCGCACCACTTTTGGCGGGCTGTTGATCACGAAGGCGAAATGCCGGTGAGATTCGTTACCAAGACACGGGACAGGAAGGCCGCGTTGAAATTCCTTAAGAAAGCAATGCATAAGCATGGTCTCCTTGAGACCGTCGTCACTGATAAGCTCCGGTTCTATGGTGCCCCCCTTGAAGCACCCGGGTGCGGAGATGCGGCAGTAGAACGGGCCGCTTAGTAAACAATCGAGCCGAGAACTGACATCTCCCCACCCGACGACGGAAGAGGGCGATGCTTTGGTTCCGGCGCTTGCGAAGTCTTCAGAAATTCGCCGCCGGCCGCACCACTGTCTCGAACCATTTTTTCACCCAGGAACGCGGCCCCTCAGGTAGCGCTCCTTTCAAGGTCAACGGGACCGCCGCTTTTGCTGAATGGCGCGGTCACTGCGCGGCATAAGGGACAGCCATACGGCCCTTGGTGAGACTGGTTCGAATTTGTCTGCCAGCACCCGCACGCGCGTTTATGCGCCACGTGAAGTTGTCTGTCCGCTCAGACCCGGCGTGGCACGGCATAGTCAGCGACAGACCAGAGTTCTCTCCTCAGGCAGAGCGCGCATAGAGGTCGAGTGAGGTCCTCATTCTCGCATCAGTAGTATTTGCCCGCGCAATTTTTTGCAACCGATTGCAAAAACGTTTGGCAGAGATCTTGCTAGGACAAGTCTGTGGGTCGATTATTGTGGATGCGAGTACGGAGACATGTATTGGTCGGGAATAGATGGCGGTAACACTCAAAGAAGTGGCAGAACGTGCCGGGGTTTCACGGTCGGCCGTTTCCCGCACTTTTACCGAAGGCGCCTCCGTTTCTGAAAAAATGCGTCGCAAGGTCGAGAAGGCGGCGAAGGAGCTAGGCTATAGTCCGAATGCCCTTGCTTCGTCGCTTACGACAGGGCGGACAAAGCTGATCGGCCTTGTGTCCAACAACTTTCACAACCCAATTTTTCTCGAGGTTTTCGACCTTTTCACTCGCGGGTTGCAAGATCGCGGCCTGAGACCGCTTCTGGTAAATCTATCAGATGAATCCCAGCCAGAGCAGTCAATTCGGATGCTACAGCAGTATTCTGTCGATGGTGTTGTGGTTGCTTCGTCTACCCTGCCACCAGATTTTGCTAGCGCCTTCCGGGACGCCGGCGTGCCGGTGGTACACGCGTTCGGGCGGTACTCATCTTCGCCCTGCGTCCATGTTGTCGGCATCGACAACAAGGCAGCAGGCCAAATGGCGGCTCGCACACTAATTGAACATGGCTACACTGACATCGGTTTCATGGGAGGGCCACAAAGTGCGACTTCCACCCAGGATCGCTATACTGGGTTCATGTCCGAAGTTGCTGCGCACTCTGGAGTCAAAGCAAGTTGTTCATTCGCATCGGCGTATTCATTCAACGCCGGTCGCCGCGAGATGTTGCGGCTGCTAAAGGGCCGTGCTGCACAAGCGTATTTCTGCGGTGACGACGTACTGTCGATCGGCGCGCTTTCCGCCGTGGCCGACAGCGGGTTTTCGTGCCCGAAGGACGTGGGAATAATCGGACTCAACGATATGGAAATGGCGCGTTGGGAAAACATCAACCTGACCACAATACACCAACCGATCCGAGAGATCGTATCGTCATCGATCGAGCTTATGGTAGGACTTCTCGCCGAGCCTGACCGCAGACCGGAAACCCGGATCTATTCCTGTTCGGTTGTCGAGCGGGGAACGCTTAGACCCATGCCCTGAGTCTTGCGGCGGCCCGGCAATGACGGCCCGCCGCGAAACGCTTTAACGGAACATGGGCGGGCGAGCGTCTTTCCAGTTCCCGCCGTCTTTTGCAGAAGCAACAGCTGCGAAAACCGCGGCCATCGACCGGACGCCGTCGGACGCGTTCGGCAAGCCATCACGTACCTCGCCTCGAATAGCATCGGACAGGTCGCAATAGATATTCGCTACAGCCAGTGGGAAGCCCTCCGGATGAGCAATAGCCACGCGGGAAAGGCGCTGTGCGTCGTTGTGCAGGCCCGCTTCACCCTTCTCGATGATCTGAGTGCGGCCGCCGACCGGCGTATAGATCAACTGGTTGGGCTGTTCGGAGGCCCATCGCAATCCGCCGGTTTCTCCGAAGATCTGAATCTCGAAACCGTGCTGTCGTCCGATGGCGACCGAGGAAGTCCAGAGTCGCCCGACCGTGCCGCCAGCCATGCGAAAATTCACCATAGCGTCGTCCTCCAGAACGCGGCTCGCAATTGTCGAGGCAAAATCCGCCGACAGGCGTTCAACCTCATCGTCGCAAATAAAGCTTGCCATATGCAGCGCATGGATTCCGCAATCGGCGAACTGCCCTGATATGCCAGCCATGGTTGGATCGTAACGCCAGCGCACTCGTGGGTTGTCGGCATCGGTTGCATCGCCGTGGTGACCATGACTGAATGCTGTAACCACGAGGCGCACCTTGCCGATCTCGCCTGCGCGCACCATGGCGCGGGCCTGCCGTACCATCGGATAGGCAGAGTAGCAGTAGTTCACCGCACATATCTTGCCGGATTTTTCCGCCACGCGAACGATCTCTTCGCCCTCTTCGACGGTCATGGTCATCGGCTTTTCACACAGCACGTTGAATCCCGCTTCGAGAAAGGCCTTCGTGATCTCGAAATGCGTGGCGTTAGGCGTCGCGACGGTGACAAGGTCTATCCGATCCGCTCTGTCTTTCTCTCCATCAAGCATCTCGGTCCAGTCGCCATAGGCGCGATCTTCCGCAATCCCCAGCTTTTGCGCATAGGCACGCCCGACCTCGGGGCGATGGTCCAAGGCTCCTGCTGCGAACTCGAAGTGCCCATCCGCCAAGGCACCTAGTCGGTGAGCAGGGCCGATCTGGCTGCCTTCGCCGCCGCCGACCATACCCCATTTCAGTTTCGTCATGATTCTGTGTCCCTATTTGAAACCAATAGACTCGAGGTATTCGCGGTTGGCTCGCGCGTCCTCCTCGGGAGCGACGTCGAGTGTCGGGTCGCAATCTTGTTCGACAGTGCACCACCCCTTGAAGCCCGCGTCGAGCAGAACCTGCCGAACAGCCGGGAAGTCCACATCGCCTTGGCCCAGATTGCAGAATATTCCCTGGCCGCAGGCATCATAGAAGCCAGTGCGGTTTGCGATGACGCTTTCCTTCACCTTCGGGTCTATGTCTTTAAAGTGCATGTAAGAAATCCGTCCAACGTGGCGCTCCATGAACTCCACCGGATCGAACCCTGCGTAGGAGTGGTGCCCGGTGTCGAAGCAGATTTTCAAAATCTTTTCATCGACCTCGCTTAGAAGGCGTTCGATCTCGGGCTCGAAATCCATGAAGCCGGCGGCATGGGCATGGATGCCAACAGTCAGGCCGTATTCCTCGGAGCCGATACGGGCACTTTCCGCAATCCGGTCTCGATAAGTGGCCCATTCTCCCGAATCCATCTGTTCGGCTTCTGAGGCCCGACCTGCAGTAGGAGCCCGGCGCGGCGAGATCGAGTCGATCAGTACGAGATGCTCTGCGCCATGAGCCTTGAGCGCGCGCGCGGTTCTGTGCGTAGCATCAAGCACGTCGTCCCATGCGCTTGGATCATGATAGGGGCGAAACACCACTCCGCCGATCAACTGCAACCCATGTTCAGATAGTGCTTCGGACAGGATCGCCGGGTCTTCCGGCATGAAACCAACAGGACCGAGCTCGATGCCCTTATAGCCTGCCGCAGCGCACTCCTTGAGAACGGTTCGCCATGCAGGATTTCGCGGATCGTCTGCAAACTCGACCCCCCACGAGCATGGCGCGTTACCAATTCGAATTGTCATGGATTCTCGTCTCCGAACCTCAGAAGTCCCGAATGTCAGTCCAAATGCCGCTGTCAGCCGAGGCCAGAGTCGCTGCGATTACCCGGTTGACCTCGTATCCATCCCGAAAGGTCGGCCAGACCGGGGCGCCTGTCTCGATAGCGCGCAGAAAGTCGCGCGCTTCGATGATGATCTGATCCTGGTAGCCAGTACCATGCCCCGGACCCTGGCAGAACGGTTCATAGTCCGGATGTGCCGGGCCGGTCAGGATCTTGCGAAATCCACGTTCGGCTTCACGACCCTCCGCCCGGTAGAGCCAGATTGCGTTCTGATCTTCCTGATCGAACCGGATCGCCCCCTTTGTTCCGGATATATCGTAAGCGTATCCCATCTTCCGCCCTGTCGCGATGCGCGAAAAATACATATGCCCCATCGCCCCGTTTTCGAACCGGCACATCATCTGCCCGTGATCGTCGTTGGTTACGCGGCCACCGGGGCGGCTTTTGTGGACCGTTTCGTAAGACCCCATCACGCGCGTGATGGGTCCTATCAGCGCAAGTGCCGCGTTGATCATATGCGGGGCAAGGTCACCCATCGTTCCGTTCGCCATGCCCTCTGTTCGCCATGAAGCAGGAGTCTCGGGATCAGCGTAGAAGTCTTCCGTATGTTCGCCACGAAACCAGGTGATATCGCCGATTTCCCCGTCTGCGATCATTTGCCGTGCGAACTGGCTGGCGGGGGTGCGGATGTAATTGAACCCGACCATGTTGGCGACGCCGGAGGCTTCGGCTGCCGCAACCATTGCCGCGCTGTCATCAATCGAAGCACCCATGGGCTTTTCACAGAAAACTGGCTTCCCCAGAGCAAGGGCGGCTTCCGCGATGTCGCGGTGAATTTCTTGTGGTGTCGCGATTACAATGGCGTCGACCTCCGGGTCCTTCACGAGCGTGCGCCAATCGTGCGTGGAGCGATGGAAACCGTATGCTGCGCGGTAACGTTCGGCGCTTTCGGGGGACGATGCACAGATCATCTCAAGTCTTGGGCGCAAACCGGTATTGAAAACCGCGCCAACGGCGGACATGGCGACGGAATGAGCCTTTCCCATGTAGCCGCCACCCAGGATACCGATCCGGATCTGTGACATCCTAGACGCTCCGACTTTGAAATACGATTTGCAACCGGTTGCAAAAAAAGTATCGTGGGAATCGAAGCCTCGCAAGCTGCATTTCGCCAGCGATGAAAAATTCCACAGGGAGGGCTAGCATCGAATGTCATATGACGAGACCATCACTCTGACGACCGCCCAGGCGATCATCCGGTGGCTTTCCAACCAGTTTATCGAGATCGATGGCGAGGAAATGCGCCTTTGTGGCGGAGGCTTTGGAATCTTTGGCCACGGCAACGTTACCTGCCTCGGGGAGGCGCTGAATCAGTTTCGTGCGGAGCTTCCTCTTTATCGCGGTCAGAACGAGCAAAGCATGGGATTCGCCGCAGCGGGCTACGCCAAGCAATGGCTACGTCAGCGCTTCATGTTCTGCACGGCTAGCGCCGGTCCGGGAACCGCTAACCTGTTGACTGCAGCCGGCTTGGCACATGCCAACCGATTGCCGATGCTGATGCTCTGCGGCGATACCTTCATCACGCGGCTGCCGGATCCTGTGCTGCAGCAGATGGAGAACTTCAACGATCCGACTTTCGGGGTAAACGACGCATTCAAGCCGGTCAGTCGGTACTGGGATCGAATTTGCCACCCGGCGCAGATCATCCAATCGCTTCCCGCCGCGATCGCTACGATGCTTGATCCGGCGGATTGCGGGCCGGCGTTCATTGGCTTGCCTCAGGATGTTCAGGGCTGGACTTATGATTATCCAGTGAAGTTCTTCGAACGGAAGGTACACCGCATCCGCCGCCAGTCCCCAGATGCAGATGAGATTTCTGAGGCGGCTTCTGCTCTCAGCGCCGCAGTGCGACCAATGATCATAGCTGGCGGCGGGGTGCAATATTCCCGTGCCGTCGAGGAGCTCACCGCTTTCGCCGAAGCCCATAATATCCCGGTGGTCGAGACTATCGCTGGACGGGCCAATATGCTGGCCACGCATCCGCTCAATGTTGGACCGATTGGGGTCACTGGTTCGAACAGCGCAAACGCTTTAGCCGAGAAGGCAGACCTTATCTTGGCGGTCGGAACGCGGCTGCAGGATTTTACTACAGGCTCTTGGACCGCATTCGCAAAAGATGCTCAGATCGTTTCTATCAACGCCGCGCGCCACGACGCAGGCAAGCACATGTCGCTGCCCGTCGTGGGAGACGCGAAGCTTTCTTTGCGGGCTTTGACGGGGGCGTTGGACTACAGGGCTCCTGCCGATTGGGTAGCCTTCGCTCAAGAGGAGCGACGCAAATGGGATGCTTATGTTGCCGACAACGTGTCCTATGGAAACCGACCGAATTCCTATGCCCAAGCCATCGGCGTCGTAAACGCGCTATGCGACCCGCGCGATAGGATAGTCGCTGCCGCCGGCGGTCTGCCTGCAGAGGTCACGGCTAACTGGCGCACACTCGATATCGGGACCGTGGATGTGGAGTTCGGCTTCTCATGTATGGGTTACGAGATCGCAGGGGCCTGGGGCGCACGAATCGCGCAGGCCGAACGTGAGCCATCTCAGGACACGATCACGTTCTGCGGCGACGGGTCCTACATGATGCTGAACTCGGACATCTATTCGTCGGTCTTGTCGGGAAAGAAGATGATCGTCCTGATACTGGACAATGGTGGCTTCGCAGTCATCAATAAACTGCAGAACAATACAGGCAACGACAGTTTCAACAATCTCCTGAAAGACTGCCCGACGATCCCGGTACCCTTCGCGGTCGATTTTACGGCTCACGCCGCGGCCATGGGCGCTGCAGCAGAAAAGGTATCCAACCCGACAGAGTTGGGAGACGCATTCAAGCGCGCGAAGGCTTCCGACAAGACGTATGTCATCGTTATGGACGTCGACCCGTACCAAGGTTGGACGGCCGAGGGGCACGCCTGGTGGGAAGTCGGGACGCCCCACGTGACCGAAAGCGAAAATGTTCGTCGTGCGCACGAAGAGTGGGAGTCTTCCCGAAACAAACAGCGGCGAGGCGTTTAATGTCGCGGCTCATGCACGGTATCGGGAAGGGACGCTTTGCGGTCTTCGGACGCGCTGGGATGGACATGTTCGCCGATCCGCCTGGCACGAAGGCCGAGCGTGCCGAAACCTTCCGCGCGGATTTGGGCGGATCATCCGCCAATATCTGCGCGGGGCTTTGCAAGCTCGGGATGGCGTCGGCGCTCGTGACATCGGTCAGCGACGACAATGTTGGCCGGTTCTGCATCAACAAGCTGAAGGACTACGGCGTCGACACGCGCTATGTCAAAAGCCTTGGCGGAGAATATCGAGTATCATTGGCTGTGTACGAAAGCACGATGGAGGATTTCCAACTGTGCATATACCGCAACAACGCGGTCGATTTTCAGGTCACGGAAGCAGATGTCGATCGCGTGGATTACGGTGAGTTCGGAGCACTGATCACTGCAGGAACCGTTTTTGCCGCCGAGCCATCGCGCAGTTCCACATTCCGCGCCTTCGAGAATGCGCGAAAAGCAGGGCTGCCCGTGATCTTCGACATTGACTATCGCCCCTATAGCTGGCCTTCGGCGGAGTTGGCCTCTGAAGTGCTCTCGCGCGCGGGCGAGGAAAGCGACCTGATAGTCGGAAACGACGAAGAGTTCGGCTTCATGGCCGGCAGTATCGAAAAGGGTCTCGAAAAGGCTCGAGAACTTGCCGCCCGCGGCAAGATGGTGATCTACAAGATGGGGCAGCAAGGCGCCATAACGCTGGTCGAGGGTGACGAGTTTCGCACCGGAATCTATCCGGTGACCGCCGTTAAGCCCAATGGAGCAGGCGATAGCTTTCTGGCCGGTCTTCTGGCGTCAATCGCGACAGGACATGATCTTCGGACAGCGGTGTTGCGTGGGTCGGCATGTGCGTCGATCGTTGTGTCCAAACCGGGTTGCGCCGGAGCCATGCCGACAACGACAGAGCTTGATGCCTTCTTGGCAAGCTATCACGGCCCAACCCAGATATGAGAGGAGACGCCGATGCATATCGCGCCACATGATAACCAGAACAAACCGATTGTTGACGTCGACAACGCACTCGTGCCTTTGAACTATTTCAACATCGTCAAGCTCTCCAAGGGCGATGTCTTCGAATATACGGTGCCTGGCTACGAAACCTGCGTGGTGCCGGCGACCGGAACCGTAGATCTCGACATAGAGGGTGCGGTTTTCGCGCGCTTGGGCAACCGCGGTGTGGATGTCTGGGATGGCGAGCCAGAGGGCGTTTACGCGCCTGTTGGCGCCAAGGTGCGGATCACTTGCATTTCGGACAAGACCGAGACCTTCATCGCCGGGGCAAGATTCGATAAGGTTCTCGAGCCTTTCGACGTGCGCTCGGCAGATCTCGATGTCGTGCAATATGGTTCTGACGACACGAAGACCCACCGCAAGATCAAGCACATCCTGGGCGCAAACCATCACGACAAAGTTGGGAGGTTGCTGGTTTCAGAACTGTTTACAGTGGGTCAGGGCGGCTGGTCCGGATTTCCGAGCCACAAGCACGACACTGACCGCAAGGACGATCAAGGCGAAATTATCGAGACCCGCCATGACGAAACCTACAATTTCCGCTTTCGGCCGGACTACGGATCCGGCTTGCAGATGCTGCAACGGGAAGACAACAAACCGGGTGACGCTTATCATGTCATGAACGGGTCCACGATTCTTTTGGACAAAGGATACCATCCCTGCGCGGCCTTGCCGGGCTACGAGATGTACTACTTCACGATCCTCGGAGGCCTCAGCCAACGTAGCCTCAAGCAGTATTTCCAACCTACGCATGCCGAACAGTTGCATACGATTCCAGGCATTTTGGACATGGTGGCAAAGTTCAAATGACCCTCGCGACACTTTCCGAGGTACTGCAACCTGCGTTGCGCGACGGCCATGCCGTTGCCGGACTGGTGACGTTGGGATGGGAGGACATGCGGGCCTATGTGGCCGCGGCCGAAGCCGAGAACGTGCCGGTAATCCTGCAAGCCGGACCCTCCTGCCGGGAGTATACACCGCTGCCTATCCTGGGGCAGATGTTCCGGTATCTAGCTGAAGGGGCTTCGGTTCCGGTCGTTGCGCATCTGGATCACGGTTACAGCATCGAGGACTGCCGTATCGCGATCGACAGCGGCTTTACCTCGGTCATGTTCGACGGATCGCGAAAGACGCTTGAAGACAATATCAAGGAAACCGCTACCATTGTCGAAATTGCTCATTCCGTGGGCGTGTCCTGCGAAGGCGAAATTGGCTTTGTCGGCTATTCCGGCGGCGAGGACTCCGCGGGAACCGACCCCGAGGAAGCGGCACGGTTTGCGCGTGAAACAGGTGTAGATGCCATGGCGATTTCAGTGGGGAATGTCCACTTGCAGCGCGACAAAGTGGGTGGGCTCGACGAGGCTCGGATAAGGGCCATTGAGGCGGTGACTTCCGTTCCACTGGTGATCCACGGAGGCTCCGGCGTGCCGCTTGACCAGCGCAGCGCTCTCGCCAGGAATTCAAATATTTGCAAGTTCAATATCGGCACGGAGTTGCGGATGGCCTTCGGTCAGGCCCTGCGCGAAGCCGTAAACCGAGATCCATCCCGATTTGACCGTGTCCAAATTTTGAAAGAAACGCACGATCCGCTTGTGGCAGCGACTCGCCACGTTCTTCAGGCATTCAAGGGCTTATAGCGCATCGCAGGTGGGCAGTCCTGGCTGCGCGCTCAAGGCAGAGGCATGCGCGCCCATCGCGACAGACAAGGTCGACGACATGCGGAGTGTCCCGGTGACCGCTCGAAAAGCACTCCCTCTGCGAACCCTACGCAGCCGCATATTGCTTTGAAGAAAAAATTGCGCAGGCCAGCGCTTATGAAAAGGTGCAGGCTGACCAATTCGATCCAGTCCAAGCCGACACGGTTTCGCTTTCCTCTTCCAAAAAGCCGCGCTATACGCGCGCGTCCCTAATCCATAGGAGGTCGAAGTGGGCTATCGCGTCGCTGTCGCCGGCGCCACGGGCAATGTGGGCCGCGAAATGCTGAACATTCTGGCCGAGCGCCAGTTTCCTGCCGATGAAGTTGTGGCGCTTGCCTCGCGCAAGTCGCTGGGAACCGAGGTGAGCTATGGCGATAAGACACTGAAGACCAAAGACCTCGACACATTCGATTTCACCGGCTTCGATATTGCACTTTTTGCCATCGGCTCCGATGCCACCAAGATTTACGCCCCCAAGGCCGCGAAGGCCGGTTGCGTAGTCATCGATAACTCGTCGCTCTATCGCTACGACCCGGACATTCCGTTGATCGTGCCCGAGGTGAACCCGGATGCGATCGAGGCGGTGAAGAACCGCAATATCATTGCGAATCCGAACTGCTCGACGGCACAGATGGTCGTTGCGCTGAAACCCCTGCATGACCGGGCAAAGATCAAGCGAGTTGTCGTCAGCACCTACCAGTCGGTTTCTGGCGCCGGTAAGGATGGCATGGACGAACTTTGGGACCAGACTAAGGGAATGTACGTGCCCGGTCAGGAGCGTGAACCCAAGAAGTTCCAGAAGCAGATCGCTTTCAATGTCATTCCGCATATCGACGTCTTCATGGAAGATGGTTCGACCAAGGAAGAGTGGAAGATGGTTGCCGAGACCAAAAAGATTGTGGATCCCTCGATCAAGGTCACGGCGACTTGCGTACGGGTGCCGGTATTTGTCGGACACTCCGAGGCAATCAATATCGAGACCGAAGAGTTTCTGGATGAGAATGAAGCCAGGGATATTCTTCGCGAAAGTCCGGGCATCATGGTCATCGATAAGCGGGAAGCAGGCGGCTATGCCACCCCGGTGGAGTGCGTCGGAGATTATGCGACGTTCATCAGCCGGATCCGGCAGGATTCGACGATCGATAACGGACTCAACTTTTGGTGTGTGAGCGACAACCTGCGTAAGGGTGCGGCTTTGAACGCTGTGCAAATCGCTGAGCTTCTTGGCAACCGGGTGCTGCAAAAGGCCTGATTCTGAGAGAATCAACTGACAAGAAGGGCCGCTCCCACGGAGTGGCCCTTTTCTATTGTCTTGAGTTTTGGAAAAAGCGAGCGACATTTGGATCGGATTGTTTTCCGTTACGAAATGCGTTTTTTTTGGACCTTAATTTTTTCGGCCCCCTCGCATGGTTGGAGGCGAGTTGGTCCCGGGCAACCGAGGGCAAGAAAATAAGGCGGAAATTCGGCGAAATCTTGTGACAGTCCATAGTTCTGGCCTGCACCCGCCACATTCAGGCCACATTTCAGCAACATTCTTGCCACATTTCGCCTCAAGATTGTGTTTCGAAAGGCCCGTGAATTCAGGATGCGCACGATGAAGACCATCATTGCAACCACCGCAGGAACATCGCTCGGAAGGATGATCTCCACGGTTGGCGTCTCTGCATCGACGACCCCTGAAATTGCAAATCTGGATGCGACCATGAAGGCAAGTGTTCTGATCTTTGAGTCAACTTCGAATGATGGTTCCGCACCTCAACACCGCGGAGGTTTAGTTGCGCACCACGCAACGGATGCAACCGATCGTAGTGAGACTAGCAAGGTCTCGGGTGTCTTTATCTATTCGCCTCGGCTCTGAGCTAGGCGATTTGTTGTTGTAACAAGTACTGAGGAGAGCGTCTTATGACCTTTGCCCGTTTTTCGAAGCAGTCGAATGCCAAATCAGCTTTCGTAACAGTCTCCAAGCTGGTGGTTGAGCGCGCTACCGTTTCGGTTCGTACTTCGCGCGAAGACGCGGTCCCGGTTTTCCGTTCAGTCCGCTCCCGTCCGCTGACACGCCACAGTTAACTAGAACCGTTCGGCGCGCAGTACACCGGCGTCTGTTACCGACACGACGCCGATGTGACGCTCCACGACCGCGAAAGCGGCGTCAAGCAATGGGTCCAAGCGGTCGGGGCGAATGAGGCAAACGACCGCGACCATTCCCGATGCCCGGGAAACCTCGGCGTCACGGCTCCATTGGCCCGAACGGCCGGAGCCACCCAAGACGGGCAGTATCGTGTACCCGGTTACTCCGGCACCGCGCAGCGCGTCAGTCAGTCGCCGTGCCAGCGCTGCTTCGATGATGATCTCGACGCGTTTTGCCTCGTGCATTTTCATGAGATCAGCCTCCGACGAATGATCCGGCAAGTGCGGCATAAAGCGGTATGCCGATAGTTAGGTTGAAGGGAAAAGTAACGCCCAGGGAAAGTGTCAGGTAGATTGATGGGCGTGCCTCGGGCAGGGCGACACGCATAGCGGCAGGTACCGCGATATAGGAGGCTGACGCCGACAACGTCATCAGTAGGGCCGCGCCGCCTGTCGAAAGGCCGATTGCGAGTGCCGCAAGAAGCCCTACCAAACTGCCGACGAGCGGCATGACAATGCCGAATATGACCGCGCCGAAGCCCAAGTCCTTCCTACTGTCTCGCAGCCCCCGTCCTGCAACCAGGCCCATATCAAGCAGAAACAGGCACAACACTCCCTGGAATGGAGCAACAATGAAGGGCGCAATTTTTTCCAGACCTTTGTCTCCTGTGATTACGCCTATCAGGAAGGAGCCAACCAGCAAAACGATGGAACCGTTGAATAGGATCTCCCGGTAGAGGCCGGCATCGACATTGGCATTTCCGTTCCCACGCGACACCAGCCAAAGCGCCGAGAGGATCGCAGGCGCCTCCATGACGGCGGCAACTGCGACCATGTAACCTTCGGGGTCGAGACCGCGCCCCTCGAGCACTGATGTTGCCGCTACGAAAGTCACGATCGAGATCGATCCATAGTGGGCGGCGACAGCGGCGCGCTCGACCAAGTCAAGTGGCGTTAATATTCGCAGCAGGTAGAATGCGATGAACGGTAAAATGAAGGACAAAAGCAGGCCTGCCATGATCGTCGCGACAAGTGTCCCGTCAATCCCGTGCGCCGCGACGCCTGCGCCGCCCTTGAAGCCGATTGCGAAGAGAAGATAGATAGACATCCCCTTCGCAACGGCCTCTGGGATCGTCAGATCGGATCTTGCAAGGGCTGCAACAACGCCAAGGACGAAGGACAGAATGATCGGCGAGATCAGGTTGGTCGCGGCAAGAGATAGAATTTCACCCATACTGCCGCCGTATATCCGTTTTAGACCGGTTGGAAAGAGCGGGTTGCCGGATCGAACTGGAACAACGCGCCTTCGGCCAGATCGGTCCATAACCCATGAAGGGTCAGCGAGTCGTTGTCTACCGCTTCCCGCACGAATGGGAACGTTACCAGATTCTTGAGCGAGACCAGAACGGCCTCCTGCTCCAGCGCCCTTATCTGCTCTGCATCATCTCCCTTGTCGGACACGCGCTCATATCCCGGGCGCAGAATATCCATCCAGCGTCCAACGAAACTCGACGCTTGCTCCAGTTCCGGGGCCTTGCCGGAACACATCGCATGGCAACCGGCGACACCTCCGCATTGCGAGTGCCCGACGACCATCAAGTGCGCAATCTTGAGCGACGTGACGGCGTATTCGATCGCTGCGGATGTGCCGTGGTGGTCACCGTCGGGTGCGTATGGCGGGATAAGGTTGGCGATGTTCCGGTGGATGAAGAACTCTCCGGCGTCTGCCTCGAAAAGCGAAGTCATATTCACGCGGCTGTCGCAGCACGCCACAATCATCGCGCGCGGTCTCTGTCCGTCTTCGGCCAAACGGCGATACCAGACATGATTTTCGTTATAGGTCGTGGCTTTCCAGCCATGGTATCGCTTGACCAGATGCCCGGGCAGCGGGCGTATGTGCTTCATCGGCATGTGAAATTCTCGTCAAATTTCCCGCATTTTCCAAACCTGTATCAAGCATTTCTTCGCGGGTGGCAATTATCGAGGTGACGTTCTTTCTGAGGGGAAAGGGGTTTCAATGCTGTTGGGAGAAGTTGTCTTCCTGCATCCGATCGAGTCGATTTCGCTTGATACGGGCGCGTTTCAAACGTCGGTTTTTCAGTCGGGAGCTTCAAACGCTCTGGCATACGCAGACGATCTTTTCGAAGACTTCATCGTTTGTTTGTCTGCGGTCGAGGCTTCATGGTCCGCGGGTGAATTCGACCGATTGTCCAGCCAAGCTGAAATGATGGTGGCATTGTCTGAAAACCTGGGTTTGACACAAAGTGCTTTGGTCGCACGACACCTGACGATGCTGATCGGAAGCCGAGACGAAGTGGCCCTCGCGGCGGTCGTATCACGCGCAGTTCGGGTCGGGGAAGCATCACTGGCCTCGGTGCTGGAATTTGCGTATCGCCGGATTTGACTTCTCCTTAGGGCATTTCCCCCGACACCGGCTTGTCTTAGGTTCCTGACGAACGCTTTGGGAGAGGCAAGTCGTGAAAAGTCTGAAATTCGCCGCCGATGACGGGTCTGCGAGGCCACTTCATCTTGTGACCAAAGAAGATCTCGCGGTCTTCCTCACAGTTCTGGACCCCGCCGCCCGGGCGTGGGTCGAAGCCTCGGGCTTTGGTGCAAAGTCGGGTGAGATCGTCCTGATCCCCGCGGCGGGCGGCCAGATCGCCGCCGCGGCCGGAGGATTGGGAGGGCGAAGCGATCGTCTCCGCAAGAGGTTTATCGTGGCTTCCCTGAGGGGCAAGTTGCCAGAAGGTCTTTGGCGCCTCGAAACCGAGCTAATGGATGAAGACCTTGGCGAGGCCGCGCTAGGCTGGTTGCTGGCTGGTTACAAGTTCGACCGCTATTCATCCTCTTCTGACGCAAGAGCCGATCTTATTGCGCCCGCTGACATCCACTTTTCAAGGCTGGAGACAATTGCCGCCGGTGAGGCGTTGGTGCGCGACTTGATCAATACTCCCGCCTCAGACATGGGGCCGGACGAACTGGAGCAGGCCACTCGTGATCTTGCGGGCAGGTTCGGGGCGGAAGTTTCAGTCGTTTCGGGTGACGCGCTCTTGGGGGCGAATCTACCCATGATACACGCCGTCGGTCGAGCCAGTCCGCGTGTGCCGCGGTTGATCGATATGACTTGGGGGAAGGCTGGCCCGGCAGTTACTCTGGTTGGAAAAGGGGTCTGCTTCGATACTGGTGGCCTGAATCTCAAGCCCGCCACATCGATGGGCCTGATGAAAAAGGACATGGGTGGAGCGGCGAACGTACTTGGCCTTGCCTACATGCTGATGGAATCTAATGCGGCCCTAAGGCTGCGAGTCTTGGTTCCTGCGGTCGAGAACAGCGTTTCGGGTGCGTCTTTCCGCCCAGGAGATATCCTGACCAGCCGAAAAGGATTGACGGTCGAGATCAACAACACGGATGCCGAAGGGCGGTTGGTTCTGGCGGATGCGTTGGCGATGGCCGACGAAGCGAAACCGAACCTGATTGTCTCGATGGCTACGCTGACCGGCGCGGCGCGGGTGGCCGTCGGGCCGGACCTTGCGCCCTATTACACCGATAGTGATGCAGACGCCGCAGCGCTCGAGGCGGCAGCGCGCGATGTGCGCGACCCAGTCTGGCGCATGCCATTTTGGAATCCCTATGAGTCGATGATCGAACCCGGCATTGCTGACCTCGACAATGCTCCTTCTGGAGGTTTCGCGGGTTCGATAACCGCGGCTCTCTTTCTGCGACGCTTTGTGACCGACACATCGCGTTACATGCACTTCGACATCTACGGATGGACGCCTAAATCTGAGCCAGGACGACCCAAGGGCGGTGCTGGACAGGGCATACGAGCCTTGTTCGAGGCGTTGCCAGGGATGCTGGCGTGACGGACAGGCGGCTTCTGGCCTTCAGCGGGCGTGTGGCTGACCAAAGTTTGCGCGGCAAAGTCGAGGCCGAAGACTATGTGACGCCCCAACGAATGGGCCTTTTGTGCGGCCAATGGCTACACGATCAGCCGAACGGAGCAATCAACCGAGAACTTCTTTTCGGGGACGCATTCGACGTTATCGAGCGGCGCGGCGAATGGGCCTTTGGACGGTCCGCCAAGGACGGCTATTGTGGCTGGGTCGAGATAAATCGGCTTGGTGCATGGCATGCGCCGACGCACAGAATTGCGGTTAGGACGACGTGGGGCTATGCAAAGCCTGATTTCAAGATCCCACGCTCGCTCCCAATTCACATGGCATCCGGCGTTCACGTCCTTTCCCGTCTTGGCGGATGGGCAGAGATCGCGATTTCCGATGGTTCGCTCTGGGTGCCGGGGCAGCATTTGACCGAGGTTCCACTCGATCCCGTGGATGTTGCCCGTGCCTTCCTGGGCACACCCTATGTGTGGGCTGGAAATTCCGGCTTTGGGGTCGATTGTTCCGGACTCGTGCAGTTAGCCATGCACGCAAGCGGACTTGCGTGTGCCCCAGACAGCGATCTGCAATCGGCCATGCCAGGTGAACACCTTTCGGAAAGCCAGCGTTTCGAACCCGGCGACCTGATATTCTGGAGGGGCCACGTCGGGATGGCCGCGGGGTCTGAGATGATAATCCATGCCAACGCTTTTCATATGATGGTCGTCGAGGAACCCATTGTCGTCGCTATCGCCCGCATCGCGACCACTGATACCGGACCTGTTACCCTTCGGCTCAGACCCGAACGGCGCCCCATGCCCGCAATTTGATCGGATCGTTTCTTCTGTCGTCCGAGAGCTATTTTACTCGACGGCCCGGATCAGCTTGCGTTCGAGCACGCGCAGAACAGTCCTCAGGTCGTGCCCGCGCTTCAGGATCTGTCCGTCCATTCCGATCACGGCGTACATGCCCTGACGGCCTCGCAGTTTGGGCCGTTTCTCGATCCGGTAGATCGGGTGTTCGGCCGCGCGGCGAAAGATCGAGAAGATGGCGACATCCCTGAGAAACGACATGCCGTAGTCGCGCCACTCGCCGGCAGCAACCATGCGGCCATAAACTCCAAGAATTACAGATAGTTCCGCGCGATCAAAGGCAACCTGCTCCGGCAATTGCGGTGAAGTCGGGAAAGGTGTCGGTGGCTGAACCGTCATGCCTTCAAGTTGACAGCGCCGGGAACTCGAATCAAGCCCCGCCGCATCTTCGCCACGAAATTACCTTGGCACGGACCGACAAGCCCCGTCTTCTTGCCCAAGTTCAGATGCAGAAAGAGATTGTAGCGAAAAGACGCTATCCCCGGTGTCGCGGATTAACAGCCCCCACCCAGCCTGCGGCACCGGGGAACCCCTTCACGGGGTCGAGGGACAAAAGCCCCTGCCGAAACGGCGGGGGTTTTCTCTTTTCAGAGCTTCTTTGGCTGCCCGCAAGATGCCTTGCCAATTTCCGCATCGCCGGTAGGGTCAACCCGGAAACCGGAGAGTGACGATGGCAGCAAAGACAATGATCGGTGTGATCGGTGGAAGCGGAGTCTATGAAATTGACGGGCTGGAAGGGGCGGAATGGGTCACGGTGGACAGCCCGTGGGGAACGCCTTCGGATCAAATTCTGACGGGCTCTCTGAATAGCGTCAGCATGGCGTTTCTGCCCCGGCACGGTCGCGGTCACATTCATTCACCCTCGACAGTTCCCTATCGCGCAAATATCGACGCATTGAAGCGCCTCGGCGTGACAGACATCGTCAGCGTGTCAGCTTGTGGCTCTTTCCGCGAGGAAATGGCGCCAGGTGATTTCGTGATTGTAGATCAGTTCATTGACCGCACCTTTGCCAGGGAGAAGTCCTTCTTTGGAACAGGCTTCGTTGCGCACGTCAGCGTGGCACATCCGACCTGCCCAAGATTGGGGGATGCCTGTGAGATGGCAGCAAAAGATGCCGGTGTCACTGTGCACAGAGGTGGTACCTATCTTGCCATGGAAGGGCCGCAGTTCTCTTCGCTGGCTGAGTCGAAGATGTATCGCGACGTTTGGAAATGTGATGTGATCGGCATGACGAACATGCCGGAAGCCAAGCTCGCCCGCGAAGCCGAGCTGTGTTACGCGAGTGTCGCGATGATAACCGACTACGATAGCTGGCATCCGGATCACGGCGAGGTCGATGTCGCCGAGATCATCGCCACGTTGATGGGTAACGCGGAGAAGGCGCGCTCTCTGGTATCGCGTCTTCCCGGACTTCTTGGCGCTAGGCGTGTACCCTGTCCGCATGGGTGTGATCGAGCTCTCGAATACGCGATCCTCACAGTGCCGGAAAAAAGGGATCCTGCAATGTTGGCAAAACTTGACGCGGTGGCCGGTCGGATTCTCCTCTAACAGCTGACCGGGCGTCGTTCGGCCTCCAATGCGATCAGCCGGTCAAGCATCTTTGCTGGGATGTCTCCAATGACCAGCGTTCGGCCAATAGTCAGGGCCGGAATTCCATAAATCCCCAAGGTCTCGGCGGCCTGTTTCGCCAGTTCCAAGCGGAATTCGATTTCAGGGCTTTCGATGTCGGCTCCCAGTCGGTCGAAATCAACGCCGCTTGCTTTCGAAAGCCGTCCCAAAAGCTGGGGTGCAAATCCGATTTCCCAGATTGCAGCACGAAACTCTCGCTCTCGTCCCTGCAACTCGGCGGCAATTATCGCTTTTGCTGCTAACAGTGAGTCGCTCCCCAGAAGCGGTAAGTGAAGCGTTGTTGGCTTGAGCTTGTCAGCGCGAGTTGCGAGTTTGGTCTCTAGGCTGCGGCAATTAGGGCAATTCACATCGGTGAAATAAGCGACCGGCAAGCTCTTCTGATGGTTTGGATATAGCACGTCGCAGAGTTCGGGCGGTGAAAGTGGCTCTGGCCGAGTTTCAGCTCCCATACCGAGAAAGACAGCTCCCGTGGCGCCGCCAGTCAAATTAGAAATTCCGCGGAAAGACAGCTGGCGCCAGCCTGGCAAACCCGGAATCTCGCTGAATTCCAATGCTCGCGGTCGACGGATCCAAAGTTGCCAGCCCCCGGCAACGATCCCTAGGCCTAGGGCTAGGCGCAACAGGTCGCGCCGTGATGTGCTCTTGCGTCCCAAGTGCCTTGCCTTCCCGGATAGCAGCCGATGATATGCCTGCGAGACAGAAATAGGGCTTGCCATGGAAAATCGGAATAAGACCGTCAGGGACTATATTCGAACCATCGTGGATTTTCCGCATGAAGGAATCATGTTCCGCGATGTTACTACGCTTTTCGCGGATGCTCGCGGTTTCCGCATTTGCATCGATCAGCTCCTTCACCCTTATGCAGGTGAGCGCATCGACAAGGTGGTCGGACTGGAAGCGCGAGGCTTCATCATCGGCGGCGCGATAGCGCACCAATTGTCCGTCGGATTCGTTCCGATCCGGAAGAAGGGAAAGTTGCCAGGCGCGACAATAAGCCAGGAATACAAACTGGAATACGGCGAGGCGATTATGGAGGTCCATGATGATGCCATCCAGCCAGGTGAAAAGGTTCTGGTGGTTGATGACCTTCTGGCGACAGGGGGAACCTGCGAGGCAGGCATCAAGCTGATCGAGCGGATGGGAGGCGACATCGTTGGCTGTGCTTTCATCGTTGATCTGCCGGAACTGGGCGGCCGCAAAAAGCTGGAAGCCCTGGGAATGGATGTTCATACGCTTTGCGAATTTGAGGGCGGCTGACGTTGCGATTTTTAACACAACTTTAGCAATCGGTTTGTATGCGGGGTCCATGGTCTGCGGATCATGTGTCCCTAACAAGTTTCGACGCCTCGCGGAACGGCGGGGCGTCGCGTTTTCAAACGGATTCCTTGTTATGTGCTTCGCTCGGGTGTATCTGACCGTTCATGACTCGTTTTTTCGACATGGATGACCGCGCTCGCCTGCCTTGGCGCTTTTTCGGCGCGACGATGACGGTGCTGGCACGACTTGCCTGACCGGCTATCCGCGCATGCATGCGCAATAAACTTCCATGTCAGTCAGGGATCCATGAAATGACAAAAGCCCGTACGCTCTACGATAAGATTTGGGATGAGCACGTAGCCTATGAAGCTGAAGACGGCACCTGCCATCTGTATATTGATCGCCACCTTGTCCACGAAGTGACCAGCCCGCAGGCCTTCGAAGGTCTGCGAATGACCGGACGTACGGTGCGCGCGCCCGACAAGACCATTGCCGTTCCGGACCACAACGTTCCCACGACTCCCGGACGGGAGAACCCCGCGAACATGACCGAAGACAGCGCCATCCAGGTCGCGGCGCTGGACAAGAACGCGAAGGACTTCGGCATCCACTACTACCCGGTGACCGATATCCGGCAGGGCATTGTGCACATAGTCGGTCCTGAGCAGGGATGGACGCTGCCGGGGATGACCGTCGTATGCGGCGATAGCCATACGGCGACGCACGGCGCATTCGGCGCACTCGCCCATGGGATCGGAACTTCTGAGGTCGAGCATGTTTTGGCTACTCAGACGCTGATCCAGAAGAAGTCCAAGAACATGAAGGTCGAGATCACAGGCAAGCTTCGCCCCGGTGTGACCGCCAAGGACATCACGCTTTCGGTGATCGGGGCCACCGGCACCGCGGGTGGCACTGGCTATGTCATCGAATACTGCGGCGAAGCCATTCGCGATCTGTCCATGGAAGGCCGGATGACGGTCTGCAACATGGCGATCGAAGGCGGCGCGCGTGCCGGTCTGATCGCTCCGGATGAAAAGACCTTCGAGTACGTCAAGGGCCGTCCTCATGCGCCCAAGGGTGCACAGTGGGAAGCGGCGATGGCTTGGTGGAAAACGCTCTATTCCGACGATGACGCTCATTGGGACAAGGTTGTCACGATCAAGGGCGAGGATATCGCGCCTGTTGTCACTTGGGGCACGAGCCCCGAGGATGTCTTGCCGATTACAGCCAATGTGCCTGCGCCCGAGGACTTCAAGGGTGGCAAAGTGGGGGCAGCGCAACGGTCTCTCGAGTATATGGGCCTGAAGCCCGGCCAGAAGCTGACCGATATCGCGATCGACACGGTCTTTATCGGCTCATGCACCAACGGCCGCATCGAAGACCTGCGCGCCGCTGCTGAGGTTGTCAAAGGCAAGAAAATTGCGGTGAAGCGCGCAATGGTCGTGCCCGGATCGGGACTTGTGCGCGCGCAGGCCGAGGAAGAGGGACTGGCAGATATCTTCCGAGACGCGGGCTTTGAATGGCGCCTTGCCGGTTGCTCTATGTGTCTCGCAATGAACCCCGACCAACTCGCACCGGAAGAACGCTGCGCTTCTACGTCGAACCGGAACTTCGAGGGACGCCAGGGTTACAAGGGGCGGACGCACTTGATGTCCCCGGCGATGGCGGCGGCTGCGGCTGTGACCGGTCGCCTGACTGATGTGCGGGAGATGATGTAATGGAAAAGTTCACAACACTCACTGGGGTCGCGGCTCCGATGCCGTTGGTCAACATCGATACCGACATGATCATCCCCAAGCAGTTTCTGAAGACCATCAAGCGCACCGGCTTGGGAGTGAATCTCTTCGACGAGATGCGCTACGATCGCGATGGCAACGAGATCGAAGATTTCATCCTGAACCAGCCAGCCTACCGCGAGGCCGAGATCCTTGTGGCAGGCGACAATTTTGGATGTGGTTCAAGCCGCGAGCATGCTCCCTGGGCTCTTCTGGACTTCGGTATTCGCTGCGTCATTTCGACAAGTTTCGCCGATATCTTTTACAACAACTGCTTCAAGAACGGCATATTGCCCGTCGTCCTTGCGCCTGAGCAGGTGGAAGTCCTCATGAAGGACGCCGAAAAGGGTTCGAATGCCCGGATAACGGTGGATCTCGACGCTCAGACCGTTACGTCCTCCGACGGGGATGTATTCTCGTTTGAGGTGGATGCTTTCAAGAAGCACTGCCTTCTGAATGGACTCGATGATATCGGCCTCACGTTGGAGAACGCCTCTTCGGCGATCGACGCCTTTGAAAGGAAATCAGCACAAGCGCGGCCTTGGGTCTGATTGAGGCCTGACACACAATATCTAGGGCCAATCCTCGGATTGGCCCTTTTTCGTTTCACATTTGATGCATTGTCGCACCAATCCCACCACGAAATCGCCCAGAAATTCATTCAGTTTTCAGAGGTTCTTGCTGGAGTGTCTGAAAGAAGGCAGAAATTGGGCAAAACTATGGCAAACCGTCGCTTAGGGCGGACAGAGGCAGATCAACGGCGTGCTATTGCGCGCCGTTCAAAGGGGCAGGTGCAGTGATATCGCGGCTAAGCGGCGCGGCCTTTCGCGCATTCCTCGTCGTTATAATGATCGTGACGCCATCCATGCTTTTGCCTGGAACGTCTTCGGATGCTGCCCAGATTGTAATGTTGGTCGCAATCTTCGCAGCAGCCTTGACGTTCTTCGAGTATGCATCCTCATACCCCGGCCTTGTCGAGTTTCGCGATGCTCCACCGTTCAACCGTATCCGCTTCGGGTCGCTTTTACTTACGGTGGTATGCCTCTCGCTGATGCTTCAGGGTAGCATGGCTCCCACGGCTTTGTCGGCGTTTGTGGGAAAAATTGGCTCGGTTGTCGGGCAAGTGATCGATTTTCCATATTCCCCTGTGCGCCTTGTCGTTCTGATGCTGCCATCAGAAGCGCCGATTTCTCACATCCGACTTGTGCGCGACACGGCCGGAATCGCCTATTTCATCTCACTGTTTACGCTGGCGCTATTCGTGGTTTTGCAGCGTGTGCAGCGCTGGCCAACGCGGGCCGGCACTTTCAATGTCTGGGTCAACCTGCCCACGTTCGATCCTACCGCTGGCGGCGATGTCGTCGAACGGTTGGAACGGGACGCGCGATTTAACATCGCTTTAGGGTTTCTTCTGCCATTCCTGACACCTGCGGTGATCAAGTCAGCAACGTCTCTTTTCGGCGCGGTCACACTTGAAAACCCGCACACCTTGATCTGGACGGTGGCAGCTTGGGCGTTTCTTCCGGCATCTCTCTTCATGCGTGGCATCGCAATGGCTCGTATCGCGGCACTCATCACCGAGAAGCGAAAGCTGTCGTCTCAAGACGAAGGAAATGGTGGGCTTCTGCCGGTCTGATCTTCTCGGTTATTTCGGGTGCGCCGGGATGTGCCGAAGAGACACTGAGAATTGCGTTCTTCCACACCGAGTTATCGCGCGACGGCCCCGGGCTTCTTTTGCGGGACAGTTTGACGGATCAGGATCCACAAATTCTGGCGTTCTCTAGGGTGGTTCATGAGGCCAACCCCGATGTTCTTGTGTTGGCAGGAATTGATTGGGACTTGAAAGGTCATGCGCTGGCGGCATTGGCTGATCGGATCGGAGAGTACCCGTACCGCTTTAGCGCGCGACCAAACCGAGGGATCGATAGCGGGTTGGATCTGAACGGCAACGGTCGCTGGGGTGAGCCCGACGATGCCTTTGGTTTTGGCGAGTTTGGTGGGCAGGAGGGGCTGGCTGTTCTCTCGCGGCTACCTTTCGATCGCGAAGGCTGGCGCGATTTTTCGCTTCTGGACTGGCGCAATCTGCCCGAAGCACTGCTGTTGCCCGGTGAAGGCCCGGCGGGGCGTCTGAGCACAACGGCTCATTGGGACTTGCCGGTGATTTTGCCAGACGGCGAATTGCTCAATCTTCTGATGTGGCACGCTACGCCGCCTGTTTTCGATGGGCCGGAAGATCGTAACGGAAGGCGAAATCACGACGAAACCGCATTCTGGCTGAGCTATTTGAACGGTGCCTTTGGAAGACCGCCCCGGCTGTTCATTCTGCTGGGCGCTGCAAACCTTGATCCCGAGGATAGCGGCGGGCGACCCGAGGCTCTGATAGCTCTTCTTTCGGATCCGCGTATCACAGATGTTGCGCCCAGGAGCGAAGGTTCTGTCGCGACCAGTGTCCGGGACGCCGGCGCAAACGTGTTCCAAGCCGGCGATCACTCGCTGGATACAGTGGATTGGCCAGATGATCCCGGGCAGCCTGGAAATCTTCGCGTTGATTATATCCTGCCTTCATCAAACCTTGCGGTTACTGCGGCAGGCGTGTTCTGGCCCGAACCGGGTGCGCCGATAACAAGTGATGTCGAGCGGGCGTCCCGGCATCGGCTGGTCTGGGTGGACATCCTTTTGGGAACCGAGTGAAGGTGGAAGCCGATTTACTGATGTATTCTAGATGTTCTCGAAACCGGCGCTCTCTAGCCGATCGGGATTTCGGGGTGCCAAGGCAAAGATGTCTCCCCGCACATAGTCGCTGGAGAGGGAGCCGTTCCCCAATAATGGCGAAACCGTAGGTTTCGATGCTCAAGTGACCTTCAGTTGCGGACTTCAAGCTTCTCACAGGGTGACTTCGGCTTTCTGCCGCGCCGTCTTCTTGACGCTCCGGAAGCCGCAGGGTAGGGCGCAACCAACCAGATTGCGGAGACTCATCACATGACCAACCCCTCGCTTCTCATTCTTCCCGGCGACGGCATCGGCCCCGAGGTAATGGCCGAAGTTCGCAAGATTATCGATTGGTTCGGTGCAAGACGCGGTCTCGCTTTCGATGTCAGCGAAGACCTCGTTGGTGGAGCAGCTTACGATGCGCATGGCACTCCACTGACTGATGAAACGATGGCGAAGGCGCAGGAAGTCGATGCCGTGCTTTTGGGTGCGGTCGGTGGTCCGAAATACGATACCCTGGACTTCAGCGTGAAGCCCGAGCGTGGTTTGCTGCGCCTCCGCAAGGAAATGGATCTTTATGCAAACCTGCGTCCTGCGCAATGTTTCGACGCGCTGGCCGAGTTCTCCTCCCTGAAGCCCGATGTTGTCAGTGGACTGGACATCATGATCGTTCGCGAATTGACCAGCGGAGTCTACTTTGGCGAGCCTCGTGGAATCATCAGGGAAGGCAATGAGCGGGTTGGCATCAACACGCAACGCTACACCGAAAGCGAGATTGCCCGCGTCGCACGTTCGGCATTCGAACTGGCACGGAAGAGGTCGAACAAGTTGTGTTCGATGGAAAAGGCCAACGTGATGGAGTCGGGCGTTCTTTGGCGCGATGTCGTGACGGAAGTTCACGCTGCCGAGTATCCGGATGTGAAATTGAGCCACATGTACGCAGATGCGGGCGCCATGCAATTGACCCGCTGGCCCAAGCAATTCGACGTAATCGTCACCGATAACCTGTTTGGCGATCTGCTGTCGGACCTGGCTGCGATGCTGACTGGTTCATTGGGCATGCTGCCATCTGCAAGTCTGGGCGCCCCCATGGCAAACGGCCGCCCCAAAGCGCTCTATGAGCCGGTGCATGGCTCTGCTCCCGATATCGCGGGAACAGGAAAGGCCAACCCCATCGCCTGTATTCTCAGCTTTGCGATGGCGCTCCGCTACAGCTTTGACAAGGGCGATGAGGCGACGCGCCTGGAAGAGGCCGTGAACGCAGTGCTGGCAGATGGGCTTCGGACCGCCGACCTTCTGGGCCAGGACGGTGTGGAACCAGTCTCGACCAGCCAAATGGGCGACGCGATCGTGGCCAAGCTGGACGCCAGTCTCTGAGGCAGTTCGCGGGTTGACAGCAGGTGCAGCGCGGCGTTTTGTTGCGCCGCGCTTCCAGTCCGCTCGCAAATGCATATTGAACGATCAAATCTTTCCGGCGTTCTCTTTTCGCTGACAAGCTTCGCCGTATTTGCGAGCCATGATGCCGTCATCAAGCATCTGGGCGGCACGTATATGCCGTTTCAGATTCTATTCTTCAGCGTGCTTCTTGGTTTTCCGTTGGTGACCTTGATGCTGATGCGGGACCGGCAGGCAAGCACGTTACTTCCCGTTCACCCCTGGTGGGTTGCCGCCCGCACCGGTGCGGGCGTAGTGACGGGCGCAGCCGCTTTTTATTCCTTCACTGTGCTTCCCTTGGCTCAGGTCTATGCGTTTTTATTTGCTGCACCCCTTCTGATCACCGTCCTGTCCATTCCGATTCTTGGTGAACGCGTCGGCATTCATCGCTGGAGCGCAGTCGTGCTTGGACTCATCGGCGTTCTGATCGTTCTGCGGCCTGGCACAACGGAGATTTCTTTGGGTCACATCGCGGCGATTGTAGCGGCGACAGGTAGCGCACTTGTTTCGGTCATCACTCGCAAGATCGGGAACGACGAGAGAACCGCGGTGCTGATGCTGTATCCGATGATGGCGAATTTCGTCCTGATGGGGGCAGCAATGCCTTTTGTTTACAAGCCCATGCCCGTTGAACATTTTGGCTTGCTGGCAGTGATGTCAGCGCTGGGCTTCATGGGGGGCGCATTGATGATTGCGGCCTACCGCCGGGGCGATGCGGCTATCGTGGCACCAATGCAGTATTCGCAGATTCTCTGGGCAGCCTTGTTCGGGTTTTTCCTTTTCGACGAGTTTCCCGACCTCTTCACCTGGGTTGGCGCGACAATTATCATTCTTTCCGGAATCTACGTTGTATTGAGGGAAACGCTCTCCGGGCGGTCCGAGAACCGTCCGGTAACGCGCGCAAGATCGCGATCGGAGACGCCAGCGACACCCAGCATTGCGGCCATGCTGCGAGCTAGGTCCGACCGTGTGCTTCCCGGACATGAAGCCCTTGCAAAACACCGCGAAGCCAAGTAATCCGCGCGGACGGTCGGAGTGTAGCTCAGCCTGGTAGAGCACTGTCTTCGGGAGGCAGGGGTCGGAGGTTCGAATCCTCTCACTCCGACCAATAATCAAATTGCAATGGATCGGGGTCTGCGTAACGTCGGCAAGGCGTCGGCAAAACGTATGGCAAGTTGTCGGGCACAGCCCGTCCCATAGCCGATGACCGCGCAATTCGAGCAAACCGCCGCCGTGAGTTCAGGCGATACGCGTCTTTACGCGATCCACTCGCTGACGGGTGCTTTGGCTTCGTTGAGCGGCTGGCTGATGATGTCGACCAGCGAGGGGCCGGGATGGTCGATGGCTGCCTTGAGCGCGGCGTTCAGATCATCGGGGTTCGTCACCTTCCAGGCCTTCACGCCAAAAGCCTCGGCGACCGCAGCATGGTCGGTCCGGTCGAAGTCCACCGAGAAATACCGGCCGCCGAACGCCGTCTTCTGGCCCGCCTTGATCCAGCCGTACACCGAGTTCGAGAAGACAATGAACGTGATCGGCAGGCCAAGGCGCGCCACGGTCTCGAGTTCGCCGCAGGTAAAGCCGAAGCTGCCGTCGCCCATCAACGAGACGACCTTTCGGCCCGGCGCGCCCACCGCAGCGCCCACCGACGCGGACATTGCATAACCGAGTGCGCCATGCGCACGGTTGGACCAGAGCGAGCGGCCCGTCGTCCGAAGCTCGTAAAAAGCAGAGATGTAGGGACAGGGTGTACCCGGATCTCCGACGACAATCGCATCATCATCCAGCAGACGGCGAAGCGTGGCAATCGTGCGCTCCGGCCGGATCGGGGCATCGTCGCTGTTGGCGAGATGATCGAAGGCCGCCCATTTCCGCGACTTCGGGTCTTCTATCGCCTTTGCGCCGCCAAAGGTCTTGCGGTCGGCTCTTCCTGCGAGTTCTGTCTCTATGGCCTGAAGCGCGAGGCGGGCATCCGAGACGACGCCGACTTCGGTGCGATAGGAGGCGCCGATCACTTCCGGGTCACTGTCGATGTGGACGATCCGGGTGCCCTTGGCTGGATAGCGCCAGAGTTCCGTGGTGACGGAACCGGCCCTGCAGCCGATGAAAACGACGAGGTCGGCCGCCTGCACGATTTCCCGCGTCTCCGGTAAGCCGCCGTTCGATCCGACGACGCCGATGCAGTTCGGGTGCGTCTCAGGGATGGTGCCCTGACCGGAAATCGTCGTGGCGACCGCAATATCGAGAGTTTCCACGAGGGATCGGAAGTCGGCTTCGCCGCGAGACAGGATCACACCGCCACCGACAATGATCACGGGGAACCTTGCGGACAGAATGGCGTCGACCGCTGCCGCGATGACCTCCGGGTCGGGACCGGCGGGGTAGGCGGGAAATGTCTGGTGCTTTGGATCCGCCCAGATCGTATCCGGGTCGGCCTGACCGCGCTGGACATCGATGGGAAGGCCCAGATGCGCCGATCCGGGTCGACCGGTTGTCATCTTCCGGAACGCTGTGCGAACCGTGTCCGGAATCGCGTCGGCATGCTGGATGACGGCGTTGAACTTGGTCAGAGGGCGCATCAGCCCTTCCTGATCAAGCTCGGTTAGCGGGTAGTGGCCTTTGGAGCGGGTGCCGACATCCGACGTGATGGCAAGGACCGGGATCGAGCTTTCGTTTGCCTCGACCAGACCCGGGAGGATGTAGGTTGCGCCGCCGCCCGAGGGCCCTTCGCAAATACCAGGCCTGCCGGTGACGCGGGCGTACCCATCGGCCATGTAAGCCGCCGAGCGTTCGTCACGGGTGAGGATGTGGTCGATGTTGTGATCAAGCTGATAGAGCGCATCATAAAAGGGAAGCGATGTGTCGCCGCAAAGGCCGAAGATATGGCGGACGCCGTGGGCCTCGAGCATGCGGACCATCGCCTCTGCGCCAGTCATCGTGTTGCGTGTATTGCCAGCCGTCATCGCTCGATCTCCCTTATCCTGCCGGACCTTAGGCGCCCTTCCGCCCAAGGCGCAAGCGCCTAGCATTTTCGGTCTATGGTTCATCGCCGTTCCCCGCCGATCTCTATGACTGATCGCGCGGCCGGTTTCGCTGCCGGGCGCAGGCACGGCGCGGAACAGCCGGCAGAATTGACCTGGCGGCTGGCACATTTACCACGACCGTGATCCCACGGGACACGGTCGTGGCCTTGTTGTGTCTGGCAGGGTGAACGCTGCTTAAGTGTGTTGGCGTTCCGCGATGAAGTTGCGGATATCGACGGTTTCCTTCGCGTCCATCGATACATAGACCAGCGACATGTTCGTCCGTTCCTGGACCATCGATCCGGGGTAGGGAAGATGACTGAGTTCACGCGACCCGAAGGAAGGTGAGGCGGTTCCGACCTGCCAGTCGGTTTTCAGTTCGACATCCACCAGCTTCAGCGCTGTCTCGCCGCCTTTGCCCGGTTTCTCGAAGGGTACGCCTGCGAGACGAAGGTAGGCCGTTTTGTCGGCGGCATGGACGAAGCCGTCGATGAACTGCGTGGCGAGCACCTGCAATTCAGCGGCTTCATCTTCGGGCTTGAGATGGCTGTGCAGGTGATCCGGGTCGTGGCTGTGGTTGTGATCGTGCGGGTGGTGATGGTGGTGGCCGATGTGGCCGTTCACGATGTCATGTGGCATTGGACCACCTCTTTCCCTCGAATTCGCCATGCGGGATCGTGACGGGCTTGTCGATATGGGCCTTGTGCTTGCCGAGATTGCCCGAGGCCACGAGTGAACCGAGGACATCGACGATCACTCGTGTGCCCATCAGGGCGGTGATGTCGGAGGTGTCGTAAGGCGGAGAAACCTCGACCAGTTCCATTCCGCAGATACCTTCGGCGGCGACCTTGGACGCCAGGGCCAGGGCCTCGCGCGGCAGGAAGCCACCCGGCTCGGGCCAGCCAGTGCCGGGGACGAACCCGCAATCGATGCTGTCGATGTCGAAGGACATATAGACCATGTCCACGCCGTCCCAGGCCATCTCCAGCGCCATCTCGGCGGTCTTGTCGATGCCCATGCGTTCCATGTCGGACATGGTAATGATGTTGGTTTCACGCTCGCGCGCCACCTTCACCGCCTCGCGCGGGACCTGCCAGCCGCCGATACCGACCTGAACGAGGTTCTTCGCGGGGACGTTCGGCAGGTTCGTCGAATGGAACCAGGGCGTCGTGTGCATCCGCTCGTCGAGATCCTTTTCCTGGATGTCCGCGTGGCGGTCGAAATGGACGATACCGATCTTCTTCGATGTACACTCGGCGATCCCGCGCACGCAAGGAAAGCCGATGGAATGGTCGCCGCCGATCATGATCGGCAGGGAGCCGGAACTGAACACATGGGAGACCGCGCGGCTGATCTGGTCGAAGCTTTTCTCGATGTTGGCGGGGATCGTGAAGACGTCGCCGGCGTCGCAAAGCGTCATCTGCTCGCGCAGATCGACGCCCATCTCGTAGTTGTAGGGCGTGTAGAGCGCGCTGATCTTGCGCACGCCCTGCGGTCCGAACCGCGTGCCGGGACGGTAGGTGGTACCGCCGTCGAACGGGATGCCGAGAACGGTGGCGTCATAGTCCTTTACCTCGGTCACGTCCTCGGCATAGGGCGCTTTCAGGAAGGTGTTGATGCCGGCGTAATGGGGCAGTTCTCCGCGTGCGAAGGTGGGGATCGACTTGTCTTCGATCGAGTCCGCGCCGGTCAGGCCCATGCGCAGCGCCCAGCGGCGCTCCTCATCCCAGCGTCCCTCGGGCAGATCGGCTTCGGCCCTCATCGCGCGCCAGCCCTGCAGCTTGGTGAGGTCGGGGTGGTGATTGCGGCGTTCATCGCGCAGCTGATCTTTCGGGTGGTGCGACCGCGTGCGGTCAGGTGGGGCGAAGAACATGCGTTTCCTCCATGATACGCTGGAACGGGATGCCGCCGTCGCGGGCATCGAAATCGTAGGTGATGGTGGCGCCATAGGCGTTGGGGTCCGTGGGATCCCAACGCGGCTTGTCGAAGACCAGGACGCGGTCGCCAAGCTTGAAGCCTTCGGCCAGATCGTGGGTAACCATGAAGACCGTCATGCCGGTCTCGGCGCGCAACTCTGACAGGAAGTCGTGCATTGCCAGCCGGGTGCCCGGGTCAAGTGCGCCGAAGGGCTCGTCCAGAAGCAGGATTCGTGGCTTTGCGGTTAGAGCCTGCCCGATGGCCAGCCGCTGCTGCATGCCGCCCGACAGTGTTGCCGGATACTGATCGGCCACGTGGTCGAGGCCGATGCGGGCAAGCGTTTGGTCGGCGCGTTGGCGCGCCTCGCGCTTTTCTGCCCCGCCAAAGCCACCCCAGCGGGTGCGGAAACTTTCACCGGCCACGATGTTTTCGCGCACGGTCATGTGGGGAAAGACCGAGTAACGCTGGAAGACGACGCCCCGATCCAGGCCCGGCTCTTGCGCGGGTTCGGCGCCGGCGACGCGAATCTCGCCTTTGGTCGGACGTTCCTGTGCCAGAAGAAGCCGCAGGAATGTGGACTTTCCGCATCCCGATGCGCCGACGATCGAGATGAACTCGCCTTCCTGGACGGTGACATTCACACGCTCCAGAATTGGGCGGTTCCCGTAGGACTGGAATATATTCTCGGCGGTGACGAAGCTCACAGGCTTGCCTCCGTCCAGGGGAACAGGCGACGCGACAGCCAGCGGAGCGCCAGGTCCATCAGGAAGGCCAGAAGCGTGATCCAGAGCACATAGGTCAGGATCACGTCCATCGCGAGGAAGCGTCGGACAAGGAAGATGCGATAGCCAAGCCCCTGTTCGGCGGCAATGGCCTCGGCCGCGATAAGGAACAGCCAGGCGGGTCCGAGCGAGAGGCGTATCGCCTGGATCAGTCGGGGCAGAAGTTGCGGCAGGGCGACGCGCAGGGCGATCACGGGGGAGGAGGCGCCGAGGGTCTCGGCCTTTACGATCATCTCGCGCGGGATTTCCATCACCCGAGCCGAAAGGTCCCGAATTAGGAAAGGCAGGATGCCGACCACGATAAGCACGACCTTCGAGGTCTCTCCCAGTCCGAAGACGATGAAGAGGATCGGCAGAACCGCCAGCGGCGGGATCATCGAGACAACCGCCACGAATCCGGCGAGCGTTGCGCGGACATGGGGCAGCAGCCCGATCAGGAGACCGATCACCGTGGCCAGTGCGGCCGAGATCCCGACACCCAGCGCAAGCCGCATCAGACTGGCGGCCGTGTCGTGCCAGAGCAGTATCTTCTCCGACCGTCGGTCTGGTTCGGTGAACAATCGCTCTGCCGTGGCGGCGATGGTCGAGGGGGCGGGCAGGAGTTTGTCCTGCGGGTTCGCCGCAAGCCGGATTTCCGAGCCGATCGCATAGGCCAGAAAGACCGCCAGGAAGGGCAGGGCGACAAGCGCCGCCCGCACCACGGCGCTTGGATGCCGGTTGATCAGCCGCATGGAGCCGCCCCCTCGGGATGCAGGATCAGAGCGCGCCGTCTGCGGCCATCTGCATGTAGGTCGTATCGAAGCGGAACTTCACGTTGTTCGGGTCGCCCGTCGTCGAGCCGTCGGGATAGGCCACACCTACGAAGTCGGCCGATGGTGCGCCTTCGCCCAGAATGCCTTTGTCGAACAGGAATTCGGCCACATTCACCATGGTCGCCGGCAATTCGGCACCTTCGGTGAAGTCGACCGCATCCGCGGGAGCATAGAACATCTCGGTCGAGGCAAGTTGCGCCTTGTAGCCGTCGAGATCGGTTCCGGACGCAATGGCCATCGCCGTCAGTACTTCCTCGTCACCGGCGGCCATGAGCCCCATAACCTCGTACCATGCACCCACCAGCGCCTTGCCGAAATCGGGGTTCGCTTCGAGCGTTTCGGTGTTTACCACCATCAGATCGATGATCTCGCCGGGAATGTTGGAGCTGTCGAAAAGCTTGTTGGCGCTGGGGTCTTCCAGGATGGTCGAGACCAGCGGGTTCCAGGTCACGACGGCCTCGACGTCATCGGTCGCGAAGGCGGCGATCATGTCGGCATCCGATGTATTGATGACGCTGGCAAGATCGCTTTCCTTCAGTCCGACGCTGTCGAGCGCGCGGGCCAGCAGGTAGTGCGACACCGACAGCTCGACCAAGTTCACCGGCTTGCCAGCCAGATCCGCCAGCGCCCCGTCGCCCTTAAGGATGACGGCGTCATTGCCGTTCGAGAAGTCGCCGACGATCAAGGCGGTTGTGTCGACGCCGCCACCCGAGGGGATGGACAGGGTGTCCATGTTCGTGGCCGAAACGCCGTCGAATGCGCCTGCGGTGTACTGGTTAATGGATTCGACGTAGTCGTTGATCTGCACGATCTCGACGTCGATGCCGTATTTGTCGGCCCATTTGTCCATGATGCCCGACTCTTCCAGATAGCCCCAGGGCATCCAGCCGACATAGATCGACCATGCGACACGGAACTCGGTCTTTTCCTGTGCGAGGGCAGGGGCCGCTACGCCGATTGAAAGCGCGGCCACACCTGCGGCGAGGTGACGAAGAACTTGCATGGGATTACCCCCTTGTGCGGCGTTCCGCCTTGCCGGGAATATGGGGGGCCGAGGCGGAACTGGAGAGGTCGGCCGTATCCCCAAATGCAGTGCTCTCCCGGGATTTTTTCCCGCCGTGTACCGAATGGAATTTGCCAGTTCGGCGACGTCTCTCGGACCAGACCCTCAGGGAGGAGGAAGGAGGCGGAACCCTAGACGCCCTGCTGAACTTCAGCATGCGCCCGGGGCCTTTTAGGACACAGAACTTCGCCCGATCTGGATGCGTCATCCAGCTTCATTGATCGAATATTGTGCGAAACCAACTGCCGATGATGAATTTTAAAGCATTTCCTTTGCTGCGCGCCCTGCTCCAAGAGAGGATGCAGCATGGAACTGCCTGTCGCCTCTCAGTGGTGCGGAGTGGAATCGGTCGATGACCGGATCCTCTGCTTCACCGAACCTCATGTGCATCCGATCTTCTCGGCCAACACTTTCATGGTGCAGGAACGCGTCAACGGCCTGTTTCGCCGCTGGCTTGAAGGTTTCATTCCAGAGGGAGTGACATTGAGTTGGGCCAGCCCTTGCTGATTATTCCTTTTGGCGCGTGGCGTTGTCTCGCCGGATGGCAGCCATTGTGGCGGGCGGTCCAGCCAGCTCGAAGACAACCGTGCTTGCGATCGTCAGTGCCATGATCGTGTCGGACCAGTGCGGCAGGGCATCCCCTGCAACAAGCGCCATGCCGACGGCCACACCGGCCTGCGGCAACAGGGCGGGGCCGTAGAGCCGCCCCTGCGACGCCGGAACGGAGGCGATCTTTGCGCCCACCAGACCGCCCAGGATTCGGGCGACGATCCGCAAGATCATGTAAAGACCGCCGACCCATCCAATCGCTTTCAGGGCGTCGATTTCCAGCGAAGCCCCAGCCAGAAGGAAGAACAGGATCATGAATGGCCACTGAAGATGCTCGATCTCGTGAAAGGCACGATCGTGATGGCGCGCAAGATTCGCGATGACCGCGCCCGCCGTCATCGCGGTGATCAGGAAAGACACTTCGAACCAAAGTGCCAGTCCCGATGACAGGAATACGAGACCGATCGCCTCTGCCTGAAGCGGCTCGCCCGGGCTGATCCGGCCGGTAAGGTAGGCGGCGGGAATGCCGATCAGCAGGCCAAGTACGACCGCGCCACCCAGATCGGCAAATGCGCCCGTCGCCACGCTGGCCCAGCCGTCGTTGTGACCAGCGAGAACGAGCATGACGCTGAAACCGATCAGGCCCCAGGCATCGTCGATAGCGACGATGCCCTTCAGCGTATCGGTAAACCCATTGCTGACGCCGGATTGACGAATGACGTCTGTCATCGCAGCAGGCGCCGTTGCCGTTGCGATGGCTGCAAGGATCAGCGCCAGCCCGGGCGCGACGCCCACCAGGTAAAGGCCGATGGAGACGATAACGATCGTGGACGAGGCGACGGCCAGCGAGATCGCGAGTATCGCTCGCCCATGTCTGGCAAGATTTTCCCAGGTAAGAGAACTGCCCAGCAGAAATGCGACCATTGTAAGGGCCACGATCGACAGGATATCGAACCAGCCGTTCATTTCTTCGGGCAGCAACTTCAGACCGGATTGGCCGGTGATGAGGCCCAGCACCAAGAGCATGGTTACACGCGGCAGTCGTGTGACGCTGCCGATTTGGTCGGCGGCCAGTCCAAAGAGGAACAGAACACCGAGCGTGATGAGGAGGGTCGACAGTTCCATGGGGAGAAGAATCATACGCGACTGCCTCACGTTCCTTGATCGGAATCATATACGTCGAGGATTATCGCGCCGCTCCAGCTCTTGACCTTCCTGTAGCCGGAACCTTTATGGTGTGGTTAGGAGGGTCTGAAATGAACATCGGAGATGTGGCAGAAGCCAGCGGCTTGCCGGCAAAAACCATTCGCTATTACGAGGACATCGGCCTCGTTCGCCCCGCGAGAAGCGACAACGGGTATCGGAGCTTCAGGGACTCTGATGTCCACAAGCTGATCTTTCTCAGTCGTGCACGCTCGCTCGGCTTCACCATCGATGACTGCCGCACGTTGCTATCGCTCTACGAGGACAGGGCGCGTGCGAGTGCCGACGTCAAGGCCTTGGCACAGGAACATCTGGCGGAGATCGAGAAAAAGATCGCCGAGTTGCAGAGCCTTCGTGCCACCCTGAGCCGGCTGGTTTCCAGTTGCTACGGTGATGACAGGCCGGACTGCCCCATACTGGATGGGCTGGCAGGCGATACAGACTGAGCCGGAACTTTAGCTGGGTGACATTCCCCGCAGCCGTTCGGAGCGCCGCCGCAGGAGTTCGACTGTGGTCAGCAGGGCGATGGAAATCGCCACCAGAATTGTCGCCACGGCCAAGATCGTCGGGCTGATCTGTTCCCGCAGACCGGTGAACATTTGCCACGGCAGGGTCTTCTGTCCGGCCGACCCGACAAACAGCACGACGACCACCTCGTCGAACGAAGTGATGAAGGCAAAAAGTCCGCCCGAGATCACCCCCGGCAGGATCAGCGGCATCTGGATGCGGAAGAAGGTCGTCACCGGGTTTGCACCCATGTTCGCCGCCGCGCGTGTCAGCGACCGGTCGAAGCCGACCAGCGTGGCCGTCACCGTGATGATCACGAAGGGGATGCCCAGTGCCGCATGCGCCAGCACGACCCCGAAATACGTGCCCTGCAACCCGATGCGGGAGTAGAAGAAGTACATGCCCGCAGCCGAGATGATGAGGGGCACGATCATCGGCGAAATCAGGACCGCCATGATGGCACGCCGGAACGG
This sequence comes from Silicimonas lutimaris, assembly GCF_047314965.1. Classification (NCBI taxonomy): domain Bacteria; kingdom Pseudomonadati; phylum Pseudomonadota; class Alphaproteobacteria; order Rhodobacterales; family Paracoccaceae; genus Silicimonas; species Silicimonas lutimaris. The sequence continues at coordinate 50,131 of NZ_JBLBVK010000051.1, read as the reverse complement.
CACGTGAGACTGAGACAGTCCGATCGCGGCAAGCGTGCCGAAACTGACGGACAGCAACGTGGCCGCAGGTGCGATTGTGACGGAGTTCCACAGTGCCTTCTGCCAGTCGGAGTTGGTCAGGAAATCACGGTAGTGCTTGAGCGAATAACCCTCCGGATCGAGTCGCAGCATTTCGGGCGTGAAGGTGAAGAAATCCTCGGCATTGAACGAAAGGGGCATGACGACGATGATCGGGGTGATCAGGAAGACAAAGATCGCTCCGCAGATTACGCGGAAACCATAGTGCCAGAGGACCTGCCTTGGAGTCAGGTACGGCACCAGCTTGGCGCGGTAGCGGCCTTCGTAGAGCCACCAGATGAACCAGCCGAAGAACCACCCGAAGGCGGCACCAATGATGCCGGCGGAAATCCCTCCGATCAAAAACCCGGCAACCGCGAACAGGGCGATGAGCCCCCAGCGTGTCGCCGGTTCGTTCTTGATCACCTGCGTTGCGACAAAAGCCAGCGCGCCAAGTATCGCCGCTCCGAGGATCACGCCCATGATGCCGGAGCCCTGAGCTGTTCCGACGAACAGCCCGGCGATTGCACCGGCAATTGCGGTCCCGGTGACATAGACACTGGCGGGTTTGCGCGAAATGGGTGTCAGTGCGACCATGGCTCAGCCCCCCAGCTTGACGTTGTCGATGCCGACGATCTTGTCATAGGCCCAGTACAGCCCGAGGACGACGACCAGAAGGATCGTTCCAAGCGCTGCCGCCAGTCCCCAGTTCAGAGATGACGAGATATGGTAGGCGATCCGGTTCGAGATGAAGACACCCGTGGTGCCGCCGACGATCTCGGGCGTAATGTAGTAGCCGATCGACAGGATGAAGACGAGGATCGAGCCGGCGCCAATGCCCGGAACGGACTGCGGGAAGTAGACCCGCCAGAACGCGGTCCAGTCCTTTGCCCCGAGTGATTTTGCAGCGCGCATGTAGCTTGGCGGGATCGTCTGCATCACCGAGTAAAGCGGCAGGATCATGAACGGCAGAAGGATATGCGTCATCGCCACGATGGTGCCGAACTGGTTGTTGATCATGACCAGTCGCGCATCGTCGGCCACCAGCCCCAGCCAGACCAGCACGTCGTTTATGACGCCCTGCTGCTGCAACATCACCTTCCACGCCGAAGTCCGAACCAGAAGCGAAGTCCAGAAGGGTAGGAGAACGAGGATCATCAGCAGGTTCGCTGTTCGCGTCGGCAGGTTCGCCAGTATCCAGGCAACCGGATACCCGAGGAGAATACAGCTGAAGGTAATCACGAGCGACATGAACAGCGTGCGCCCGAAAAGCTTCATGTAGATCTGCTCGTTATCGGGCCGCGCCTGGACGCCTTCATAGGACTTCTCGAGGTCAACCGCGTTCAGGAAGTAGCCCGGCGTGTAGGACGGGGAGTAGAGCTTTATGGTGCGCCAGACATCCAGATCGGCCCAGTCCTTCTCGATCGCGAGGAACCCGTCCTTGAAGCCGACGGTATCAAACCCGGGTGCTGCGGCCGCTGCGGCGGCCAGTTCCGTGGCGCCCGGTCCGTTGTAGCCCGAGACATCCGCTCCGCCTTTAAGGTCGGCGTGCAGGGCCAGATAGACCATCGACCAGGGGTCTTCCTTGTAGAGCTTGTCCTGTTCTTCCACCTGGACGAATTGCGCAAACGCCTGGTACGCCTCGGAGGTCTTCGGCAGCGTGTCCGCAATTCCGTCGCGCATTTCGAAGCGCGGTTGTTCGGTCCCGGACTTGGTGTCCCAGTCCTTTGCCGCGGCGACCCAGCTGTCCGAGCCCATCAGCTCGGCCCAGTTCTCGCCCTTCTTCCAGAAGCCATCCAGGTCTTCGAACTGGTCCTGATAGACCTCTCCGATATCGTCGAGACCGCGACCGGATTTGCGGAACAGCGACGAAACGCCCGTCAGTTCATAGTTAAGTCGTGTGCCAAGCCGGGTGTGCAGTTTTCTTTCGGCAGCAATGAAAAGATCATAGTAGGCCGCCTCGTAGACATCCTCGCCCGGCGGCTCGTCTCCGGCTTCGTCCCAGTTCTGGAGGGCCACAACGGTGCGGGGCATCGTCTCTGATACGATCTGGTTCTCGACAGACCTGAACAGCATGTCGACGATCGGAGCGATAAAGGTCACCAGCACGAAGATCAGCAATGGTGCAATCAACATGAGCGCGCGCATCTTCTGCATGCGTAATGCGCGGTTCAGGCTTTTCTTCAGAGGTGTTCCGTCCGCGGCCAATACCGGTCCGGTCGAACCGTTTCCCTGATTGCCTGCGTTTGTGCTTGCGACGTCGCTCATACGGTCCCTCCACCGGATCGGCTGACTTTGTCTGTGCCTAGCGCGTCTGCTTGACCCAGCGTGCACAGCCGTATTCTTGTTTGGCTCGGGGCAGAAATATCTGCCCCGAACCTTTTTTCATCAGATGCTTACTGCGCCAGCCAGGCCTGGAACTTCGCGTCGATATCGTCGCGGTAGTCGGCCCAGAACTCGAAGTTGTATAGTAGGGTGTTCTTGGCGTTCTCCGGATCGGTGGGCATGTGTGGCGCCATATCGATCCCCAACTCTTCATGTTTGCCGACGAGCGGTGCCGAAGAGGCGCGTGCCGGACCGTACGAGATGTACTTGGCCTGATCCGCCAGACGCTGCGTGTCGGTCCCGAAGTAGACAAAGTCCAGAACGCGCTCGAGGCGCTCTTCCGAGAGGCCTTCGGGAATGATCCAGCCATCCAGATCGAAGACCTGCATATCCCAGAGCATGCCAACGGGTTGGTTCTGCTCTTCGATCACGCTGAAGAGACGACCGTTGTAGGTCGAGCCCATGACGATTTCGCCATCGGCCAGAAGCTGCGGCGTGTCGGCGCCGGCTGACCACCAGATGACCTCGTCCTTGATCGTGCCCAGCTTGGCCAGAGCACGCTCCTGTCCCTCCTCGGTGGCAAGAACGTCATAGATGTCGTCCTTGGCGACGCCATCGCAGTACAGCGCCCATTCCACGTTGTTGATCGGACGCTTCTCCAGCGCGCGCTTGCCCGGATAGGCTTCGAGGTCGAAGACTGCGCAGATGTCCGTCGGCGGGGTGTCACCGACCATGTCGGTGCGATAGCCAAATGTGGTCGAGTAGACGATCTGCGGGATAAAGCAATCGGACACCAGAAGATCGCCGAAATCGTCCTCGGCCGATGTTCCGTCTGGGGCCGGAGCCAGGTGCTCGTCCGGGTCGATCTCCATCGCGAGACCTTCGTCGCAGAGCCGCATGGCATCTGCAGCAACGACGTCGACGAGATCCCAGGTGATGTTGCCGGCCTCGTTCATCGCACGCAGTTTGGCGACGGCTTCGGCGGAGCTTTCGTCCCATACGACGCTGACGCCGGGATTACTGGCGATGTAAGGTTCGACATACGCGTTCAGCTGCGATTTCTGATACGCGCCTCCCCAGGAAACGAAGGTCATTTCCTGGGCGGTTGCAGCCCCGGCTACAGCGGTGAGTGCGCTAGCAGCAAGCAGTTTTGCAGTTAGTTTCATGTAGTACTCCCATTTTCTCCCGTCTTCGCTCTCTCTTGGTTCGGCTGCGGGATATACCGTTCCACTATGAAATCGCCCGGGATGACCGCACGATCGTTTCTCACCCGCACCGGCGCCTAAGCGTCCAGTGCGCGGCAATCTTCGGGCAGCCAGCCAATCTCGACCTCGCTGCCAGGTGTCAGTCTGACGGTATCGGGCGCGTTCCGTGTCTTAACGATGAAGTCGTCGCGCCCGGCGACCTTCAGACGTGTCCGGAAAATGTCGCCCATGTAGATGAACTCCACCACTTCCGCCTTCAGAGTATGGGCATCCTGATGCAGACGCGCCTTGTTCGTCTCGACCCTTTCGGGGCGGATCGAAACCTTTGTTTTCTCTCCTGGCTGGCTGACATTTATGGGTTTGGCGTCGATTTCCTCGCCGCTGTCGAGAGTGACCACACAGCGGTCCCCGTCTACGGATTTGACGACACCGTCCAGCGTGTTGTTCTCGCCGATGAATTGCGCGACGAAGGAGTTCTGGGGCGCTTCATAAAGTTCGTCAGGGGGGGCAATCTGCTGGATGCGCCCGTCATCGAACACGGCCACCCTGTCGGACATGGTCAGGGCTTCGGTCTGATCGTGGGTCACGTAGACGGTCGTAATGCCCAGATTGTGCGCCAGGCGCGTGATCTCGAACTGCATGTGTTCGCGCAACTGCTTGTCCAGAGCACCAAGGGGTTCGTCCATCAGAACAAGCTCGGGCTCGAAAACCAGAGCGCGTGCCAGTGCAATCCGCTGTTGCTGGCCACCCGATAGTTGAGCGGGCCGGCGTCCGCCGAAGGCACCCATCTGCACCATGTCCAGCGCGCGCTTGACCTTCTCTTCCCGCGCAGCCTTGCCCATCTTTCGGACTTCCAGCGGAAAGCTGAGGTTCTCCGCCACGGTCATGTGGGGGAAAAGCGCGTAGTTCTGAAAAACCATGCCAATTCCCCGCTTGTGCGGGGGGATGTTGTTGATCGGTTGCCCGTCCAGCAGGATTTCCCCATGCGTGGCGGTCTCGAAGCCAGCCAGCATCATGAGGCAGGTGGTTTTTCCCGACCCCGAGGGTCCAAGCATCGTGAGAAATTCGCCCTTGGGCATCGCCAAGTTCAGGTCTTTGACGACCAGCGTTTCTCCATCGTAACTCTTCTGCACACGTTGAAATTCGACGAAATTTGCTTCGTTCGACATATCCGGTCCAGACCCCCTGTCTGTGTTCTTGGTCGACGTTTGGAACGCCGTTTGTTTGGGCAGTAAACATGCCGGCCTGCGTGACTTCAACACCCAGTAACCGACTTGAGGTCAATCATTTGATTTTTATGATCAAATTTTGGGTTGGCGGCTTGATGCAAGCGTGCGCAGATGCCAGGTCAGCGCGGAATTAGATGATATGACAGGCTTTTTCAGTCGCTTCTCGATAATTTCCGCGGCTTCCAGAGTGCGCAGATTCGTACAACTGAGAAACACTGCATCGACGCCATCACTCGCTCCTAGGTGTAGTGCTGCGTCGACCACCGACTGGCAGGATATCCGGGTGACCAGATGTTCGTCTGCTACGCCGAAGCTTCCGAAAACCGGCATGTCGATACCATCTTGGGCAAAAGCCGAAAGCAACGGCGTGACGACCTCCTCGACATAGGGCGACACCAGCGCAAACCGGGAAACCCCAAGTGCCGAGGCACATGCAACCGTCGCGCGGATCGGATTGGTGACGGCTTCCGTATTGCAGCCTGCTCGAACCAGTCTTTCGACCTCGTCCGAACCTATGACCGAACTCGCCGACGTGCAGGCATAGCCCACTGCGCTGAACCGACATGGCGGTAGAAGGGTGGCCGCCGCCGTGAGGTCGCCCTCCATCCGGGCGAGATTGGCTCGGGTCACGCTTGGCGCGCTTGGTATGCGAGAGATGTAAAGCGGATTGGGGATATCCGCGGCTGCTTGCCGGAACTCGGGTTCAAGCGTTTCATCCGCCTGAAGGACGATCAAACCGATGGCGGGATTTGCCTCCTCGGGATCAAAGCTGCAGCTTAGATTGATCACAGCACAACCGCCTCTCGCGCCGCGACGGGAGTGAGATACCGGGCGCCTGTCGTGGTAATCGCGATATTCTCTTCATGAACGATGATGCCGCCGGAGGTCTCAACTCCGGGTTCCAGCGTTAGAACCATCCCGGCTTCCAAAATCGTTTGATCCGATGGGATCAGGGAGGGCCATTCCGTCAGTGACATGCCAAGGCCGTGCCCCAGCCGCCCCGCGTCCGTTTCACCCCCCAGAACGGATGCCATGACCGCATGAAGGTCGGCGGCTGTGATTCCGGGCCTCGCCGTCTCGAAAGCCTTTGCGGTCGCGTCGATCAGGCGAGCGTGGGCATCGCGCGTTTCCTGTGCTGGGGGTCCGATCGACCAGTTGCGATCGAAGTCGCAGAAGTAGCCGTCCCAGACCAATCCAGTATCCAGCATCAGCACGTCTCCCCGGGCCAGAGGGCGCTGTGTGGCAGGCGATATCACGTCGTCATAGCCTCCCGGTCCCGCGCCGCCGGCGAGATAGGGCAGCCAGTCCGCGCCTTCCTCAAGGCACAGCATCTGGAACTTGCGGAAAACCTCGTCCAGCGGCCTCCCCTCGGCGGCAATCTCAGGCGCGCGGGCAAAGGCGCGTCCCGCTATGCTGCAGGCGGTCTCGATCTTGGCGATTTCCGCGTCACTTTTCACAAGGCGCAAAGTTCGCAGGATGCCCTTGTCTCCCACAAGGAGACGGTCGGGAAGCAGGCGCCTGAGCCGTTCGAAATCCCCAAGCGGCATGCGCAGATGGGTCTCGTGGCCGTCGGGCACGCCAATTCTCTCTCCTTTCGGCACCAGTTCCGCCAGCGTGTCGGCCAGCAGCGTGACTCCGTCATCCGTCAGATCCGGCGCGGACCATGTGCGGATATCGCGCACCCCGGCCCGGGCCATCAACGATGCGCCGATGGAGGGGATTACCGCGACCGGAGCACCGGACGCGGGAACGATCAGAAACCAAGGCCGAGTGGGGCTTTCCCAAAAGCGGGTCAGAAAACCGGTGAAGTAGCGGACCTCGGGTTCGGTTGTCAGCAGAAGCGCGCCCAGACCTTTGGAGGCCATTGCGTTCTGCGCACGGGACAGGCGGTTTGCGAACTCCGCTTGCGTAAACCCACGTTCCGTCATTCTGCCTGCTCGGAAAGAAAGGCGAGAATGCGCGAACCGGGGCCGATGCCGCAAAGCGCCCGTGCGTCGTCCAGCAATGCGGCGGCGGCACCCGCGCCGCCCGAAGCGGTGGTCCCGAACCCCGCAGCGGCCAGCCTCGGCAATACGCGTTCCACCTCGGCGTCGGTCAAGGTCAGGAAAGCGTCGGCGTCACGGGCAAGCCCGTTGAGCGCGATCAGCGACGGTTCCTTGCAATCGAGGCGGCCCATGATGCTGTCCGGCCCGTCGGCGAACACGGCCTTTCCGGCGCGTATGCTGGCCTGAAGGGCCGGCGCGGCCTCGGGTTCCACGACGATAACCCGGGGTGCATTGCCCCAGACCTTGCGGACATATGCCGCAACGGCGCCCGCCAGACCTCCGACGCCGGCCTGAAGCAGGACATGGGTCGGCACCTTGGGAACCTGTCGTGCCGCTTCGGCGGCCATGGCAAGATAGCCTTCCATGAGGCGGTGCGGAATTTCCGTGTACCCGGCCCAGGAACTGTCGGAGAGGAGAATGCCTTCGCCAGCTTCGGCGGCCTTCGATGCGGCCGCCATCGAGGCAGCGTAGTCGCGACCTTTCCGGCGCACTTCGGCTCCCTTTTCCTGCAGGCGGCGTGCAAACACCTCGGGCACGGTCTCGGCGATATACACAACGGAGCGCGCGCCGAAGATGCCTGCGCCCGCTGCAACCGACATTCCGTGATTGCCGGCGCTGGCGGTGATATAGGTGCGGCCCGCCAATGTGGATGGTCCGGGCTCATCGGACGTGGCGGCGGCGTCGCAAGCGATCACATAGGCGGCTCCCAGAGCCTTGAACGAGCCAAGGCCCATGCGTGCGCGTTCGTCCTTAAGCCAGAGCTTTGCGCCAGGAACAAGGTTCTCCGATTGGTGCAAAGGGGTTTCCTTCGCCGCGGGGCAGCGGGCCAGCAAACGCTCGACCGCACCTTCGTCAGTCGAAGGATAGGGCGCTTCGGGCGCCAGCGGACCCGCGGCGCGAAATGGGTTGTCGAGTATCTCCATGCGAACAGCTTGCACGAATTCGCCTTGACCCGCAAAGGCCGGTTTCATCTTCTCCGAACAAAAGGGAGAACTATCATGCCGCATCACGACCCAGCCTTCACACGGGCCGAATACGACCGTCGTATCGCCAAGACGCGCAAGGCGATGGACGCAGCGGGGATCGACGTTCTCTTCGTCGAAGACCCGTCGAACATGGCGTGGCTGACGGGCTATGACGGGTGGTCCTTCTACGTTCATCAGGGCGTGATCCTGCCGCAGGACGGCGATCCGGTCTGGTGGGGGCGCAACCAGGATGCCAACGGCGCAAGGCGCACGGTCTGGATGGCCGAGGATCGCATCCACGGCTACGCCGACACCTTCGTGCAGAATCCGGCGGCGCACCCGATGGAGGATCTCTCACGCATTCTCCGGGAACTCGGTCACGAGACGTCGAGGATCGGTGTCGAGATGGACAACTATTATTACTCCGCCAAGGCTCATCAGACTCTTGTAAGCCAGCTTCCGGGCGCACGTTTCGTCGATGCGACGGCACTGGTGAACTGGCAACGCGCGGTCAAGTCGGGCGAGGAAATCACGCTTATGCGCAAGGCGGCGCGCATCGTCGAAAAGGTCATGGACGGCGTAATCGAGCGGATCGAGCCGGGCCTGCGCAAGAACGACCTGGTGGCCGAGATTTTGCGCGACGCCGTGCGCGGAGTTGGCGACGACTGGGGTGACTATGCCGCGATCGTGCCCTTGCTGCCTTCGGGAACAGACGCTGCCGCGCCACACCTGACTTGGGATGGACGACCCTTTCGCAAGGGTGAATGCACTTTCTTCGAACTCGCTGGCTGCTATCGCCGATACCACACCCCATTCTGCCGTTCGGTCTTTCTTGGTGATCCGCCCGCGTTCCTCAAGACTGCGGAAGCGGCGCTGGTCGAGGGGCTGGAGGCCGGGCTGGATGCTGCCCGTGCCGGCAACAGGGCAAGCGACATAGCGGCGGCTCTGGCGCGTCCGCTTGAAAAAGCGGGGATCGAGCGGGGGGCCCGCTGCGGTTATCCGATCGGCCTGTCCTATCCGCCGGATTGGGGGGAGCGCACGATCAGTCTGCGCGTCGAGGACGACACGGTCCTGGAGCCCGGCATGACCTTCCATTTCATGCCCGGTCTCTGGATGGACGACTGGGGAATGGAGATTACCGAGTCCATCCTGATCACCGAGAACGGTCCGGCGGAGTGTTTCTGCGACCGACCGCGCAAGATGTTCGTCAAGCCCTAGGTCCCGTGCGTCCGGTCATATCCTGACGGTTCAGGCGGCACATGCGCTGCCCGGGCGGCATCGCCCGGGTCCCAGATTTCGATCAGGAGCGGATGGCAATTCGCGGTGTCCGACGAGTGTTCGGACGAGCAATCGCCGCCGGGACAGGCCGACAGGCCCACGATCAGGTCGATCTCGGCGAAGAACTCGATGAAGTCGCCGGGCCTGACGGGGCTGGCTTTCATGAAGTACTGGCCGGTGTCGCGGGTGAAACCCGTGCACATGAACACGTTCATCACGTCGTGAACATGGCCTTCCGCCTCGGCCAGCGGCAGGCCCGTGTGGGCGGCGAGCGCGCGTGTCAGGTTCGAATGGCAGCAATAGTGGTAGTCATGCCCGGACAGAAGCCGCCCTGTATATGGGTCGCAGCGGGTTCCGATCACGTCATGCACACCGCCGCCGAATTCGTCGAACCCATACCAACCCAGCGTATCTTCGGTGATTGTGGCCATCGGGCGCAGGTAGGGAAAACTGGACCAAAGCCGGTCACCCTGATCCAGGTGCGAGCCGTGAAGCGCGCGTGTCTTGCCCGAATAGAACCGCTCGCCAAGGTTGCCTGCGTTCCAGAGGTTCAGGTCTCCAACCTGCGCCCCCTCGATCGAGACAATCCGGAAGAACGCTCCGGCAGGTACGTATATGCATCCCCCATCCCGCGGCGCCACGCGAAGCGACCCGGCGGCGGTGGCGTCTTTGCGGAGCGCGCGAAGCGCGGCCAAGTCCACGTGCGGCAGGGTATCCGGGGGGTAGCAGATGACGGGAGGCACGGCGCGCCGTGCTTCGGCATCCTTCGGGGTGGTGGCCATTCTGCCCTCCTCGTTCACGTCACGAATTCCCTGAGGCGCGCGAGCATCGAAAGACAGGCCTCCATCTGCGATATCTCGATGAATTCGTCCGGCTTGTGCGCCTGTTCGATCGAGCCCGGCCCGCACACGACGCAGTCGAGACCCAATTCCTGGAACAGCCCGGCCTCGGTGCCGAAAGCGACGATGCCTGTTGCATTGCCCCCTGTCAGCGCGGTTGCAAGATCGACTGCCCGGCAACCCTCGCGCGGCTCCAGCCCGGCGATCTCGGCGATCGTGTGCCGCGCGATGCATGCGTCCGGGCTGACGGCCCGCATCTCCGGTTCCAGCGCTTCGGCCGCGAAGCGATCGACCGCCTGCTTCACGTAGTCCGCGTCGCCGGGCGCGACAGGCCGCATTTCCCATTCCACCTCGGCATGACCGGCAATGACGTTCCGGGCATTCCCGGCCTGGATGCGGCCGACATTCACCGTGGTCCATGGTGGCGTGAAGGGGCTGCCGGCGGGCGCCCTTTCGCGCAATTCCGCCGCCAGTTCCATCAGCCGTCCGACATAGCGGGTCGCGAAAATGGCCGCGTTCACTCCAAGGTCGGGGGCCGAACCGTGGCCTTCGGCGCCACGCAGTTCGGTCGTGTATTCGAAACAGCCCTTGTGGCCGTTGACGATCTGCATCGACGTGGGCTCTCCGATGATCGCGATTGCAGGCTTGACCGGCCCGGACCTCAGGATCTCGACAAGGGATTGCGCGCCCAGACAGCCGGTCTCCTCGTCATGGGTCAAAGCGATATGCACCGGACGCGTCACGTTCCAGTCCGCGATCTCGGGCGCAAGCGCCAGAACGCAGGCAATGAACCCCTTCATGTCGCAACTGCCGCGGCCGTAAAGCCGCCCGTCGCGCTCGGACAGTTCGAAAGGATCGCTGATCCATTCCGACGGATCGGCGGGCACGACGTCCGTGTGCCCTGAGAGTACGATCCCGCCATCGCCGTCCGGACCGAACGTGGCAAACAGGTTCGCCTTCTGTCCGGTGTCATCGGCGTGTATGTCGACCCGCGCGCCAAGCTCGGTCAAGAGCGAGGTCGCCCAGACAATCAGTTCCAGATTGCTGTCGGACGACACCGTCGGAAAGGCAATGAGTTCCGCCAGACGCGACTTCGCCCGCTCAAGGCGATCTGCACCGTTCAAGTCCAACTTTCCCTCCCGAAGGAACTGTCCTTCTCCCTGCGCATCTATCATGCCTGCCCTGGCTGAAAAATCCGAAACCGACGCATTGGCTTGACGAACCGAAGCCATAGAGCCCATCACAGGGCATGGCACGATACGATAAGCGGTGCGGTTATTGCGCTGTCTGCCATGGGGCAGTTGCGCAGGCATGACCGATTTCACCCTCTCCCATATCCGTGAGGCCGCGGGGCGGATCGCCGGAGTCGCTGACGCAACCCCGCTCGTACCTTCTGCGCTTTCCGCGAGGTTCGGCCACGAGGTCCTGCTGAAACTCGAGATCGCTCAGCCCATTGGCGCCTTCAAGCTGCGCGGTGCACTCTCGGCGATTGCTGCCCTGCCCGCGGACACGGTTGGCGTTACATGTTGCTCCACCGGCAACCATGGGCGTGGTGTGGCCTACGCGGCACGGGCGCGCCGGATGCAGGCCGTGATCTGCATGTCGCGCCTTGCCCCCGAGGCCAAGGTCGCGGGTGTCCGCGCCCTTGGTGCCGAGGTTCGCATCATCGGCGACAGCCAGGACGAGGCACAGGCCGAGGCCGAACGCCTTGCGCGAGAAGAGGGTCTCGTCGACATCTCGCCGTTTGACGATCCGCTTGTCGTGGCCGGGCAGGGCACAATCGGCCTCGAGCTGGTTGAAAGTCGACCTGACCTGACCGCTATCCTCGTTCCTTTGTCGGGAGGTGGATTGGCGGGTGGCGTCGCATTCGCTGCCAAGGCCCTGAACCCGGCGATCCGTGTTGTCGGGATAACGATGGATCGGGGCGCGGCCATGCACGCTTCGCTTCGTGCCGGATACCCGGTCGAGGTGGAAGAGGTGCCAAGTCTTGCCGACAGCCTCGGCGGTGGCATCGGTCTTGCCAACAGGCTCTCGTTTCCTCTCTGCCGCGATCATCTGGACGAGACGATCCTTGTGACCGAGGCCGATATCTATCGCGCGATGCAAGCGCTCTATTACGAGGACCGGATCGTCTGCGAGGGCGCCTCGTCGGTAGGCATCGCCGCCATGCTGACAGGAAAGTTCAAGGCGGAAGGTACGACGGCCACGATAATAACCGGGCGCAACCTCGACATGACCCAGCATGCGGCAATCATGACCGGGCAGGACATCATCTTGGGCGACGTCACCGTGAAAGGGGAAAGTTATGGCGCATGACATCACCGTTCTCACCGAAAAGGAGTTGCGCGCCGCGGTGCCGCTGGACCTGACCGCCATCGACGTCACCGAGCGCGCTTTCGCGGCCTTGGGCGGAGAAGGTGTCGTGATGCCGCCGATCATGTCGATGGAACTGCCAGGCACCCATGATGAGGTCGATGTGAAGACCGCTTACCTGCCGGGCTTTCCCTCTTTTGCGATCAAGGTCAGCACGGGCTTTTACGGAAATGCGGCGCTGGGCCTTTCCAGTCTGAACGGGTTGATGACGCTTTTCTCGACCCGGACGGGGCTGGTCGAAGCCCTTCTTCTGGACAATGGTTACCTGACCGACATCCGAACAGCTGCTGCGGGCGCGGTTGCGGCGCGTCATTTGGCGCCGGCACAGGTCGAGTGCGCGGGCGTTTTGGGCACCGGACTGCAGTCGCGCCTGCAACTGCAGGCGCTGCACGCTGTCCGCCCGTTCCGGAGGGCAATGGTCTGGGGGCGGTCGCATGACAGGGCGCAGGCCTGCGCCGCGGATCTTGCCCAAGCACTCGGTGTCGAAGTCACCGCCGAAACCGATCCGGCTTTGGTTGTTCGGTCTTCACAGGTCGTCGTTACGACCACGCCGTCGCGTGCGCCCATTCTTCGGGCCGAGTGGCTGCATCCGGGCCTGCACATCACGGCGATGGGATCGGACGCGCCGGAAAAGAACGAACTGGAGCCAGCGGTCTTGGCACGCGCCGACCTTTGCGCGGTCGACCGGATCAGCCAATGCGCGTCCCTTGGTGAGTTGCGCACCGCCTTGGCCGGAGGCGCACTTGCCGAAACGGACGTGATCGAGCTGGGTCGGATCGTCACAGGTTCCAGTCCCGGGCGCACCAGTGCAGCCCAGATCACGGTCTGCGACCTGACCGGTACCGGCGCGCAGGATACCGCCATCGCCAACCATGCCCGCGACGTACTGGATGGCGCCGGCACGATCGTACGGGCCTAGGCGGTTTTCTCGCGGCCGAGAATCCGGTATTGAACCGCTATCCCACGCAATAAAGGCATCGCGCGCTGCTGCCTGGGTGTCCGGAGCCTCTGGCGCCTGACCATCCTCCCGCCTTTGGCGGCAGCGAAAGGATTGCGTGCAGACGGTTCCCATCAAGACGAAACCACGCGGCGCGATGCCGTTGAAAAAGGTGAGACCAATGCTGAAGAACGACCAACTGGACCAGTGGGACCGCGACAACTTCTTTCACCCTTCCACCCATCTTGCCCAGCACGCTCGGGGCGAGACCCCGACGCAGATCATCCGCACAGGTTCGGGTGTCTTCATCGAGGACCGCAACGGTGCCAAACTGCTGGATGCCTTTGCCGGGCTTTACTGCGTCAATGTCGGCTATGGCCGAACCGAGATCTCGGACGCCATCGCTCGGCAGGCGCACGAATTGGCCTATTATCATGCCTATGTCGGCCACGGCACCGAGGCGTCGATCACTCTGGCCAAGATGGTGCTGGACCGTGCGCCCGAGGGGATGTCGAAGGTCTATTTCGGACTGGGCGGTTCGGACGCGAACGAGACCAACATCAAGCTGGTCTGGTACATGAACAACATTCTCGGCCAGCCCGCGAAGAAGAAAATCATTTCGCGCTGGCGCGGGTATCACGGCTCGGGCCTGATGTCGGGATCGCTGACCGGGCTCTGCTTGTTTCACAAGGCCTTCGACCTGCCGCTTGTACCGATCCTGCACACCGAAGCTCCGTATTATCTGCGGCGTCCGGATGCGGACATGACGGAGCGCGAGTTCTCGGCATGGTGCGCGGCGGAACTGGAGAACTTGATCCAGTCGGAAGGCCCTGACACGATCGCCGCCTTCATCGCCGAGCCGGTTCTGGGCACCGGCGGCATCGTCCCGCCGCCCGACGGCTATTGGGAGGCGATACAGGAGGTGCTTCAGCGCCACGACATCCTGCTGATCGCGGACGAGGTGGTGACCGGCTTCGGGCGTCTGGGCTCCATGTTCGGCTCGACCCACTACGGCCTTCGCCCCGACATCATCACTATCGCCAAGGGCCTGACCTCCGCCTATGCGCCCCTGTCGGGCTCGATCCTGTCCGAGAGGGTCTGGAAGGTGCTGGAGCAGGGCACGGACGAGCTTGGACCCATCGGGCACGGCTGGACCTATTCCGCGCACCCGATCGGGGCGGCGGCTGGTGTGGCCAATCTCGAACTGATCGACACTCTGGGTCTGGTCCAAAACGCAGGCTCCACGGGTGCCTATCTGCTGGCGCGCTTGCGCGAAACGCTGGCTGATCACCCCAAGGTCGCCGAGATACGCGGCGAGGGAATGCTGGCTGCAGTCGAATTCGCAGAAGACCCGGGCGCACGCAGGTTCTTCGATCCGGTGGGAAAGGTTGCGGGTGCCATCGCAGCCGCTGCACGCCGCAGAGGCATGATCGTTCGCGCCATGCCGCAGGGCGACATCATCGGCATGGCGCCGCCGTTGTGCCTCAGCCGGGATGAGGCCGATACGATCGCGGTCACTCTGCGCGAGGCCGTGAACGAGGTATTCGCCTGAGGGCAGGGGGCGCGGCTTGGACCGCGCCCCACGTCATCAGCCGACCACGTTGAAGTCCGGCCCGTAGGGATAGCCGGTGATGTCCTCGTTGCCGTCCTCGGTGATGACTAGGATGTCATGCTCGCGGTAGCCACCCGCGCCGGGCTGGCCTTCGGGGATCGTCAGCATCGGCTCCATCGAGATCACCATGCCTGGCTCGAGGACCGTATCGATGTCCTCTCGCAGCTCCAGCCCGGCTTCGCGGCCATAGTAGTGCGACAGGACGCCGAACGAGTGGCCATAGCCGAAGGTCCGGTACTGCAGCAGGTCGCGCTCGGCGAAGAACTCGTTGATTTTCGCCGTCACGTCCGCGCAGCTGGCGCCCGGCTTGAGTAGCGAGATGCCCAGCTCATGCGCCGCGACGTTGGCCTCCCAGATCGCCAGCGAGGCCGCATCGACCTCTTCCACGAAGAGAGTGCGCTCCAGCGCCGTGTAATAACCCGAGATCATCGGGAAAGTGTTCAGGCTGAGGATATCGCCGCGTTCTAGGACGCGCGCCGTCACCGGGTTATGCGCACCGTCGGTGTTGATGCCCGACTGGAACCAGACCCATGTGTCGCGGTATTCGGCATCGGGAAAGCGCTTGGCGATTTCCAGTTCCATCGCGTCGCGGCCTGCCATCGCGATGTCGATCTCGCGCGCGCCCGCACGGATCGCCTCGCGGATGGCATAACCGCCGACATCGGCGACTTCCGCTCCGTGCCGGATCAGAGCAACCTCGGCCGGGGATTTGTGCATCCGCTGCCGCATGGTCATCGGGGCGATGTCGCGTACTCCGGCCGGTGCCAGGAAGCTCTCCATGAGGTCGCGCTGGGCGAGGGTCATGTGGTCTCCCTCGAACCCGATGATCTTGCCTTTGCCGGTGACAGACAGGATCGCGCGCCAGTAGTTGTTCCGCTGCCAGTCGGTATAGGTGATGTTGTCGCCATGGCAGCGCCGCCAAGGCTGTGCGGCGTCGATGCCCGCGCTGATCGTGACGCTTTCGCTGGCGGTTACGACGAGACCGTAAGGGCGGCCGAACGAACAGTAGAGAAAGCCGGAGTAGTAAGCGATGTTGTGCATCGAGGTGAAGACGCAGGCATCGACACCGGCTTCGGCCATGATCTGGCGGAGACCGGCAAGCCGAGCCTCGTACTCGGATGCGTCGAACGGCAGAACGCGGTCGCCCTGCCGGAAACGGTAGAAATCGGGACGGGTCATCGGAACGCTCCATTTCGAAGTCGTCTGCCACGTTGCGCCGGGTCCATCCTGCGCCGTGACAGCGATCAGAATTCATCCCGGCGTTCAGGACAGTTCACTTCGGGGCGACGCGAAATCCGCGTTGGCGACGCCATCGCCGGCCCGATTTCGCCAATGCACCAGAACCGGCTTTCGGACAAGAGGATTTCGCGTCAGGCGATCGGTGGCTCGGGTGGCGTCGAGGGCCAGGGATAGCGAAAGCCAAGAAGCTGGCGCATCTCGGGCGAGGCGGTTTCCAGGAACGTGGGATCGAGTCCGGTCAGCATGTCCTCGATCGGTTTCACGAACTTGGGCAGAAACTCGACCAGAAGCCCGATGCGCCCGGCATCGCTGTTGTTCGGCATCGCGCAGTGCCAGGCTGCCCCGAAGAACAGAACGACATCGCCGGGCTCGCCCGTCAGCCGGATACAGTTCCCGAAGAAGTCGTCGGCCTCGTCCGGATAGCGCAGCGTTTTTTGCGATCCCGGAGCCAGCGCCGTGGCGCCGTTTTCTTCCGTGAACGGGTCTATCAGCACCACCGCCTGGGCGTTCAGCGGAAAGCTTGCATTGGTCCGCATCGGAAAGGTCTGGGACCGGTAGAAATCCCAATAGGGATAGTCGATATGCGGCTCCTGTCCGCCAAAGCCAGGCATGATGCGCGAAGCGCAAAGGCTGCCCATCACGAATTCCGAACCAAGAAAGGCCTGCATTGCTTCGAAGATCATCGGATCCTCGACCAGATGCGCGATGTCGTGGTCAAGAGCGACAAGATCCCGGAACCAGACACGGCGTTGCAAAAGCGCGTCCGCACCGCTCTGATTGAAATGCGATCCCGTTTCGGTCACGGCGTCCGTCGCGGCGACAATCCTTTCGTGGATCCTGGCGATCCTTGCCTTTTCGAAAACATCCTTGAGGACCAGCGCACCGACTCCGTCAAGCAACTCTTCAGCCGCTTCGCAGGGATCGAAGCTCTCTCGCGTCATCACCTTCATGCCAGCCCCCGTCTGTCGCGGCGTAGAGATATCTCCGTCTCGACCTAGCGTTACTCAGAGCGGAAACTGGCGCAAGGTGTGTCGTTCATCTTCGGGATTGTGCGAGCGCTTTCAGCAAGGCGGCGAGCAGGGCATGGGACAGCGTCGGCCCGTTTCCGGTGCCGACATACGGGTCGTTGTCCCGGATATCCGATTGCCTCAGACTGCAGACCCAATGGCCATTGGGTTGGCTTGCCGTCCCTTTCATGTTCACGCTCCAGCCGGGCAGAACCTGGCGGATCGCGTCAAGCGCAGCGTCCGTCGACTCAATATCGCACTCGGGGCTCAGCGTGCAGCCCGCATCTTTCAGCGCCGTTCTGGAGCGCTCCGTCAATTCGTCGCCAAGTTCCAGAGCCGCTTCCACCTCTTGCGCTAGTTCTGCAAGCTTTTGATCCATGAGTAACTCCATCCGGGATCCGTAATTCGGAATCATCCTGTTCCGGAGCTCCCCTCCGCGCCTTGACCGAAATCAACGAAGAACGCGCTGCCTTGGCTAGGCTGCGCTGGAAATCAATTTGGGAACGAGGAGCCACAGCATGGCCAGTGTCGGTGAAGTGATCTTTTTCGAGAACTTGCGTCGTGGTGACGTCGCCCTGGTAGGCGGAAAGAACTCGTCTCTGGGGGAGATGGTCCAGGAACTGAACCAGCTGGGCATCTCGGTTCCGCCCGGCTTTGCGACCACCGCCAGCGCTTTCCGGCGCTTCATCGAGGCGAACGGGCTGGGGGACCTGATCGCAAAGACGATGAAGGATCTCGATTCCGGGAAGATCAGCCTGCAACAGTCCGGCGACAGGATCAGGACAGCGATTGCCTCGGGCGACTGGCCCTCGGAGACCGCCGAAGAAATCCGGAATGCCTACCGGGAGCTGTCGCGCAGGGCAGGCAAGGATGCGCTGTCGGTTGCGGTCCGGTCCAGCGCAACGGCAGAGGATTTGCCCGATGCCAGCTTTGCCGGTCAGCAGGAAACATTCCTGAACATCGTCGGCGAAGACGCGCTGCTGAAAGCGTGCCGAGATTGCTATGCCTCGCTCTTTACCGACCGGGCGATCAGCTATCGAAACGCCAAGGGTTTTGATCACCTCGACGTTGCGCTGTCGGTGGGCGTTCAGCAGATGGTGCGTTCCGATATCGGTGGCTCCGGCGTCATGTTCTCGATCGACACCGAGTCCGGCTTCGACAAGGTCGTGCTGATCAATGCGGCCTGGGGCTTGGGTGAGAACGTGGTGCAGGGCGCCGTTACCCCGGACGAGTTTCAGGTCTACAAGCCGTTCCTCGACGACAAGACCCTGCGTCCGATCCTGGAGCGCAAGCTGGGCGCGAAAGAGAAGAAGATGATCTATGGCGGTGCTTCCGACGCTGCGCCGGTCAGGAACGTTCCGACGTCGCGGGCCGAGCGGGAAAGCTTCGTGCTGTCCGATGACGAGGTGATGGAACTGGCACGACAGGCCGCGCTGATCGAGCGGCACTACGGCCTTCCGATGGATATGGAGTGGGCGAAGGATGGGGAAACGGGTGATCTCTTCATCGTCCAGGCGCGCCCGGAAACCGTCCAATCGCATTTGCGCGGCGCGGCACTCAGGAGCTTTTCGATCGGCACCCATGGCAGGAAGCTGACCACGGGTCTCAGCGTGGGCGAGCAGATCGCGACCGGAACGGTTTGCCTGATCGAAAGCGCTGCGGATATCGACCGGTTCATCGATGGGGCTGTCCTTGTCACGTCGACGACGGACCCCGACTGGGTGCCGGTCATGAAGCGCGCCTCTGCCATCGTTACCGACCACGGCGGAAGGACCAGCCATGCCGCCATCGTCAGCCGTGAACTTGGTGTTCCCGCGATTGTCGGCTGCGGAAATGCCACGCATATCCTGCATGACCAGCAGGAGATCACGGTCTGCTGCGCCGAAGGCGACGAGGGTTTCGTCTATGAAGGGATCGGCGAGTATACGGTCGAGGATCTCGACCTGGAACACGTGCCCGAGACCCGCACCAAGGTCATGCTGAACCTCGCCAATCCCTCGACCGCGTCGCGTTGGTGGCGACTGCCCAGCGATGGAGTTGGGCTGGCAAGGATGGAGTTCGTGATCTCGAACACCATCCGGATTCACCCCGAAGCGCTGATCCATCTGGACGAACTGCGGGATGAGGACGTGAAAGCCCGGATCAAGGACCTGACTGCGGGATATCCCGACAAGAAGGAGTATTTCGTCGACAAGCTGTGCCGGGGACTGTCGCGAATAGCTGCCGTGTGTCACCCGCACCCGATGATCCTGCGCCTGAGCGACTTCAAGACGAACGAGTATGCCGATCTGATCGGCGGAGAAGGCTTCGAGCCCAACGAAGAGAACCCGATGATCGGATGGCGCGGCGCGTCGAGATATTACGATCTGGCCTACAGCGATGGGTTCAAACTTGAATGCCAGGCGATCCGCCGTCTGCGCGAGGAGATGGGGTTCCGGAACGTCCGGGTGATGGTGCCTTTCTGCCGGACCCCCGAAGAAGCCGACCGCGTTCTTGCCGTCATGGCCGGAGAGGGCCTGAAACGCGGAGAGAACGGTCTCGAGGTTTATGTGATGTGCGAAGTTCCATCGAATGTGATCCTTGCCGAGGAGTTCGCAAAGAGGTTCGACGGGTTCTCCATCGGCTCGAACGATCTGACCCAGCTGACCCTCGGGATCGACCGCGACAGCGATCGGCTGTCATCGCTGTTCAACGAGCGCGATCCCGCGGTGGTCTGGATGATCAAGACGGCGATCGAAAAGGCGCATGCGTCTGGTGCCAAGATCGGATTGTGCGGACAGGCGCCGTCGAACTATCCCGATTTCGCCCGTGTACTGGTCTCGGCCGGGATCGACTCGATCTCCGTCACTCCGGACAGTTTCCTTGCAGTGAAACAGCATGTGGCCGCGGCAGAGAAGGACTGACGCCAAACCGCGGTTTCAATCCACTTGCTGGTGGACCTCGATGATGTTGCCTTCGGGGTCCATGAAGAAGACCTGGTGCCAGGATTTGGCGAACGCGGTCCCGTAATCCGAATACGGGATGCCGTGGTCGTCGAGGAGCTTGAGGAATGCCGCGATGTCATCGGTGCGGAACGCGATATGCCCGCGATCCACCGGGTTGATCACCTGACCATTGCGGAAAGCGACCCCGATATCCCGCTCGGCCAGATGCATCTGCATCTTGCCCTCGGTGGCAAAGCGGATCTTGCCTGAGTATCCGCCCTCGGCGGTTTCCTCGGTCCGTGGGAAATTCTCCTGCGGAACATCGTCGAGTCCCAGCACATTCGTGTAGAAATCGTGCATCCGATCGACATCCTTCGAGACGAAGTTGATGTGGTGAAATTCGAGCTTCATGTCGATTTTGCCCTTGTCAGCCCTTTGGGCCCGTTCAGTGACTGCCAGTCAGGCAAGCATCTTGGTGTCGCCGTCGACCGCGATGGCCTGTCCCGAGATCGTGCGACCCCGGGGGCTGGCCAGGAAAAGCACCTGGTCGGCCAATTGCCGCGCCGTCACGTACTCGCGGATGGATGTGTAGGAGAATGCCGCGGCCTCTGTCTCGGAGAAGGTCCGGCCCAGACGTTGCGCCTTTGCCTCAAGAACCCGGCGCTGGCGGTCACCGGCAACGATGCCGGGCAGAATCGCATTCACCCGCACGCCGTCTTCGCCCAATTCGATGGCCAGCGACTTTGTCAGACCGATCACGCCCCATTTCGCAGCCGCATAGGCAGATCGCATCGCGAAGCCAAGTTTTCCGGCGGCGGAGGAAAAGTTGATCATCGAGCCGTTGTCGCTCTTGCGCAGCAACGGCGCGGCGAGGCGGGCAAAGTTGTACTGGCCGGTCAGGCAGACTTCCAGGCAGCGGTCCCAATCCTCGGGGGCAGTGTCTTCGATCCGGGCGGTCGCACCGGCGATGCCGGCGTTGTTCACCAGGCAGTCCAGTCCGCCCATCTCGTCCGTGGCCTTCGAAAAGAACGCGGCGACGGCCCGCCGATCGGTCACATCACAAACCTCGGCCCTGATATTCGGGTCGGAAGCCGCAAGCGCAGAGACCGCAGCGGCATCCATATCGCAGATCCAGACACGCGCGCCTTCCTCGACAAAAGCCCGTGCCACTTCCAGGCCGATACCCGCTGCGCCCGCGGTAACGATGACACGGCTCCCGTTCAGGTTCAGATCCATTCCACGCTCCTCCAGCGACACTTCATTGGCCCGAGGCCATTCTGTACGCAAATATCGCTGGCATGGCGAGCCATTCGCAGGACGTGTTTCAGTCGGGGACGATCCTACGCCCCCGACCACAGAAACAGCCAAGCAGGGTGCACAGAAGCAAACGCTTCAAGCGCTTGTTGGGCTACGCAATAAGTTGGCGGCGCTCACACCGGTGTTGCATGCTTCGCCTTGGCCGCCGACTTCACGCGTTTCTCGACTTCCTTGATGCCTTCCTTGCTGGCCTCTGCCTCGGCATTCGCAAACTGGCTGGCGCAATTGGAGTAGAGATCGGCAAGCTCCTGCATATCCTCTGCCAGCCTCTGGAAGGATTCCTGCTGCCAAGCCAGGATCGATCGCATCGATGCCGCCCCATCCGTGCCGTTCCCGTTCACCGTGCGCACGATGTCGAGGGCCGATCTCGCGGCTTCGTGGCGACGCTCAAACCACGCCTTTGAAAAGGATTCGGTGGCGTCTAGGATGTTTTCCTGCGCCTTCCAGAACTGTTCCATCTGAGGCGCAATCATCGGATTAGCCGCGTACATGCCGCGCACCTGCTCCATGATTTCGCCCAAAGCGGTATTTGACTCTCTTGCCATCCCGACTCTCCCATTTTCTGTTTCGAATTGACGTAATTAAAGCAGGTATTGCGTCGTGCTGCTTTAATCTCGGTCAAGTTTCGGAACCACCACCCAAGCATTCATCGATGCTGCCCGAGGGAGGGTCCGGAGACTTCCGATGCCCGTTCGGCACGAGGCGACCCATTTGACCTGAATTAAAGCAAGTGGATGCATCGAGACCCTAGAATGTAACGATGCGCATCTCGGTTCAAGTTGCGCATGTGCGCATTGCGCGAGTGGGCAAGCCTCGGAACCGGGAGGGAGGAGAGCTTCGATATGGAGCACCGCGACACCGATATCGGCCACATCGTTTCGATCGAAGGTGGCATCGTCGATATCCGGTTTCCGGAGGGGCGGCTTCCGTCGATCTCTTCACGGCTCCTGACACTTTCGGAACCGGAAATCTCGATCGAGGTCGCATCGCTGCCATCGAGTGATACGGTTCGCGGGCTGGTGCTGAATCCTACGCCCGATCTGCGGCTGGGGCTTGCCGTGCGGGACACGGGCCAGGCGATCACCGTTCCCGTTGGCGATGCGCTTCTGGGACGCATGTTCAACCTCTTCGGCGATCCCATCGACGGGGGCGAGTTGTTGGATGACATGCGCCGCAAGCCCATTCTGCGCGATCCGGTGCCTCTGTCGCGCCGCCGGGTCGAAAGCGCGCTGTTCGAGACCGGCATCAAGGCCATCGATCTGCTCAGCCCGATCGAGCGCGGCGACAAAGCCGGGCTGTTCGGCGGCGCCGGTGTTGGAAAGACCGTGCTGATCACTGAAATGATCCACAACATGGTGGCCGAATACCATGGGGTGAGCCTGTTTTGCGGGATCGGCGAGCGATGCCGCGAGGCCGAGGAACTTTACCGCGAAATGCGCGATGCAGGGGTTCTTGAAAACACCGTCATGGTCTTCGGCCAGATGAACGAGAGCCCCGGCGTGCGTTTTCGCGTGGGGCATGCTGCGCTGACCATGGCCGAGTACTTCCGGGACGAACGGCGGCGCGATGTTCTGGTCCTGATCGACAACATCTTCCGCTTCGTGCAGGCGGGCGCCGAGGTTTCCGGCCTGCTGGGAAGAATACCCAGCAGGGTCGGCTACCAGCCGACACTGGGTACGGAGCTTGCCGATCTGGAGGAGCGCATCTGCTCGACCGAGCAGGGAGCGATGACCTCGATCCAGGCGGTCTACGTCCCGGCCGACGACCTGACCGATCCGGCAGCCACGCATACCTTCGCTCACCTTTCCGCGTCGATCGTCCTGTCGCGCAAGAAGGCATCAGAAGGACTCTATCCCGCGATCGATCCGCTGCGTTCGTTTTCCAGGCTACTGACACCCGGCGCAGTCAGCGAACAGCACTACCGGGTGGCCCGCGACGTGCGCAATACGCTGTCCGAATACGAAGACCTGAAAGACATAATCGCGATGCTGGGCTTCGAGGAACTTTCGGAGAAAGACCGGGCCACCGTCCGGCAGGCGCGGCAGCTTGAGCGCTTCCTGACGCAGCCTTTCTTCTCCACCGAGGCCATGACCGGAAACAAGGGGCGCTTCGTGCCTCTCGAAGAAACCCTCACCAGTTGCCGCCGTATCCTCTCGGGCGAGTTCCGATACCGTGATGAATCCGATTTCTACATGATCGGCGGCGTGGACGATTTGCCCGCCAGGGAGGCGACCAATGCGGCTTGAAGTGATCACGCCAGAAAAGGTCATCCTGGATGTTCGGGTTGAGAGGATTCTGGCAGAGGCTCCGGATGGGCATTTCGGCATGCTGCCGAACCACGGCGATTTCGTCACCGAGCTCGCTCCGGGAATACTCGTGTATCAGCTGTCGGAAGGCGACGAGCGTTTCGTCGCGCTGCATTCGGGAACACTTGTCAAATGTGGACCCTTGGTGCGCGTCGCCGTTCGCAAGGCCATCGAGGGAGACGATCTCGCGGCGCTCCGGGAGCGTGTCGAGGAAGAGTTCCGTCAACAGGACGAGGATGAACGTGCGGCCCGCGCGGCGCTTGCGCTGCTCGAGGCAAGCATGATCCGCCGGTTCCGCGATCTGGAAAGCCTGAGCCAATGATCGACGACAAGCAGGACGAGACCGAGACGATTGCCCGCAAGGCGCTTCGAATGGAGCAGAGCCGGAAGCGCCGGACCCTGAGCGCGTGGCTCGGGCTGGGCATGTTCGGGATGGTCGGCTGGTCGGTTGCCGTGCCGGTGATCGTCGGCGTCGCCCTGGGTATGTGGATTGATGCGCGGTGGCCCGGAGAGACGTCCTGGACGCTGTCGCTTCTTCTTGGCGGCTTCGCCGTGGGGTGTCTGAATGCGTGGTACTGGGTCCAGAGGGAGGGGCGGGGCGATGAATGATCCAGTCTTTCTCCCGACGTCCCGGCCGGCCCGGAACATCTTTCGCCCTGTGCAAATTGGTTCCCAGAAACGCTCGGCTCCGGCCGGTCTTCGCGCCTACCCCGGAGTGTCCTGGAGTTTAGCTCTGACGCAAGGAAAGGATCGGTCGATATGACGGAAATCCCGATCATGTGGGGTGTGGCCGTCCTGATCGGTGCCGGCTTCGGCGCGCTCTATCTCGCGCTCCTCTGGGTAGGCGTGCGCGCCCTTGCCGGCCCCCGCCCTGCGCTGGCCTTTGTCGGCGCTGCAGTTGCGCGATTGGCCCTGGTCCTTTGCGCATTTTTCGCCTGGCAGCTGGTGTCTGGGCAAGCCGGCACGCTTTTCGCCGGTCTTGCCGGGTTCGTCGCCATTCGCCTGGCCTCCACAAGGGCGGTCGATCTTCGCAGGAAGGAGAACCGTTTATGGAAATAAGCCCCGACAGCTGGATCATCTACGACTGGGGTGGTTGGCGCCTCACGGCAACCGCCGTCTTCACCTGGGTCGTCATGGCCATTCTGGTTTTCGGTTCGTGGGCCGTTACCGCGCGCCTGAGCGAAGGCGAGAAGGTGTCGCGCTGGCAAGTCATGCTGGAAGTGATCGTCGCCCAAATCCGAGAACAGATCGGCGAGGTCGGCGCCGAGAATCCGGATCGCTATCTGCCCTTTATAGGAACCCTGTTCCTGTTCATAGCGACCGCCAACATCCTGAGCGTTGTTCCCGGCTATCAGCCGCCTACCGGTTCGCTGTCGACAACAGCAGCGCTGGCGATCTGCGTTCTGATCGCCGTGCCGGTCTTCTCTATCTCCAGTCGCGGGTTCAGAGGGTACCTTCGGACCTACCTTCGTCCCACGCCCCTGATGCTGCCGTTCAACCTGATCAGCGAAGCATCACGCACCCTGGCGTTGGCGATCCGCCTTTACGGCAACGTGATGAGCGGCACCATCATCGTTGGCATTCTGATCAGCATTGCCCCGTTCTTCTTCCCGATTCTGCTTCAGATGCTCGGGCTGCTGACCGGGCTTATCCAGGCGTATATCTTCGCCATTCTCGCAATGGTCTACATCGCCTCGGCCAGCCGTGTTCACGCCGCGGCCGCCGGCGAGGACCAGATTTTATCAGACAACCAAGGAGACTGACCATGGACCCAGCCATATGGATCGCCGGGATATCGATCGTGACTGCGGGGCTGACCATTGCCATCGGTTCGCTCGGCCCCGCCTTTGCCGAAGGTCGCGCCGCATCGCAGGCGCTTCAGGCGCTGGCGCAGCAGCCTGACGCGGCAAATACCATCACGCGCACGCTCTTCGTCAGTCTCGCGATGATCGAATCCACCGCGATCTACTGTTTCGTGGTGTCGATGATCCTGATCTTTGCGAACCCGTTCGTCGAACTCGTGACGCAGACCGCCGGGGGGTAAAACCGTGCAGATCGACTGGCTGACGGTCACAGCGCAGATCATCAACTTTCTGGTCCTCGTATGGCTGCTGAAGCGCTTCCTGTACGAGCCGATCAACAGCGCCATGCGCCGCCGCGAGTTAGGGATCGCGGAACGTATGTCGGAAGCGAAAGCTGCGCGCGAGGTCGCCGAGAGCGAAGCGGAGGCGCTAAAGCGGAAGTCCGAGGAATTGGAAGCCAGCAAGGAAGAGATCCTGGCGGCGGCGCAACGACAGGCGGCGGAATTGCGCGCGCAACTTGAGGCCGAGATTCGTGAAGAAATGGAAGAGAAGCGCCATGCCTGGCACGAACATCTGGCCGAGGAGCGTGAGGATTTCATTTCCTCGCTGAGGCGGCAGGCCGGTCAGAAAATTCTGCAGATCACCGAGCGCGTCCTCGCCGAATACGCGGAGAGTGAACTGTCCGAACAGGTGGTCGCCAACTTCACCAGACGGCTGAAGACACTCGCGCCCCAGACACGGGAAAAGATGGCCGCCGCCGCGGCGCGCGGCGGTGCCGTGGCCATTGTCCATACGGGGGCCGCCATCGACGGCGCGGGAAAGTCGAGGATCACAAGAGCGATCCATGATGTCCTGTCCACAACCATCGACGTCGAGTACCACGAGGATCCAACGATGGTGCTGGGCGTTCGTCTCTCCATCGGCGACCAGACCGCGGAATGGTCCGCGGTGCGCTACCTCGAGCGATTGGGGGTCGAGCTTGGCGAGATCATCGAGGCGGGAAGCCGATCCGCGGCCTCGTCGCGCGCTGCCTCGGAAAACCAGCGTTCGGGTATCGCATGACGGTAACCGACGAGATTCCCCGCGACTTTTTCGCACCGCTCGACGAGGCCCTTGCACGCGTCTCGCCCGAGATCGACGCTGCCGAGACGGCCCGCATTCTTTCCGTCGGAAACGGCATTGCCCAGGTGGCCGGGTTCACGGATCTGCATGCAGACGAGTTGCTGGAGTTCCCGGACGGCGTGGTCGGGATCGCGTCCAGCCTGAAGCCGGGGAGGATCGGCGTTATCGTTCTGGGGAACACCGACCGTCTTCGGCCCGGAGACCGGCTGCGGCGCACGGGTCGGGTGGTGGATGTCCCGGTGGGTGAAGCGCTTCTGGGGCGCGTGGTGGATGCTCTGGGTCGTCCCATAGACGGCGGCAGCAGGATCGAGGCCGAGGAGCGTCGGCCAATCGAACGCCCGGCGCCGCCGATCATGCATCGCGATCCTGTCGACACACCGCTTCAGACCGGGATCAAGGCCGTCGACGCCGCCATTCCCATCGGCCGTGGTCAGCGCGAGTTGATTATCGGAGACCGCCAGACCGGCAAGACCGCCATCGCCGTCGATACGATCCTGAACCAGAAGGATAGTGGTGTCCTGTCCATCTATTGCGCCATCGGCCAGCGCGGTTCAGCTGTGGCTTCGGTCATAAAGAGCCTGCGCGAGGGCGGCGCTCTGGAGCGGAGCATAGTAGTGGTCGCCGGAGGTGATGATGCGCCCGGGCTGCAGTTCGTCGCGCCCTATGCCGCCACGACCATGGCCGAGCATTTCGTGGCGAAGGGTCGGGACG
This sequence comes from Silicimonas lutimaris, assembly GCF_047314965.1. Taxonomy (NCBI): domain Bacteria; kingdom Pseudomonadati; phylum Pseudomonadota; class Alphaproteobacteria; order Rhodobacterales; family Paracoccaceae; genus Silicimonas; species Silicimonas lutimaris. The sequence continues at coordinate 22,838 of NZ_JBLBVK010000051.1, read as the reverse complement.
TGCTGATCGTCTATGACGACCTCACGCGCCATGCACGGGCCTACAGGGAGCTGTCTCTGCTTTTGCGTCGCCCGCCGGGTCGCGAAGCCTATCCCGGTGATATCTTCTACATTCACTCGCGGCTGCTGGAGCGCGCGACGCATCTGCGCAATGAACATGGCGGCGGCTCTTTGACGGCGCTGCCCGTGGTCGAGACACAGGCACAGAATATCTCGGCCTTCATCCCGACGAACCTCATCTCGATCACTGACGGTCAGATCTATCTTTCTCCCGACCTGTTCGAAAAGGGACATCTGCCTGCCATCGACATCGGCACTTCGGTCAGCCGCGTCGGCGGCAAGGCGCAACTGCCCGCTTTCCAGGCCGTCGCCGGTAGTCTCCGGCTGACCTATTCGCAGTTCGAGGAACTGGAAAGCTTCGCCCGCTTTGGCACCCAGCTTGATGAAGAGACCAGGCGCAAACTCACCCGTGGGCAACGCGTCCGCGCAGTGCTGACCCAGAAGGAACAGGATCACTTCTCGGCCCCCGAGCAGATCGCCGTTCTGCTTGCCGCCACCGAAGGTCTGCTGGACGAGGTCGAGCCTGACGATGTCGTTCGTGCCGAAGAGATTCTGCGTCGCGCGGTGCGGCGGGATCTGCAGAATATCGCGGCCGAAATCGAGTCTGGCGCGCCCCTGACGAAAGAACGCCGGCAATCGCTTGTCGAGGGGCTGCGCGTCGCGCTCGCGCGGGAGGACGGCGCACATGGAAACGCTTGAGACTCTCTCCGAACTTCTCGAGACGACCGGCGATATCCAGTCCATCGTTCGAACGATGAAGTCGCTGTCCGCGGTCAGCATCCGCCAATACGAACAGGCCGAAAAGGCGATCGCAGGCTATGAAAAGACGATCGACCTTGGTTTTTCCGCTCTCCTGCAAGATCGTCGCGCGCGCGGGCTTCCATTGCCCATGACGATCGACGCCACATCGCAGGCCGAGGTTCTGATCGTGGTTGGATCAGACCGTGGTCTCTGCGGGCGCTACAACGAGATCGTCGCACGTTTCGCGGAAGAGAACCTGGATGATGGAACCGCCGTCCTTGCAGTGATTGGCGCACGAACAGCCGCTCGTTTGGAGGCGGTTGGTCGGAACCCCGACCGGCTCTTTCTTCAGCCGGGTTCGGTCGCGGGCCTGGGAAGTCTCGTACAATCGGTGATCGTGGAGATCGAGCGATGGACACGGGGGCCGGGGGTCGGGCGTGTCCGGTTGATCTACAACCGGCGTGAAGGGCGGTCGCTTGCCGTACCGGTCGAGCGGGTTCTTCTCCCCATACCCGACACGTATCTTGCCGGGCGTGTTGCTGCAGGCTGGCCAGGGCCGGGGTTGCCCTTTTTCCGGATGGAACCCGAGAGGCTTCTGTCGTGGCTTGTGCGCCAGAGGCTGTTCGTCGTTCTGTACCAGGCTCTGGCAGAGGCTTTCTCAAGCGAGCATGCGACACGGCTTGCGGCGATGCAGAGCGCCGAGCGTAACATTCGGGAACGGCGCGAAGACCTGAACGCGGCCTATCGTCGGAAACGGCAGGAAACGATAACGCGCGAGTTGCTCGATCTCGTCTCCGGCTTTGAAGCGGTCACCGGTTCGCCCGAGTAGGGCAGGACAGGCAAACCGGGTTACTTCTGAAACACGTAGGACCCCGGAGCATCCTCTGTCGCCCGGTAAGGCGAACGGCCGCTGCCGCCCAAACGGGGCGGCGGGGTCTCGCCGCTTGAATGCCCGCTCAGCCAATCTGAGAGAGCCGGCCACCATGATCCATCGTGCCGCTCGGCCGCGGATTGCCATGCATCCGGCGCAAGATACCTGTCCGAGTCCTCGGAGGTTCGAATCCGGAACTCCCGCCCCTCGTGGCCCGGTTCGCTGACGATCCCGGCATTGTGCCCGCCGTTCGTCAGGACGAACGTCACCTGGGTATCCGCCAGCAGATGCAGTTTGTACACCGACTGCCACGGCGCGACATGGTCAGACGTCGTCGCGACGCAGAAGATCGGAACCTCGATATCGCTGATCGTGACGGGTTTTCCGCCAATCCGGTATTTTCCTTCGGCAAGTTCGTTGCCGAGAAAAATCTTGCGCAGGTATTCGCTGTGCATCTTGTAGGGCATCCGGGTTGCGTCGGCGTTCCATGCCATCAGGTCGAACATCTCGGGGCGCCGGCCCATCAGGTACTCGTGGACATAGCGCGACCAGATCAGGTCCGCCGAGCGCAAGAGTTGAAACGCTCCGGCCATCTGCTTGGTGTCCAGATAGCCCTGATCCCACATCATGTTCTCAAGGAACGCGACCTCACTTTCGCTGATGAAAAGCTGCAACTCGCCTGGGTCCTCGAAATCGGTCTGCGTCGCCAAAAGCGTCAACGTCGCAAGCCTACCGTCGCCGTCGCGCGCCATTTGCGCGGCCTTGGCAGCAATCAAGGTTCCACCCAGGCAGTAACCTATCCCGTGTATCTTTTGATCCTTGGTGATCGATGTCGCTGCATCGACGGCCTCGGAGACCGCATCGAAATAATCGCTCATGCCAATATCGCGATCCTCGGCGGTCGGATTGCGCCAGGACATCATGAAGACGGTGAAGCCCTGCCCGACAAGGAACTTCACAAGCGAATTGTGAGGGCTGAGATCAAGTATGTAGTATTTCATGATCCATGCCGGGACGATCAGGATGGGCTCTGCCTTCACTTTGGTGGTCTCTGGCGCGTACTGGATCAGCTCGAAAAGATGGTTCCGGTAGACGACCTTGCCGGGGGTCGCCGCAACATCGCGTCCCGGCAGATAGTTTTCCGTTCCGACCGGCAATTTGCCCGACACCGCGCGTTCCCAGTCTTCCAGGAAATTCTGGAATCCCCGAACGAAATTGGCGCCGCCTTCGCGGATGGCCGCTTCTGCGACTTCCGGGTTGGTCGCCACGAAATTCGAGGGCGAGATCAGGTCAAGCATCTGTCGGGTGATGAACGAGACGACCTGCTCTTCGTGTTGGCTGACACCGTCGATATCGGCGGCGGCGTTGTACCACCATTGCTGAGTCAGAAGGAAATTCTGGTAGATCAGGTTATAGGGCCATTGCCGCCAGCCCTCGTGATCGAACCTGTGATCGTGGGGAAGCGGCTCGATGCAGGGTTCGGTCTCCGAATTGCGCGCGAGGGAGCCTGCGTAGATGCCAAGGCGCATCGCCTTGCGCGCGGCCTTTTCCATCAGCTGTATCTGCTTTCCCGGGTTTCCCATCAAATGGATCCACCAGGAAAAGAACGTCGAGGCCACGCCGTAGGGTGATACGCCGAGCGTGAACCGGGCAAGATGCGCGTTCGCCGCCCGGTCGAGGCTCTTTGTACTGTACCGGTCAGGCGGTTCGAGCAGAGACCTGTTCACAAATTCCGGTGGCTCGGCTCCAAGACCCAAGCGCATGTCGTCCGGGGCGGGGATGTTTTCCTTTGCCGCGCGATTATCCGAATCCCGCCGGGTTTTAGCTTTCCTGCCAGTCATCGCGGACCCTCTTCGTACCTGCGCCGAGGCGCGCCAGTGTCGCCGTTTCGAGCCCATCCACAGCAGGGCCGTACCCCGAAAGGCTTGGAGTCATCTTGTATGGCGGGTCCGGGCGCGACTTGCATAAGCTTACTATACCGGCCGCGAACGCTACGCGAATTGATGCGCGTCAAGGGTTTGCAGTTCGTGAACCGGCCCCAGGCGGTTTCAGGGCGGGCTTGCGGTAAATCAAAGTGGTCCTGCGGCGCGTGGGATAGCAGGAAACCCGTTCGCATCGAAACACAGGGTTGATATTGCCAATGGCACGCCTCCTTCTGGCGCTAGTCTTCGTTTCTCTCGCGGCGACAGCCAAAGCGGAAACGATCGAAATCACACCTCGCACCGTGACGGAGTGGAAACTTGTCTATGGACAGGTCGAAACCCGCGATCGTGTCCCGGCGCGTGCGCGCATCGGCGGCACGATCATCGAACTCGACGTCACCGAGGGCGACGATGTCGCCTCGGGGGGGCGGGTTGCCGTCATCGAGGACACCAAGCTGAATTTCCAGATCGACGCGCTCGACGCGCGTCTCGAAGCCTTGGCGTCCCGCCTCGAAACGGCTCGCTCGGAACTTGCGAGGGGAGAGCAACTGATCGAGCGCGGCGTGATCACCAGCCAGCGGTTCGAGGAGTTGCAGACCACGGTCAGTGTCATCGAAGGCGAGATCTCCGGGCTTGAAGCCGAGCGTCTCGTCGTCGAGCGGCAGATCGAGGAGGGAACTGTCCTGTCGCCTGAAAGCGGGATCGTGCTTTCGGTCCCGGTGTCCGTCGGTTCCGTGGTCGGACCGGGTGAGGCGATTGCGGTGATCGGCGGCGGCGGTGTCTACCTGCGCCTGGCTGTTCCCGAGCGGCACGCCACCGACCTGTCGGAAGGCGATGTCATCGAAATAGGCGCTGCCGGAGAAGTCCGGCAAGGCACGCTTGCCAAGCTCTATCCGCAAATCGAAGGTGGGCGCGTGCAGGCAGATGTCGAGGTTGAGGGGCTGAACCCGAATTTCATCGGGCGCCGCGTGCCTGTGCGCCTGCCGGTGGGCGAGCGGCAGGCCATTCTCTTGCCCGATGACGCTCTTTCGCGGCATGGGGGCCTGGATTTCGTGACTGTCGAGGCAGGCGGCGCGCGTGTCGAGCGCGTGGTGGTGCCTGGTGGCTTGGTCCGTCTCGAGGGCGAAGCATGGCGCGAAATCCTCACCGGACTCAGCGTCGGCGATCAGGTGGTTGTCGGCAATGAGTGACACTCAACACGAAGCATCCGAGAACCTCGGAATCGCGGGACGGCTGACGCGGGCCTTCCTTACGTCACCCCTGACACCGCTGATACTGCTGGCTTCGCTTGCCGTGGGCCTGATCGCGCTGGCAAGCCTGCCGCGCGAGGAAGAGCCGCAGATCACCGTTCCGTTGGTCGATATCCATGTCCAGGCGCACGGGCTCCGCGCGGAGGATGCCGCCAAGCTGGTAACCGAACCGCTTGAGACCACCGTCAAGGGCATTGACGAGGTCGAGCACGTCTACTCCGACACGCGCGACGACTCCGTCATGGTCACGGCTCGTTTCCAGGTCGGCGTTTCCGCCGACACCGCCATCCTTCGGGTGCGCGACAAGATCCTCGCGAATATCGACCGGATTCCGGTCGGTATTCCCGAGCCGCTGGTCGTCGGACGCGGCATCAACGATGTTGCGATCGTCGCTCTCACGTTCAGTCCCGCCGAAGACCATCCCGACATTGCCGCCGCCGATCTGACGCGCATCGTCCGCGAGGTCGAGGTGCGCCTGGCCAGGATCGAAAACGTGGGTCTCACGTATATCATCGGGGAAGAAACCGAGGCACTTCGCATTGCTCCCGACCCCGAGCGTCTGGCACTTTACGGCATCACGCTCCAGCAACTGGCCGGCAAGGTCCGTGGCGCGAACAGCGCCGCACCCGTCGGAGACCTGCGACAGGACGGCCAGCAGGTCGCCCTCGTCATCGGCGAAACGCTCAACACGCCCGAGGACATCGGCAACCTTGAACTGACGGCCCGCGATGGCCGGACGGTCTATGTACGCGATGTCGCCGATGTCGGCTTTGTCTCGGGCATGGACGAACGCCACGTCGCCACCCTTCATCGTGGCGAAAACGGCACCATCGTCCGACATCCTGCCGTCACGCTTGCAATCGCGAAAAGGGCCGGAGCGAATGCCGTTCTCGTGGCCGAGGAGATCCTTCACAAGGTCCACGAGATGGAGGGCCAGATCATTCCCGGAAGCGTCGAGGTCGAGGTGACACGCGACTATGGCGAGACCGCGGACGAGAAGGCGAACGAGCTTCTGTTCCATCTCGCGCTTGCAACCGTTTCAATCGTCGTGCTGGTGCTTGTCGCCATCGGATGGCGCGAAGCGCTCGTGGTCGCCATCGTCATCCCGGTGACGATCCTGCTGACGCTCTTCGCGGCCTGGATCATGGGGTACACGCTGAACCGCGTTTCGCTGTTCGCGCTGATTTTCTCCATCGGTATCCTCGTCGACGACGCCATCGTGGTGATCGAGAACATTGCCCGCCACTGGGGGATGAAGAAGGAGGGCGAAAGCCGGTTCTCCGCGGCGGTCACGGCCGTGGCCGAGGTGGGCAATCCCACGATCGTGGCGACGCTGACCGTCGTGGTCGCGCTTCTGCCGATGCTCTTCGTTTCGGGCTTGATGGGTCCCTACATGAGCCCGATCCCTGCGAATGCGTCGGCAGCGATGATTTTCTCCTTCTTCGTCGCGGTCATGATCACACCGTGGCTGATGCTCAAGATCGCCGGGCGCGCCTCTGCGCACCATGACGAGGGCGAGGGCAGCTTCCCCGGTGGACGGCTGGGACGGCTCTATGCCGCGGTCGCGCGGCCGATCCTTGCCGGCAAGGGAAGCAGCCTCGTCTTCCTGCTTGTGGTCGCAGCCCTGTCCTTCGGTTCGCTGGCGATGCTCTACACGAAGGATGTAACGGTCAAACTCCTGCCTTTCGACAACAAGTCGGAACTCTCGATCGTCATCGATCTTCCGGAGGGATTTTCGGTCGAGGACACCGACGCAATCGCGCAGCAGGCTGCGCGCATCGCGATGGAACTGCCCGAGGTCCACTCGGCGCAGACGCATGCAGGGACCGCATCGGCTTTCAACTTCAATGGGCTCGTTCGCCACTACTTCCTGCGCCAGAATCCCGAGATGGGCGATGTACAGCTGAACCTCGAAGCCAAACATCATCGCGAAAGAACCAGCCACGAGATCGCACTTGATCTGAGGGCCAGGCTTGCCGTGCTCGACTTGCCCGAGGGGACGGTCCTCAAGGTCGTCGAGCCGCCGCCGGGGCCGCCGGTCATCTCGACGCTCCTCGCCGAGATCTATGGTCCTGACGCCGAGACCCGCCGGGATGTGGCCGCCAAGGTTCGCACTGCGTTCGACGACGTGCCCTTCATCGTCGACGTCGACGATAGCTATGGTGTCCGTCCGCCCAGGTTGAGGGCGCGGCTCCAGCCATCCGACCTTGATTTCTACCGCGTGCAAGAAGCCGATGTGTTGCAAACCTTGCAGCTTCTGAATGGCTCCGTCACCGTGGGTTATTCCCATCGGGGCGAGGGGCGACACCCCATCCCGATCGTGATGTCCCGCGACAAGACACAGCGCGTCATGGACGCAACGGCTCTCTCCACACCCGTGCCTGCAAACGCCCTGCCGGGTGGGCGCGGCGTGGTCGAACTCGGCGACCTCGTCGAGATCATCGAAGAAAGCGCGTCCTACCCGATATTCCGGCACAACGGCTATGACGTGATCATGGTGACGGGCGAACTGGCCGGAGCCTTCGAAGCGCCTCTCTACGGGATGGTCGAAGTGGCTGAGCGGCTGGACGGCATGAGCTGGCCCGAGGGCGTCAAGCCCGAAATCCGGCTGAACGGTCAGCCAGAGTCGACAGAAACACCGGTTCTACTCTGGGACGGCGAGTGGGAAGTCACCTGGGTCACGTTCCGCGACATGGGAGCGGCCTTCGCCGTGGCGCTTCTTGGAATCTACATCCTTGTCGTGGCACAGTTCGGAAGCTTCCGGCTGCCGCTTGTGGTGCTGACGCCGGTTCCGCTGACGTTTCTCGGAATCATGATTGGGCATTGGCTGTTCGACGCGCCATTCTCGGCCACCTCGATGATCGGTTTCATCGCACTTGCGGGCATCATCGTCCGGAACTCGATCCTGCTGGTTGACTTCATCCGCCACGCCGATCCCGGCAATGCGGTGACCACCGAGATACTGATCGAGGCCGGCGCCACACGGTTCAAACCGATTCTTCTGACGGCGCTCGCTGCAATGATCGGAGCGGCCGTGATCCTGGTGGACCCGATCTTCCAGGGGCTCGCCATATCTCTGCTTTTCGGTCTTCTGTCTTCGACCACCCTGACCGTTCTGGTGATTCCGGCGATCTACCGGATCGCCAAGACTTAGGTCAAAAATGCCCGCCTTATAACGGTACCGTCCGATCCTTGCGGCAAGCATCGGACGGCATCGGCTGGAGCTTGGGAGGCGCGCCGTTGCCGATTGCGGAATGGGCCATGCTCGGCCTTAGTCCTTGACGCGTGTAAACACAAATTCCTAACGTGGGCAAAAAAATTTGCGTGGCAAATTTTTTATGACCATCTTCGTCGAAACGAGATGGTGCCAACTGCCTGACGGTGTTGTGTGCAGTCCAAAGTGTTGAGGAAATCGAAGATGCAAGAAAAAAAGATACGCAACATGGAGGAGTTCGCGGCAGCGGTCGGTGTCTCGAGGCCGACGGTGTCGAAGTACTTCAATGATCCCGGCAGCGTGAAGACCTCGACGCGCGCCCGGATCGAGGATGCGCTCGAAAAGTACGACTATCGCCCGAACATCTTCGCGATGAACCAGAACCGCCGGCTCACGAAAAACGTCGGTGTTGTGGTCCCTTACCTGGCGGACCCGACCTTTGGCGAAATCGCCCGGACTCTGGAGCGTCGCTGCATCGAGGCTGGTTTTCGGGTTTCGCTGTTCAGCGCCCATGGTGAACAAAAGCTCGAAAACGAGATACTGGACAACCTGCGGTCCCTGAAACCCGCCGGTGTACTGCTTTCCCCACTCGGACGCCTTTCCGATCGTGATCAGCTGAAGCGCTTCTGCAATGATGTGCCTACGGTAATTTTTGATAGAAATATCAGGAATATAGGGGAGGCGTTCGTTGGTTCGGACAACAGAAGCTTCGTGTCCCAAAGCGTCGAATACCTGACACGTTCCGGGGAGCCTCCCTGCTTTTTCGAGATGCGCAACCCGACCAATCCGAACTCGCTTGCGCGGCGCAGGAACTATGTCGAGACGATGGAGACGCTTGGACTCGAGCCAATGATCGTGCAGGTCGACGGCGAGGGCTGGAACCTTGAAGAGATCGGTTACGAAGGTGGAATGCGCGCACTGAAGGAGCGGTCGCTTCCAAGCGAAACGATTCTCTGCAGTAACGACCGACTTGCGATCGGATTCCTCGCCGCCTGCTATGAGCGCGGGCTGCGAGTCGGGCGGGGCAGCGGCACTGCCATGCGAGTCGCCGGACACGACGATCATCCGTTCTCGCGCTTTACCAGCCCCTCGCTCACAACCGTGGGCCATGACTACGAAACGGTTTCGGATCTTGCGGTTGAGACATTGCTCAGGCTCATCGACGAAGAGGGACGCTTTGAAAACAGGACCGAGTCACTCGTTCCCGCGCGTCTTGTTCTTCGCATGTCCGCCTAGCAAAAAGTATCCGCGCGTAAAAAAATATATTGACTGGCGCGCTGGTTTCCTGTTCTTTGCGGCATGCACTTCACTAGGGAGGATTGAGATGCAATTCACCAAGACGGCATTTGCCGCTTCCGTTCTTGCGCTTATGGCAGGCGGAGCTTTTGCCGAAACCATCACCATTGCTACCGTCAACAACGGCGACATGATCCGTATGCAGGGCTACACGGATGATTTCACCGCCAAGACCGGTCACACCGTCGAGTGGGTTACCCTGGAAGAGAACGTTCTCCGTCAGCGCGTCACCACCGACATCACGACCAAGGGCGGTCAGTTCGACATCATGACCATCGGCATGTACGAAACCCCGATCTGGGGTGCCAACGGCTGGCTGGTTCCGCTGGACGGCCTCTCGGCCGAGTACGATGTCGACGACATCCTGCCCGCGATGCGCGGCGGCCTGAGCCACGACGGCACGCTCTACGCAGCTCCGTTCTACGGCGAGTCGTCCATGGTCATGTACCGCACCGACCTTATGGAAAAGGCCGGTTTGGAAATGCCTGCTGCCCCGACTTGGGAATTCATCCGTGAAGCCGCGGCTGCGATGGATGATCCAGCGAATGACATCAACGGCGTCTGTCTGCGTGGCAAGGCCGGCTGGGGTGAGGGTGGCGCTTTCATCACGGTCACTGCCAATTCGTTCGGTGCGCGTTGGTTCGACGAGGAGTGGAATGCTCAGTTCGATCAACCCGAGTGGAAAGAAGCGCTGACCTTCTTCGTCAACCTCATGAACGACTACGGCCCGCAGGGCTATGCTACCAACGGTTTCAACGAAAACCTGTCGCTGTTCCAGCAGGGCAAGTGCGGCATGTGGATCGACGCCACGGTTGCAGCGTCCTTCGTGACCAATCCGAACGACTCGACCGTTGCCGACAGCGTCGGCTTCGCTCTGGCGCCGGACAATGGTCTCGGCAAGCGCTCGAACTGGCTCTGGGCATGGGCTCTGGCCATCCCGGCCGGTACTGCAAAAGCTGATGCCGCGAAGCAGTTCATTGAGTGGGCGACGTCGAAGGATTACATCGAGCTCGTCGCCGCGAAGGAAGGCTGGGCGAACGTTCCGCCGGGTGCGCGTACTTCGCTGTACGAAACGCCAGAGTACCAGGAAGTTCCGTTCGCGAAAATGACGCTCGATTCAATTAACGCGGCCGATCCTACGAACCCGACCGTTAAGCCGGTTCCCTACGTTGGTATTCAGTTCGTCGCTATCCCGGAGTTTGCCGGCATCGCGACGGAAGTCAGCCAGGAGTTCTCGGCAGTCTACGCTGGTCAGCAGTCGGTAGACGAGGCGCTCGCCAAAGCGCAGGCGATCACCAACGACGCCATGGAAGCGGCGGGCTACCGCTAAGGCTTCCTCCCAGGACCGGAGGGCGGCGCAATCTGTCGCCCTCCGGCTCTTAAAATGCGTACAGTCCAAGTAAAGTCGGTATGAACCGGGCCATTGTGCCCGATGTCAGAGGATTTGCGTCATGGCGACCCAACATTCCCGATCCGCAGCCCGGTTGATGATGGCCCCAGCGGTTATCCTGCTCCTCGGCTGGATGCTGGTCCCCCTCACAATGACACTCTGGTTTTCGTTCCGGCGCTTCATGCCGAACCGACCGGACATCGAGCCAGGCTGGGTTGGCTTCGAAAACTACGTACGGTTCGTGTCATCCAGTTCGTTCTGGCCAAGTGTTCAGACGACCCTGGTCATTGTCGGTGGCGTGCTGTTCATCACCATCGTTCTCGGTGTCCTGCTTGCGATGCTGCTCGATCAGCCGATGTGGGGCCAGGGCGTTGTCCGTATCCTCGTCATCGCACCGTTCTTTGTCATGCCGACCGTGTCGGCGCTGGTCTGGAAGAATATCTTCATGGACCCGATCAACGGTCTTTTCGCACATCTCTGGCGCGCGTTCGGCGCAGAGCCGGTCGTGTGGTTGAGCGACGTGCCAATCCTGTCGATCATCATGATCGTCTCCTGGCAGTGGCTCCCATTTGCGACCCTGATCCTCCTGACCGCCATTCAGTCGCTCGACAGCGAGCAGTTGGAAGCGGCCGAGATGGATGGCGCGCCGATGCTGTCCCGCTTCGGATACATCATCCTGCCGCACCTCAGCCGGGCGATCACCATCGTGATCCTGATCCAGACGATCTTTCTGCTTTCGATCTTCGCGGAGATTTTCGTGACCACCGGTGGCGCGTTCGGCACCCGGACCCTGACGTACCTGATCTTCCAGCGCGTGCTGGAAAGCCAGAACGTGGGACTCGGATCTGCAGGCGGTGTCTATGCAATCATTCTCGCCAACATCGTTGCCATCTTCCTGATGCGCATCGTCGGCAAGAACCTGGACGCGTGAGGAGATAGAACCATGGCCCGCGCAGTCACGACACAACGCAAGACCATCAACACCATCGTCGCCTGGGGGATCGGCCTGCTGATCTTCTTCCCGATCCTCTGGACGATCCTGACCAGCTTCAAGACCGAAGCCCAGGCGATCAACGACCCGCCGCTGTTCCTGTTCTTCGACTGGACGCTGGAAAACTACGCAGTGGTGCAGGAGCGCTCGAACTACATGCGCTTCCTCTGGAACTCCGTGATCATCGCCGGCGGCTCCACGATCCTCGGTATCATCATCGCGGTGCCTGCGGCTTGGTCCATGGCCTTCGTTCCGTCGCATCGCACCAAGGACATTCTGCTCTGGATGCTGTCGACCAAGATGCTTCCCGCGGTGGGTGTTCTGTATCCGATCTATCTTCTTTTCATCAAACTCGGGCTGCTGGATAGCCGGACCGGCTTGGTGATCGTGATGATGCTGATCAACCTGCCGATCATCGTCTGGATGCTCTATACCTACTTCCGTGAAATTCCCGGCGAAATCCTTGAGGCCGCCCGGATGGACGGTGCGTCACTGAAGGAAGAGATCATTTACGTTCTCACACCGATGGCTATTCCCGGCATTGCATCGACTTTGCTCCTGAACTTCATCTTGGCCTGGAACGAAGCTTTCTGGACGCTGAATCTGACGGCTGCGAAGGCAGCCCCGTTGACAGCCTTCATCGCAAGCTACTCAAGCCCGGAAGGTCTTTTCTACGCCAAGCTCAGCGCGGCTTCGACAATGGCGATTGCGCCGGTACTTATCCTTGGCTGGTTCAGCCAGAAACAATTGGTCCGCGGCCTGACCTTCGGCGCGGTTAAGTGAGGGGAACGACATGGGACGCATCGTACTCGAAAAAGTGAAGAAGAGTTTCGGCGAAGTCACCGTCATTCCGCCGCTCGATCTGGAGATCAACGATGGCGAGTTCGTCGTGTTCGTCGGACCCTCGGGTTGCGGCAAGTCGACGTTGCTTCGGCTGATTGCTGGTCTGGAAGACGTCTCCGAGGGCACGATCCGGATCGACGGTCAGGATGCCACGGAAGTGCCGCCCGCGAAGCGCGGTCTCGCCATGGTGTTCCAGTCATATGCGCTCTATCCGCATATGAGCGTACGCAAGAACATCGCGTTCCCACTGCGCATGGCCAAGCTGGATCAGGCGGAAATCGACAAGCGCGTCAACAACGCTGCTTCGGTTCTGAACCTGTCGGACTATCTCGACCGGCGCCCGGGCCAACTGTCGGGCGGTCAGCGTCAGCGTGTCGCCATCGGTCGCGCAATTGTTCGTGAACCAGCCGCGTTCCTGTTCGACGAACCGCTGTCGAACCTCGATGCCGCCCTCCGGGTGGGTATGCGGCTTGAGATCAGCGAACTGCACAAGCGTCTGAAAACCACTATGATTTACGTGACACACGATCAGGTAGAAGCCATGACAATGGCCGACAAGATCGTTGTTCTCCGGGCGGGCCATATCGAGCAGGTAGGTTCTCCGCTGGAACTGTACCGTGAGCCGCGCAACCTGTTTGTTGCAGGCTTCATCGGATCACCCAAGATGAACTTCATCGAGGGTGCCGAAGCTCAGAAGCATGGGGCGCATACCCTGGGCATCCGTCCCGAGCACATCGACGTCGTTACCGAAGGCGGCATGTGGCAGGGAACGGTCGGCGTTGCCGAACACCTGGGGTCCGACACCTTCTTCCATATCAACGATACGGGATTGGGCACCACGCTTACTGTGCGCGCGCCGGGCGAAGTCAACTTCACCCATGGCGATCGCATTCAGCTCAGCCCGCGGGAAGATCAGTTTCAGCGGTTCGACAAGCAGGGCCTGCGCATCGCATGAAACGGCTTGACGGCAAGACCGCGCTGATCACCGGCGCGGCCAGGGGCATCGGGCTGTCTTTCGCACAGGCTTACGTGCGCGAAGGAGCCCGTGTCGCAATTGCCGACATCAACATCGAGCGTGCGCGTCAAGCGGCGACGACCATCGGCGAAGCCGCCGTCGCGGTCGAAATGGACGTGACGAGCCAGGACAGCATCGACGCGGCCGTGGCTGAAACCGTTGCCACGCATGGGCACATAGACATCCTGATCAACAACGCGGCGCTTTTCACGGCGGCCCCCATCGTTGAAATCACCCGCCAGGATTACTCACGTGTCTTTGACATCAACGTAGCTGGCACACTGTTCACACTTCAGGCCGTGGCCAGGCACATGATCGAGCGTGACAAGGGCGGGAAGATCATCAATATGGCCAGCCAGGCGGGCCGGCGCGGCGAGGCTCTCGTGGCTGTTTATTGCGCAACAAAAGCTGCGGTCATCAGCCTGACCCAATCTGCCGGTCTCGATCTGATCAAGCACGGGATCAACGTCAATGCGATCGCGCCTGGCGTCGTCGATGGGGAACATTGGGACGGGGTCGATGCCTTTTTCGCCAAGTACGAAAACAAGGCGCCGGGCCAGAAGAAAAGGGAAGTCGGCGAGAGCGTCCCATTTGGCCGCATGGGCACTGCCGAGGATCTGACCGGGATGGCGATTTTTCTGGCCAGTGACGAGGCCGATTACATCGTCGCTCAAACCTACAATGTCGACGGCGGGAACTGGATGAGTTGATGAAACTGTCGAACGCAACCCTTGATCAGATACCGGAAGGTATCAGCGCACCGACATATGATCGCGGACAACTGTCGGCAGGAATCGTGCATATCGGACTCGGTAATTTCCACCGGGCCCACCAATCCTGGTATCTGCACCGTTTGATGCAGCAGGGGCTTGCGCTGGACTGGGCCATAATCGGTGCCGGTGTCCGACAGTTCGACGCTGCCCAGCGGGAAAGACTCCTGGCTCAGGACTGCCTCACAACTCTTATCGAGCTTGATCCTTCCGGCACCTCCGCCGAGATCGTCGGCTCCATGATCGACTATCTCCCGATCGAGGAGGCCAATGGTTCGCTGATCGCGAAAATGGCTGAGCCGGAAATCCGCATCGTTGCCCTGACCGTGACCGAGGGCGGGTACTATATCGACCCTGTGACCAAAGGCTTCGACGCCGCTCACCCCGACATCCAGCACGACGCCGCCAACCCCGATCGGCCTCGCACGGCCTTCGGTGCCATGGTTGCGGCTCTGAAGCTGCGGCGGGAACGCGGTATCGGCCCCTTCACCGGACAAAGCTGCGACAACCTGCAAGGCAACGGCGCGATCCTCCGCCAGACCGTCGTATCGCTTGCCAAGCTAAGCGACCCCGACCTCGCTTCTTGGATCGATCAGAACTGCAGTTTCCCCAATTCGATGGTCGATTGCATTGTGCCGGCCACCGGTCCCAAGGAACTGGAATTGGTGCGGACCTTCGGCATCGAGGATGATGCGCCGGTCACTCACGAAAACTATCGCCAATGGGTGATCGAGGACGATTTCTGCGCGGGTCGGCCTGACTGGAACCTCTCGGGCGCGATCTTCTCGGACCGGGTGCACGATTTCGAAGCGATGAAGATCCGGATCCTGAATGGTGGCCATCAGGTCATTGCAAATCCGGGTGAAGTGCTCTCTGTCGAAACGATTTCGGAATGCATTCTCCATCCTTTGATCAATGGCCTTTTCCGCAAGGTGGAGCGCGAGGAGATCGCCCCTCACGTCACGCCTGTGCCAGGGATGACGCCGGAAGCCTACATCGATCTGATCGAGAAGCGCTTTTCCAACCCTGCCATTATCGATACGACGCGTCGCGTGGCGTTTGATGGTTCATCACGCCACACGGGTTTCATCCTGCCTATCGTGCGCGATGGGCTCGCGGCGAACAAACCTGTCGAAGGTCTCGCTCTGGTCGAGGCGGCTTGGGCTCGCATGTGCGAGGGTACCCGCGAGGATGGCACGCAGATCGCGCCGAACGACCCTTTCTGGGACGAACGCACGGCGGCTGCGAAGGCGGCGCGCGCGCGGCCGGCCGCATGGCTGGAGCAGAGCCAGATCTACGGAGATCTTGCCGACAACCCGCGCTTCTCCCAAGCCTTCGAAAAATGGCTGCGGATGATCTGGGATGAAGGTCTGGAAGCAGCGTTGAAGGCCTACGCTGCGGATTGATCGTCCATGATGCCTGCGCTCCTGGCGTTAAAAGAAGGGATGCCAGAATTCCTCATCAGGGCGCTTGTTGAACCGTCACCATATCGAA
Source organism: Silicimonas lutimaris (assembly GCF_047314965.1). Lineage (NCBI taxonomy): Bacteria > Pseudomonadati > Pseudomonadota > Alphaproteobacteria > Rhodobacterales > Paracoccaceae > Silicimonas > Silicimonas lutimaris. The sequence goes on along the minus strand of NZ_JBLBVK010000051.1, from coordinate 6,982 downwards.
AACGGCTCCTGTGGCCAAAGGAAGTCACGTGCAAGGTGGTTTGATCCCGTTCGCGGCCAAAACGATCCGCGAAAAATTCAGAGCGGGAAGCCGCCTCGTCGTAGCTGTCGGCGGTCCTCCGGCCTCAGGGAAAACCGCTTTTTCAGAGGCGCTCGTCAAATCCCTGAACGACAATCCCGAGAAGCCGATCCAGTCTTGCTTGGTGTCCATTGACGGGTTCCGGCTGGACACTTCACAGTTCGAAAGCCTTGGCATTCTGCCTCACTGGGGCGCTAAGCGCTCCTTCGACTTCGATGGCATCCGAAACCTGCTGGAAGGTATCCGGGTCTCCCGTAGTCCTGTCTTCTACCCCGTTTACGATCGTACGAAAGAGCGTGCGGTGCCCGGGGCAGGGGTAGTGTCGCCGGAAACGGACATTGTGATCGTCAAGGGCAACTACCTCTTGCTGGACGACCAACCTTGGATCGAATTGGAAACCCTTTTCGATCTGGAGTTCTTCCTCGATACACCCATGCCTAGGTGTTTGATCCCATGGTTTGATGGTGCGATCCATTCGGTGGAATGGAAGGACGCCTTATGGGACAGGTACGTCATGGCTGCGCCACGACCACGCACGCCATCAGAGCAGCAATACAGCGATCGCAAGCTTCGAACGCGGAGTTGAGCCGGGAGCTCGGGATCAATCCGAAGACAGTCGCAAAGTGGCGGAAGCGGCAGTCGGTCGAGGATCGCAAGACCGGACCGAGGGAGCCACGCTCGAGCGTTCTCAGCGAGGAAGACGAGGCCGTCATTGTCGCCTTCCGTCGCCATACGCTACTGCCGCTGGACGATTGCCTCTACGCTTTGCAGCCGACAATTCCGCACCTCACGCGGTCTTCCTTGCATCGCTGTCTACAGCGACATGGCATCTCGCGGCTGCCGGATATGGACGGCGACAAGCCCAAGAGGCAGAAGTTCAAGCGCTACCCGATCGGCTTCTTTCACATCGACATCGCCGAGTTGCGGACAGCCGAAGGCAAGCTCTATCTCTTCGTGGCCATTGACCGAACGAGCAAGTTCGCCGTTGCGCAACTGGTCGAGAAGGCAGACAGGAAGACGGCTTGGGAGTTCCTGGAGCTTCTCCTAGACGCCGTCCCCTACCGTATCCACACGATCCTGACCGACAACGGCATCCAGTTTGCCGAACAGCCGCGAAACCGGAACACGATCATCTCTCGGCCAATGCGGTTCGACATGATCTGCGAGGCGAACGGGATCGAGCATCGGCTGACCAAGCCGAACCATCCGTGGACCAATGGCCAGGTCGAGCGGATGAACCGCACGATTAAGGACGCGACCGTCAAAAGGTACCACTACGACAGCCACGAACAACTACGCAGCCACCTCCCGGATTTCCTCGATGCCTACAACTTCGCGCGCCGTCTCAAGACCCTCAGCGGTCTCACACCATACGAGTACATCTGCAAAATCTGGACTTCAGAGCCGGATCGATTCATCCTCGACCCGATCCACCAGATGCCGGGACTGAACACCTAGGATCGAGAGGCGTCTGATCGAACGCTGGTGGGTTCGCGAAAAGTGCCCGATCGCGGCTTCGAGGCATGCTCTATCTGGCGATATCCCGAACGCAGAGTTGATACTGGGCAGAATCCGCCGCTCCTCCAATTTGGTCTTCCTGCCGGCGGAATAGCTCTATCGCCCCGGCATGCCCTTTGGCCCCATGAGCCGCTTCTGCGCTGCTATTCTGAAGGGAGCGTTAGGCGCGCCATATCCGTCATATCCCCCGACTCTCTGAACGACCTCGAAGAAAAGGCCCCCGGCGAAGGGCGGGCTGTAGAACTGGTAGAATCCGCCATTCGCATCTTCATCGTACAGGATATTGAGCGATTGCATCTCCGCCAGCGTCTCGGGCTCCAGCGAAAACCTTGCGCGCAGATCGGCATAGTAGTTTCCGGGCATATCCAGTGCCGCGAACCCAAGCTTGGCCATCGTGCGCGCTGTGAGGAAGATGTCGTCCGTCGCGAAGGCAACGTGCTGCACGGCGCCGCCGAAACTGTCGGCCAGAAAACGTCCTGCCAGCGTGCGATGCGTCTCCGCTCCGTTGAGCGTGATCCTGACAGAGCTGTCCGCCGTGCGCAGCGCCTGGCTCCGCACCAGCCCGTCTGGATCGATTACATCGACCATCGGTGCGCGCGACATCTCGAAGAGGGATGTATAGAACAGCGACCAACTCAACATCTCGTCGTAGTTCATGGTTTCCGCGACATGATCGATGCGGACAAGACCCGTGTCTTGGTTCGGAGCATCTTCTTTCGCGCGGAACTCTACCGACCAGACATCGTCCAGCCCGCTCACGCCATCGATGAAATGCAGAAGGCTTCCACCGATGCTTCGGATCGCGGGAATCTCCAGTTCTCCGGGACCGACCGGCTGGTTGAACGGCTTCGCTCCCAAGGCAAGCGCACGCCTGACGGTGGCTTCGGCGCTGTCGACTCGCAAGCCGACATCGCAAATCGAAGTGCCGTGCATTGCATAGGAAGAACTGGCGAAGCCCGAAGTCTCGGTATTCAGGATGATCCGGATATCGCCCTGCTGCCAAAGCGCGACGTTTTTTGAGATATGGTCGCCGATATGAGAGAAGCCCATAGTTTTCAGCAGGTTGACAAGCGCCTTCCCATCCTCAAGCCGAGTTGCGAACTCGATGAATTCAACCCATTCGGCCATGATGCGCTTGGGCAGGTCCGGCACCTCGATGCGAATATCCGGCTCTCTCCGGCGGACATCGTCCATCAATGCGACAAGCGATCTGTAGCCATCACGGGCCAGACCTTCCGGCCTGCCGCCCCGGAACTGATCGTTGAAGATCTCCAGGCTGATCGGGCCGTCATATCCCGTCGCGGCCACCGCCCGCATGAAGTCCGTCACCGCAAGGTCGCCCTCGCCGGGCATGTTCCGGAAATGGCGCGACCAGTACAGCAGATCCATCTCGATCAGCGGCGCGTCCGCAAGTTGGACAAAGAAGATCTTGTCCCCTGGAATGCGCCGGATCGTGTCCGGATCGATCTTGCGCGCAAGCGTATGAAAGCTGTCGACGATCAGTCCGATATTCGGGTGGTCGGCCCGTCGCACGATTTCCCACGCGTCACGGTGATCGTTGACGTGGCGCCCCCAGGCGAGCGCTTCATATCCAACCCGAAGACCGCGCTCCGCGGCGATCGCCCCAAGTTCGGCAAAGTCGTCGGCCGCGCGGTCGATCCCGCCGAGCGCCGCGGGGTGGACCGATGAACAGACGAGGATCAGGTCGGTTTCCAGTTCGGCCATCGTGTCGAACTTGTACCTGGCGCGATCGAAGGCTTTGTCCCGCAAGTCGCCGCTCAGTCCCTCGAAGTCGCGGAAAGGTTGGAAGAGCGTGATCTCCAGACCGCAGTCGCGGATCATCCGTCCGATGTCGCGCGGCGTGCCTTCCTCCGCGATGAAATCCTGTTCGAATATCTCGATTCCGTCAAAACCGGCCTTTGCGATCGCATCCAGTTTTTCGCGGAAATTTCCCGAGATCGATACCGTGGCGATGGATGTCTTCATGGAGCGTCTTCCTTCTCAGCCCCACGGATCGCGCATTGGCTTCTACGCTCGTTCCTAGGTTGCTCCAGACCAATCATACCCCGGCATAGTTCAGACGGCCAGCCAGAGAACTTCGATGGGCTCACTGGGGACGCTGGGAAGAAAAGGACGCGTTGTTCCTTCCGTCCGATGCTTGCCTACTGTTGCTCGCGCAAACAAGGTCGGCCGCTGTGAAGCGGCCAACCGGACGTCTCGGAAAAGCGCTTCGCGCCTTACGGAAATCAAGCCGCTTCGGGTTGGCGGATGGCACGTTCGACCAGTGTGCCAAGCATGGACGCATACGCGGTCTTCCCGAGATGCTGGATGGCCTTCGCGACCGCCTCGCCGCTGCTCCATCCGCGCCGGAACGCGGCCTCGTCCGGGGAGCCGAAAAGCTCTCCGCCTTTCTGCAGCCTCTGAACGGCCTGGCTGGCCTCCAGAAGCGCGTCATGTGTCCCTGCATCGTACCATTCGATCTCCGCGCCCAGACGCTCAACGGTCAGCGTGCCTTCGGCGAGGTAGGTTTCCAGTAGCGACACGATTTCCAGTTCACCGCGCTCGGATGGCCGCAACCCGTGCGCCCTGCGCGGCGCATCGCCGTCAAGGAAGTACAGGCCGGTGATGGCGCTGTTGGATGGCGGGTTGGTGGGCTTTTCGACAATCTGGGTCACTCGGTTTCCCGTGAACCCGGCCACCCCGTAGCGTTCGGGATCGCTGACCTCGCATGTGAATATCGTCCCTCCGCTGCAAGGCAGACTCCTCGCAATGAGGCGCTGCTGAAGCCCATGACCTAGGAAAAGATTGTCCCCGAGAACAAGCGCAGACGGATGCCCGTTAAGGAACTCTTCCGCCAGAATGTAGGCATGCGCGATGCCGTCTGCCGAAGGCTGCACGATCCATTCGAACTGCACGCCCCACTGACTGCCGTCCCGGAGCACTCTCTGGAAAAGCGCCTGATCCTCGGGTGTGGTGATGACGGCGATCTCGCGAATCCCGGCTTGCATCAACACGCTCAGGGAATAGTAGACCATCGGTTTGTCATAGACCGGGAGAAGCGGTTTGCTGACGCTGTAAGTCGCCGGTCTCAGACGCGTTCCCTTGCCGCCAGCAAGAATTATTCCTTTGCGATACATGGCTTCATTGTCCCGTTTTGATGTATGAGTAAGAGAAGAGTGAACTTGTACGCGTCTTAGTACGCACCTTTGCCGCCCACGACCGCGCGGAATGTGCGCAGCAGGATCATGGCATCGGTCATCACCGAAACGCGCCGGACATAGTCGAGGTCGAGAGCGATCATCTCGTCGAACCCGATGTCCGCACGGCCGGAGACCTGCCAGGGTCCCGTGATGCCGGGCAGGACATTGTGACGGCGGTGGGCATGCTCAGGAAATGCGGCGACCTCGTTGAGCAGCGCCGGGCGCGGCCCGACCAGCGACATGTCCCCCTTGAGCACGTTGATCAATTGCGGAAGTTCGTCGAGCGACCAGCGCCGCAGGATACGTCCCACCCGCGTGACCCGCGGATCGTCCTTGACCTTGACGCAAATGCCTTCCCGGTCGCTGAGTTTTTCGATCTCGGCCCGGCGCTGCTCCGCGTTCTGGTACATGGACCTGAACTTGATCATGCCGAAGGTGCGGCCGTCCCGGCCGACGCGGGTTTGCACGAAGAACACCGGCCCCGGTGACGTCATCGCAATCGAGGCACAGATCACGACGAAAGCTGGCCAGATCGCGAGAAGGATGAGCAAGGTTAGCAAGACGTCCAGGGAACGCTTCATGCCGGTAGCCGGAATTCGGACGCTGGCGTTCGTGGTGTCGACGGTCATGGACATGAGTTGGTCTCCAGGGATCACGTGAAATCAGGTGCGGACGGCCAGCCAGGGGTCGCTGGAAAGCGCATTCCGCATTGCGGCGACGCTTCCGTTGCGCGGCAGGCCATGAAGGCGGTCGATCTGGCCGAAAACATCGGCCTTCCTGTCGGATGGATTGAGCGCGAGAACTCCAACATCGGCATTCGACAGGATGAACTGGGCGGACAGGCGATCCTGAATGCTGCCTGCAGACACGATGACCACGTCGAAGGATTTCGAGATCTTTTCGACTGCGGCGCGTACCATCGGCGCGGAAACCGTGCGGTCATCCAGCAGTCCTTCAGTGCCTGCGGGAAGCTCCCAAAGCCCATCCGTGTCCGCGTCGCGCAACGGCTGTACGGTGGCGCCAGTCAAAAGATCCCGCCAGCCGGCCTGCGACGGATCGCTGGCGGGTTTTCCGATGTCCGCGTCAATGAACAGGGTTTTCATGCGCGCCCGGGCGAAACTCCGCGCCAAGGCACGTGCGAATTCCGTCGTCTCGCCGGGACGGGCGCGTGTGAGTGCAATGACAGGGGCGTTGCCCACAAGCCGGGGTTTCTTCAGACTCTGCAGCTGCAGCTCGTTGCGCAGCAGATCGGCCGCATGCGGGTCTGCCTCGTCGGCGTCGGACACCTGCTGCACTGGCAGGCGATTCTCAACGGGAACCAGGGTTTCGGCATAGCGGACTCTACGCTCGGAAAGTCCCAGCCCCAGTGCGAGGAACAGTGCAAGACCCGCTCCACCCATCATCCCGCCGGCCATCAGGAGCTTTCGCGTATCTTCGACAGGCTCCACGGGCAGAGATGGCGGAGACATCACGACGGCATAGCCCGGAAGTGCACGCCCGAATTCCAGCCGGATGACCTCCAGCGCGCGACGTGTCTCCTCGAGAAGCCCCTCGGCTTCTTCGATCTCGTTTTCGATACGGTCCAGCTCGATGCGTCTGCGGTTCAGATCCCGCGCTTCGCGGCGCGCTGTCTCAAGCTGCACGTTGACCTTGTCGAAGACCGATTTGATCTCGGCCAATGTCGTCTCGTCGCTGCCTTCGCTTGCATCGGTAAGCGCGCCAGTCTGGCCAAGGACACGGATCTGCTCCCTGCGGTCCGCCATCGCCTGCTCGATCACGGCGATTTCTTCCAGCTTTGACTGCTCTTTGCGCTGGAAGCGCAGGTTGTCGTGCCCGATGTAATCGGTGCGCATACCGGCGAGCTCGCTCATCAGCTTGGCACGCTCGAAATTCAGATCGGCCATCGCGCGATCCAACAGCGTCGCGCGCATGATTTCCTGGTCCGACGTATCCGCAGAAGACGTCCCGCTATTGGCTTCGAGCGTGGCAAGGGTAGCGGCGACCTCGGATTTCCGGGCAGCCAGCGCGTCGATCTGCGCGATCTTTTCTGTCCTTCCCCCCTAGAACTGGGCCATTACTTTGGCCGCGAGAGGGGGATTGGGCATGGCGAGGAAGCGACATTCAGACGAAGACATCTTGAAGCTGCTGCGTGAGATTGAGCTGAAGCTGACGGCTGGTGGTGATGT